>CAWVUS010000264.1:0-7624 GCA_963933195.1 uncultured Planctomycetaceae bacterium
GACCGGTTGGTAGTAGGTGGTTCCATTGTTGGGGATGATTGAAACGTCCTCGAAGCCTGGTCCCCCGCGTTGAGGGTTGAGTTGGCCCGCGACTGCCAGAATGGAATCGCGGACAACCTCGGCCTCAACCCTCCGCGGAGTCATTCGCCACAACAGCCTGTTTCCGGAGTCGATTGCCACTCCGGCCGGATTGGATTGCGACCCCTGCCGGTAGGTGGAGGAGAGAAGGATGCGTCGATGGAGCGATTTGAGTTTGTAGTTGTCCTGAGCAAACCGAGACGTGAGCCATTCCAGCAATTGGGGGTGGCTGGGTTTTCCACCGTTGAAGCCGAAATCGCTGGGCGTGGTGATGAAACCCTGTCCGAAATGGTAATGCCAGACCCGATTGACGATGACACGGGCGAAAAGTCCGTTACCCGGTGCAGTGATCCAGTCGGCGAGTTTCTTACGTCGGACAGCGTCGCCGGAGTTGGAGGCGAGTTGGAATTCGGCAGGAAGTCCCGGTACGGCTGCAATTCCCCCCGGCTTAACAACGGGGCCGTAGTTGGTGACACTGCCTCGGATATGGACTTTCATCTCCGAGGGCTGGCGGGGTGTGATGGTGTAGAGCTTGGAACGGGATTTCTGGCTGAGCGTCTGCTGTTGGGCCAGGAGCGGGGCGAGTTGCGTCTTCAATGCGGCGTGTGTTTTGCGTTGAACCGTGTTCATGCCGGCCAGCAATTCGCGGACCGGAACGAAAGAACTCGGTTTGCCTGCTGATGCTGCGACGGCTTCCGGTGAAAGTGCGCGATCGTACAGTCGGGCTTCGAGGATGCGAGCGGAAAGCATTTTGTTGCTTCCCACAGGTGCATGCCGCAGGCCAAAGATGATCTCAGCTTTCCCGGAAGCGTAGCGCTGGAAGCCGGTCTTGTAGGGTTTTCCATAAGGCTGGCCATCACGGTATCCCGTGATTGTGCCGTCGGCCCGGTAGGTGATGGCGAAATGGACAGGTGTGGTGGTTGCCCGGGATTCTTGCGGAGCGTTGAATGACTTCGTGCGGACGAAGCCATTGCTGCCAGCCATCCATTGCCCGGCCTCGCGTTCCCCAAAGACGATTGAATCGAATACAAGTCCACCGGGGGTCTGGATGCTGATCGCGCCACCCCCCCGTTGGGTGAGGTTGTCGAGTTGAATCCAGGCTTCGAGAGTCTTCTCGGCAAGTGGAGTGTCGAGAGTCGCGGTTTGAACGTAGGCCGTTTTACCGTTGAGAACCAATGCGCCGTTGTCGAGCCGTGCTCCTCCAACCGAACGGCCGTGCAGTTTTCCGATGGTGTCGCGGAGATCATCGTCGAATCGCCATTCGGCGAATGGGCGGGGTCGACTGGATCGATTGTCGCCGCTCGGAGAGTCCTTGCGTTTTTTCAGGATCTGTTTGCGGACGGTGGTTTCGATGGCACGGAGTTGCGTTGTAAGGGTTGTGACGCGTTTGGTCACAACGGCCAACTCTCCGGCGACACTCGAGTCGGCAACTTCACGTTCTCCGTGATTCACGCCATCCAACGCGGAAATGATCCGGTAGTACTCGGTCGTGGGAATCGGGTCGAATTTGTGGTCGTGACACCTTGCGCAATTGACCGTGAGGCCCAGGAACGTCTGGCCAACGCTGGCCGCGAGATCCTCCAGTTCGTCTTGCCTGGCGAGAAGCTTCATTCGTTTGCTGCCCCCAACGACGGTGTTGTGAACACCCGCGACAAGAAAACCGGCGGACGCGGCCCCCTGCCGTCCAGGCAACAGAAGGTCGCCGGTCAATTGCAGGCGAACGAAACGGTCGTATGGCATGTCCTGGTTCAACGCGTCGATGACCCAGTCGCGGTAGGGCCAGAAATTTTTCCGGGGGCCATTGCGTTCAAATCCGTTGCTTTCTCCGAAGCGAACGACGTCCAGCCAGTGGCGGCCCCATCGCTCGCCGTATTCGGGCGAGGCAAGCAGGCTGTCCACCAGTTTTGCATAGGCAGCGTCGGTGGGGTTGGCAACAAAAACGGCCACAGTTCTTGGGGCGGGGGGAAGTCCAATCAGGTCAACGTGCAATCGACGGACCAGTTGGCGGGGCGTAGCTGGTCGTGTGGGAGACAGACGGTTTGCGGTGAGCCGGGCAAGGATGAACCGATCGAGGACCCCGCGTGGCCACTTCTTGTCCAAGACAACCGGCGGCTTGGGGTCAGCCAGGGGCTGGAGTGACCACCAGTCGGTTCCGGCGCGGGTGGCCGTTGTATACCGGTAGCGGTCGATCGGGTCCGTGCCCCAGCGAGCACCTTCCAGGATCCACTGCTTCAGCACCGCCTGTTCGTTCGTCGAGAGTCGCTTCTTGGGTGGCATTTCACCGGCGACGACTCGCTTCCAGGCCAGGCTGGCATCGAGGCGGCCGGGCACAAATGCGGGGCCGGTTTCACCACCGCGGATGGCGCGGCCGTGGGTTGTCAGGTCCAGTCCGCCCTTGGGGGACGTTCCGCTATGGCAGTCCAAGCAACGGGTTGCCAGTAAAGCGGCCACCGTCTGGTCGAAATCGATCGGGCGGACGGGGTCGGCGGCCCGTGTTACGGAAGCCAGGGCGGCGATCATCATCCCGGCGCACGCCAGGTTGAGGAGTGTGGTGCGTGTCATCTGGGAGAACGACCGAATGCGGTGTGTGGGCTGTCGAAGTCGCCGTCCATTCTTGCCGATCCGCTCCGTGAGTGCGAGCGGATGATACAAGGGGGGGCGAACTCAATACCGTCGCGGAATTCGAAGCGGTGTCTCGTCAAGGGGATGCTGTCGGTCCCGTCCACGGGATGGCCAGTGCTTTTGTGTTGCCACGTAGCGGCATGCCGCAGACGGGCAATTGAATCCGGAATGTCTCCCGTCGAGTTGATCTCTCTAACGGTTTTCTCCACTGTCGGAAGAAGCTGTCCAATTAGTGATGTTGGCGAATGGCTGGGCACGAATCGTGGTTGGTCGGACTGGCACACCCTTTCAAGGATCCACTGGAGATGTCCACAGTATTTGTCAGCGGCCCGACTGGATGCATCGGCGCTGCCACGGTTGTGCACTTGCTGGAGAATGGGGTCGACGATGTGGTGGGATTCAGTCGTCGCGAGGATTTCAGTCGAATTCCGCGGGAGTACCACGATCGCATTCGGTTTACCGCTGGGGATATCACCAACCCGGAACAGGTGGCCTCAGCGATCGCCGCCGCGGCACCGGTGGCGATCATTCACTTGGCGGCATACCAGTCTCCCGACTGCCAGGCTCGGCCAATGGAAGGGCTGAACGTCAACGTGGCGGGGACGGTGAACATGTTCCGTGCTGCGAGGCAGTTGGGCGATTCGCTCGAGCGTTTCGTGTACGCGAGTTCGGCGGCGGTCTATGGGCCGCGTTCGTTGTATCCCGGCGACTCGGTGACGCCAGATTCGGCGTTTCTTCCTCCGAACTTGTATGGGTACTGGAAGGTGGCCGGGGAAGGCGTGGCCCAGGCGTTCCATGCCGAGACAGGCGTGTCGACGGTCAGTCTGCGGTTGGCGACGACTTATGGCCCGGGTCGGGATCTCGGTTTGACTTCGGCTCCGACGACGGCGATCAAGGCTGCGGTGTTGGAGCAGACTTACCGGTTGCCCTATCACGGGCGGGAACATTTCCATTTTGTCGAGGATGTGGGAGCCGGGTTTTCCTTGTCTGCTATCGAACCGTTCAGCGGTTACGACTCGCTGAATCTGCGTGGACAGACGGTGGAAACCGAGTTGTTTCTCGAGACACTGAAGAAAGTCTGCCTGGAAGCCGGGATCTCGGGTTTTGACATCGCCGTGGAGGACGACGCCACGACCATGCCGTTTGTCTGCGATCTCGATGCAAGCAACACCGTCGAGTTGTTTCCTCGGATGCCGTTGACTTCGCTCGAGGAAGGACTCGCCCGATCAGTCTCGCGGTTCCAAGCCATGGCCAGTGCGGGCGAATTGCCTGGCGTGTAGTCGGCAAAGAGTCGGGCAGAGGGCAACGGAAACCCTCCCTCCCAAAGGGTGGGCTCCCGCTGCGTGCCTGTCCGTGCGTGTCTATTTTGCCTGAGCCAGTGCGGGAAGGCCGTACGGTTCCCGGTACGATTTGCCCAGCAGTTTGTCGGCGGCCGGGTTGCCGAGAAAACGTCCGGCAGTGCTATCGAAGGTCAAGGCGCTGTTGGTGTCGTAGGCGATGTTGCCGAAGTGGACCAGGGCACACGAGAGGTGAGCTGCTTTGGCGTTGGCTCGTGTGGTGGACCGCCTGGTGCGGACGGCTGACAAGAAGTCGTCCATGTGCTCGGCGTATCCTCGCTGGCCTCGCAGTTCCTTGCCTTCGGTGGGCCCACGCTGGCTCTTGGGGCCCAGGAACGTGCTGAAGGCACCTCGTCGCGAGAAGACCATGTAACCTTTGGTCCCGTAGAAGACGTTGCCGTTGTCGAACCCGTGCATTCCATAAGCTGTGAACGGATAGTTCTCGTAAACCATCACCTTTCCGTCCGGGAATTCGTAGCGGACGATCATGTTGTCGGGGTAGTCAGAGCTGTGGCCGTGAAGAATCATCCGGCCGCCCCCGGCTGAGACCTTGCTCGGCAGAAGGTCATTGCCCAGTCCCCAACGGGCCATGTCGATATCGTGGATGCCGTCGTCACCGATCTCACCGTTGGCGTAGTCTTTGAACCTTCGCCACGACACGTGAAAGCGATGAGGGTTGAAGGCTCGCTTGGGCGCCGGGCCCAGCCAACGCTCGTAGTCGACTCCTGTCGGTGGTTTGCTGTCGGGAACGGGCTTTACGACGTTCCGTGTTTCGGCGGTCCATGCTCGTGCGACCATAACCTCGCCAATCAGTCCATCCTTGAGCAGCCCCTCGGCCTTGGCTGTGACGGCACTGCTGCGCATCTGGCTTCCCTGTTGGACGACACGGCCGTGACGTTTGGCGGCCTCGATCATCATCGGGCCCTCGTTGAAAACGTGGGAGAGGGGTTTTTCGACGTAAACGTCCTTGCCCTGAGCGAGAGCCGGCAAGCCGATCGGGGCGTGCCAGTGGTGCGGCGTGGCAATGATCACCGCGTCGACGTTGGAATCATCCAGGACGTCTTCGAATTTCTGTGTCGTCCGCGGCGCGTTCGACTGAAAGTTCCCGATGATGGCCTGCTTGGCGCGAATCTGTCGGGGGTCAACGTCACACAGCCACGAAAAGTGAACATCCTCTCGGCGCTGGACCAGTCCCGTGACATGGTGTCCCATGATTCCCCCGCAACCGATGATCCCCAACCGGACGGTTTTGGATTGGGGCTTTCCGGCAGCGTGGGCTCCCACGATGCCGGTTGCAGCCACGGCGGTGGTCGTGGTGGCGGAGTGTTGGAGGAACTGACGGCGATTGGTGTCTGTAGTCATGGTTGTGTCCTATCAGGGACCTTTTGGGGATGGTCTTCAAGCAACGGCAAGCCGTAGGGAGTGAACAGGAACATCATGCTGCCGTATCCGGTCTGTCCATTCAAGTTCTCTGTCGGCAGGTTCTTGATTCCGGCGGCGATCAGGGTTTTTAGAGCCTCTCGGCCGATTCGCTTGTGCTCGGGATTTCCGGTGAGTTTTGATTCGTACGCAATGGCTTGGGCAATGAGCGCGGCCGGAGAATTTTGACCCGATGGCCGAAGGTGCCGCATGTGTTTGCAGGTTGTGGTGCGATAGGCCTTGTGCTTTTCGTCCCAGCAGCCGCGGATCAACTGGTCAATTCCGGCGGACAACCCGACAAGTACTTCTGGGTCGCCGGTGGCTTCGTGATAACGAGCCAGCCCGCTTAGGGTCAGTGCCAACATATAGGCGTTCTGGCCGCGACACCGGCCGGCGTCACTGGGTTCGCTGCAGTGCCCGAATGCCAACTTGATAACCCAGCCCCGCTTGGGATCGAGATGTTGCCTGAGTCGCCGCCATTGGCGGGTGGCGGCAGCCAGGTAGGCCTGGTTGCCGGTGGCGTCCCACGCGGCCATCATCATCTGCAAAGGCCAGCCGATTCCACGCAGGTGATCGGTGTAACGGGTGGGGGTCCGACGGGCCATCGCGTCGGACACCATGACGGCGACCTCCTGCGTTCGACGGTCACCAGTCAGCAGGAAATGATCAAAGGCACCGCCAATCCAGTGATGGCCCAGGTCCACGAGGCCAAGTTGGTAAGCGCCCTTCATGACCAGCGGTGCGATGTCGTGGTACTTTTCGCCGTCGTACCGGCCGTAATACCCACCGGTGTGTCCGACCGCATGAGCCCAGATCGCGCCGGGTTCGATTTGCCAGCTGCCGCCATATTCGCGTATCGGTTGGTTGACTGCATGAACGACATCCACGTCGACCAGGTGGCGGGCCGCCATTTCGGCCTGGTCGAAAAAACGGCGGTCTCCGGTTCGAAGATACTGTTGGAAGAAGCACCGGGTCGTGTCGTATTCGAGGTTTCCCCAGGAATCCCAGGGGATTGAGTACCAGTCGCCAAAATTCAGCAGCCCATATTCACGAACCTCGGCCTGGCCGTGCACGTGTTTGTCCAGAAATCCGGAGAACCACTTGTCGTACCCTGCTGTCGGGCCGGGGCGGGCGGGGGGCATCGCACCAAGGACGCCCGTGGCAGCTATCCGCTCGGGCGAGGCTTGGGCGAGCAGTCGCTGCTGGAGTGATTGGAAATGCGTGTCGAGTTGTGCTGGGTCCGGTTTTCCGGGGAGAAATGTCGCCCACATTTCGTGTGTCTTGGCGACGCCGATCTTAAACGAGTATTCGCCGTTACGAAGGTAGTAGAACAGCTTGGCCTCGTCCCGGATTGGTCGCCCGTCGTAGGTGCCCTTGGGAAAACCGGGGAGAATTCCCACCGAGAGGCCCCGTTTGCCGACGGTGAGAGACTTGGGCCAGTTTTGCCAGAAGTGGCGCACGCCGACGGCAATGCCGGCCTGGCGGTTCCAACTGGCCGCCCAGCCAGTCGCCGTGCGGCCTGCCGGTTTGTCGTTGACGTGGAAGCGGCGGTCGTCGACCTGGAACAAGCGAGTGGGTTTCGCCCGGGCACCCTCGAGGTGGTAGGACGTGGGGTCTGTCCCCGCCAGCGTCCAGCCACAATTCAACGAGGCGACCTGGCTCATCGTCTTGGCGGTGTTGTCGTTTATGAACGTGTAATCGATCCGGATGTCCGGTTGGCCGCGGAAAAGATGCAAACGAATGATGTAGCGGAAAAAATGACCGTGTTCGTTTTTGTGTGCGCCGTCGAGTTTCAAACAGGTTCTCAGGGGGCCTTGTTGTTCACGGGTGATCTGAAGAGGCGAGCGGTGGGCGTGGAAACGATTGCCGTCGGGCGTGGTGAGGATGAGCCCGGGGGAGTCGGCGTGGGTGACCCTTTCGGAATCGGTGTATCGCCCGTCGTTGTCGCGGTCGAGCCAGATTTCGCTCAGTGGGCGAAAGTTGGTGCGGTCCAGGTGCATGCGGAGCCGGCCGGTGTCGACGGTCATCCCATCGTAGCCGTCGGTGATCGTGATGGGGTCCTTGACCGTTGGCCGGGTGACACCCGGGCCATATTTGACGACGAATGTCGTCGTTGTGTTTGCGGCGAGATTGGCCTGGAAATCCAGGAGTAGCCACTTGATGGAACC
>CAWVUS010000265.1:0-7619 GCA_963933195.1 uncultured Planctomycetaceae bacterium
CCGAGTTTCGCGATGTGTGGCTCGGCTTTCACGACCTGGACGTTTTGCAGACGGTGCTGATCGGTAACCAGAAACGGCCCTATGGCTTGGATCACCTCAACAGCAGCCGTTACAACGTTTTCATCGAGCGGCCGTTCGTGATCGAGTCGTTCAACCAGGACGCGCGGCGTCTGGGGATCGCCTCCTACGGTGTGTCGGATGACCAGGAGTGGAATTGGCGGTTCGGCGTCTACAACCAGCGTTTGATCCAGGACGAGGGCCAGCACATCAACGACCATCTGCAGGCGGAAATCGCCGGTCGATTGGCCACCACGTTTCTCTGGGAAGATGATGGTCGTGATCATGGCCACCTGGCCATTCACGGTACCGTGGCTCATCCTGACGGCAATGCGATCAACAACGGCAGCCAGGACAACGAGGCTCGTTTCCGTCATCGCCCGGAAGCTCGCAGCGTCAATCGTTGGCTCGACACCGGGCGGATTGCTGGAGCCGACTGGTACACCATGATCGGTATGGAATCCCTGGTGAACCTTGGTCCTCTGCAGTTGTGCGGCGAGTACCAGAACCTTTGGTTGGAGCGGGATCCCGGCGCGGGCCCCGATGTTCACCTGATGGGTGGATACGCCTACGTGTCCTATTTCCTGACAGGTGAGAACATGACCTGGTCCAGGAAGTCTGGCACTATCGGCCGTGTGAAGCCCAACGAGAACTTTTTCATGGGATCCGGCGGCGACGCCGGCGGGTGGGGTGCCTGGCAACTCGCACTGCGATGGTCGTATGCCGATTTCACCGATGCGGATATCACTGGTGGTGTTGGGGAATCCCTGACCTTCGGAGTCAACTGGCACTGGAATCCCAACGCCCGAATGCAGTTCAACTTCATCGATGGGCGAATTGCCGATCGTGATGTCTTCGCCGGAGGGCCGCTGGACGGTGGCAGCTACCAGATCATTGGCACACGATTCCTGATCGATTTTTGATCCGCTCGATGCCCCCCGTGGCAGTGACGCCAATTCGATGGAACGGACCATCGATGTGCCGCTGCGATCGCTTTGCCAGTCGCTCCTGGATCGCGAGGGACTGGTCCGGACGGTTCGTGGTGTCGGTTACTGTTGTCCGAAGTGATGCCGTTTACCGACGGCCTTCGTCGACCATCCGAACCACGATTGGCGCCACCACGTCGACCACCCGTTGTTGACCGATTCGGGTCAGATGGCAGATGTCGCTGAAATTGCGTCCCGATGACTCGATCTGCTGCTCGAGATCGACGAGTTGGACATTCTCGTGCTGCTGGCTGACCGCCCTCGTACGCCGGTTGTGTTCGGTGATTCCTGCAGCGACCTGATCCGGTTTGCCCCACAATTCGGCCGCGTACTTCACGTCTCCGATGCCATAGTCGAGTTGACCGTCCCTGAATGCCTCCCGGGTGTAGTTTTCAGGCAGGTAGTGAGCCATTGTCAGGATCACGACCCGGTCGTCCCGGTGGACCGATGCGGAGGCCAGTTGCTGCAGGTTGCTCTCGAATGCTGCCGCGGTCTTGAGGTCACGCCCAAGCGGGTACTTGCCGGGCGGGGGCGGGCCGAGCCCTTCCTGTGAGGCGAAGTCCGTGAGGCGATTCCAGAGAGTGAGTTGGCCACCGGACGAGTCTCGCTGGAGCGACGCGTACCAGGGACAGTGCGTGTAGTCGTCCTGGAAGTCGGCCTGCGGCCAGTAGTTCATCCTGACGTCGTTGATTCCGTGACAGAGGATGACCACGTCGAATTTCTGTTGGCTCAATTGCTGGTATTTGAGCAGGCTGTCTCGGGAGGTGTGCGCCGTGGTCGAGAGGTGGTAGTAACGGACCCGATCACCAAGTTCACCCCTGAGCCGGTTCTCCAGGGCGGATTCGATCTGCAACAGGACCGAGCCGCCCAGGGTGAGCACATCCAGTTTGCCATCATCCCGCGATGTCGGGGCCGAGACCGCACCAGAGGAACGCAACTCGGGGTAGTAGTAATCCCAGACGTCGGCTTCCACACGCACCAGCCGCAGCACGGCCGCGGCGACCATCACCAGGAAGGCGATGTAGGTTGCGACGAACCAACGTCGGCGGCGGGGTGAAGGAGAGGTCGAGTCGGGCATGGCAAGCTGCCATTATAGCCGGGTCCAGGGCCTGGTGTGCTATTCTGGCTGGACCAGTTGATCCAGGAGCGTGGCGGAGTGACCGGTTTCAGTTATCAGAAGCAGCCTGGATCACTGGGACGTTGGGTACTGATTGCCTGGTCGGTGCTTTCGATCCTCGCGGTGACGGCCCACTTGTTTTCCGCAACGGTCAGTTGGGCACGTCCGGAGATCCGGATGGTCCGGTCGGTCGGGGACCTGGGCGGGTTGGTCGCGGAGATCCTCGAACGCGTACCGTCCGACGCGCCAGTGCTGGTGGACACCTGGCAGGCCCCGCGAGTGCCTGCCGACCAGTACCTGGAACGAGAACTGGCGTACTGGATCTTTCCCCGTCGTGTGTATTCAGCATCCGCCATCGGCGAGTCACGGCGGTCTCTCGGGGAGTTTGTGACAACCCACAAGATCGGATGGGTGGTACACGGGAACCGGCTCGTCGAGGTCGAGGCCGAAACGGTCGAGTCGGTCCTGGGTCCGTTGAAACCCGAGGACAACGAAGTCGTGGCCTCGCCAGGTTTGCTGAAAACGTTGGATCCGCTGAGGTATCCCGCGCCGATGGGATGGTTGCTTTTCGGAGTGGCGGTCGTGATCACGATTGCCGGTGGCCGGGGGCTGCTGTTGTCGGTGGGGGTGGACAGCCAGTTGTCGTCAACAAGTGAACGTTGGGGCTGGTCGTGGCTGGCGGGGCTCGCGGTCACGTCGCTCGCTGGATTGCTGTTGTTCTTGTGCGGCAAACCGGTGGCGTTCTGGTGGCCGTTGTTACCGAACCTGGTGCTGGGTGGTGTGGCCGTCGGCTTGCGGAAGCGAGGGACTGGCGGGCCAGGCGAGGACATCGTGATGCCTGGAGATGTTCCGCAGGTCTCGGCGAACCGCAGATCTCGCCTGCTGGTACCGGTGCTGGTGTTGTTCGTGGTGGTGGTGGTGATCGCAGCCATCCGAGGGATCGAGGGGTTTGATCAGCGGATGCAGTGGGCCTACAAGGCGAGGCTGATGCAGACGGAGCCAGGACCGTGGGATGGGTCGGTATTCCAGGATCCCGATCACGTGCATTTTCATCCTCGATACCCATTGCTGGTCCCGGCTGCCGAGGCGGTTTTTGGTGGAGCGGGAGGGTACGACAGTTCCGACAACCGGGGGTTCAGCGAGTCGACGGCGGTGCTGATGTTTCCCCTGACATGGTTGGCCCTGGGCGGCGTGGTGATCGGGGGGCTGGCCAGGCTGGGAAGCCGGGATTCCGTAAGGGGGGGCGTGCTGTTTCTGATGCTGCCAGTGTGGTTCGGACTCGGAGCGTTGCAGAACAACCTCGCCGCTTTCAAGGGGTGCCCCGAATTGTTGGTTGGGGTGGCCCTGTTGTCGGCAGTTGTGGCGGCACTGGCGGCACTGGACCGAGAGCAGGCACAGGGACGTGGGTGGTGGTTCCTGGTGGGCCTGTGCCTGGTGGTGGCTGGGTTGGCCAAGGCCGAGGGGACGGTGTCGGTGGCGGTCCTGGTGGGAGTGGCCGGAATTGTCGCGATTGCTCACCGCCGGCGACGGGTCACCTGGGAAATCGTTTTGACCGCCGTTGTGGTGGCCCTGGTCCTGGCAATCCATGAGGTGGTATTTACGCGAGGTGTCGTGGCCGGCGTGCTACCGGATGACTATCGCCAACTGCTGACGGTGTCGGGCGTGGTTGACGGGCTCTGGCGATTGCCGGGGGTCGTGGGAAAGTTCCTGGTGGAAGCCGCTGTCGCCCCGTGGTTTGGAGCCGTCGGCCTGCTGCTGGTCGTGGCGATCTTCCAGGACCGGGGGGGCTGGCGTACTCTCGCGGTGGGATGGCCACTGGTGACCAGCGGGCTGATGCTGGCCGCTTTTTGTGTGCCGTTTCTGGTGATTCCCGACTACGAGAACAACCTGGAATGGGCGGCCGGACGGCTGGTGATGCAGATCGCCCCCCTGGCAACCTGGTCGCTGGTCGTGATGCTCCATCGCGGCAAAACGGACCTGGTCGACGAATCAGTGGACTCGCTGGCCGGGGACGGCGCCCGAGTCGGGAGCGAGTAGAAAGATGTCGTCTCCGCCAGGACCGGCGGCCAGCACCATGCCTTCGCTGGTTCCAAACCGCATCTTCCGGGGGGCGAGGTTGGCACAACAGACGACCAGTCGGTCGACGAGGTCCTCGGGCTGGTAGACGCCCTTGATACCGGCGAAGACCGTCTTGCGGACATCGCCGCCGAGGTCGAGAACCAGTTGCAGCAGCTTGTCGGCTCCCTCGACATGAGACGCCTGGGCCACGCGGGCCACACGCATGTCGACTTTCATGAAGTCGTCAAACGTGCAGAGCTCGGTTGTCAGCGGCTCTTGCTGGTGGGCTTCACAACCTGCCGTGGGGGCTTCCGCCTCGGGCTGGTCGTCTCCACCACCGTTCTCGTCAATTGTTTCCGGTGGGGGCGTGTCCTCACCGGGTTCTTCGCTCGTGGTGTCTTCTGCTTCCACGGCTTCGGGTTGGTTCTCCAGGGGAGTGGCTTCCCTGCTGTCATCGATCATGGCTTGTACCTGCTTGGGGTCGACTCGTTGCATCATGTGCTGGAACTCCCCGACGGGAGTGCCGGCCAGCGGTGCCTGGGACTGGTCCCAGTTGGTGATCGGATCGTTGAGCAATTGCCCGGTCTGTTCGGCCAGTTGGGGCAGAACCGGTGCGAGATAGATGGCCAGTTGTCGGAAGAGGTTCAGGGCGATGCTGCAGACATCGACCAGTCGGTCCGCCTGGTCGGGGTCTTTCTTCAATGCCCACGGTGCAGCATCTTCGACGAACTTGTTGGCTGTATCGGCCAGCGCCATCACCTCACGCATCGCCGTGTTGAAATCGCACGCTTCGTACGCCGCGGCAATCCGTTCGCCGGCCTCGGTTCCTCGGACAAAAAGTCCGTCGTCGTCGGGGTACTCGGCGGCGGTGTTGTTCCCGGAGATGAACTTTGCCGTGCGACTGGCCAGGTTGACCACCTTGCCGACCAGGTCGGTGTTCACCTTGGTGACGAACTCGTCGAGATTGAGATCCAGGTCGTCCAGACGAGGGCCGAGCTTGGAGGCGTAGTAATAACGGATCCAGGCGGGGTTGAGGTGCTCGAGATACGTCGAGGCCTGCACAAAGGTGCCTTCGGATTTCGACATCTTTCGCCCGTCGACGGTCAGGAAACCGTGGATGTGCACCTTTGTCGGCAGGTTGAACCCGGCGGTCTTGAGCATCGCCGGCCAGAACAGCGTGTGGAAGTAGGTGATGTCCTTGCCAATGAAGTGGTGGATTTCTGTCTCGGGATCGCGCCACCACGTGTCGAAGTCTTCACCGTTGGCCTGGCACCACTGGTGGGTGGACGCCATGTAGCCAATCGGTGCGTCGAACCAGACGTACCAGTAATGTCCGGGGGCATCGGGGATCTCGAAGCCGAAGTAAGGAGCGGGTCTGGAAACGTCCCAGTCACGAAGTTCGTCGCCCAGGAAGTGGCCCTTGAGATAGTTGGCGACCTCCGACTGCAGGTGGTCGCCATCTTGCGTCCATTCGTCGAGAAACCCGTGCAACTGTTCGATGCGGACAAACAGGTGATCGGCGGTTCGGATTTCGGGAGTGGCCCCCGAAAGTGTGCTGCGGGGATCGATGAGGTCGGTGGGACTGAAGTTGGCCAGGCACTTGTCGCAGCTGTCACCGTACTGGTCGGGTGCCTCGCACTTGGGGCACGTGCCCCGGACAAATCGATCGGCCAGGAAGGTGCCCTCGACCGGGTCAAACAACTGGGTGACCTGTTTCTGGTGGACCAGGTCGGCGTCGCGGAGTGCCTTCCAGATTTCGGCACATTGTGTGCGATTCTCGTCGCTGTTGGTGCTGCCGTAGTTGTCGAAGGCGATGTCGAATCCGGCAAAGTCGCGGACGTGTGCCTGTTGCATTTCGCCGATGACTTCCGCTTCGCTCCGCCCCTCCTGGCGGGCCCGGATCATGATCGCCGTCCCGTGGGTGTCGTCGGCGCACAGGTAGATGCAGCGGTGGCCACGGAGATTCTGGAAACGCACCCAGATGTCGGTCTGGATGTATTCGACCAGGTGACCGATATGAATGTGCCCGTTGGCATACGGCAAAGCCGCGGTCACCAGGATCCGACGTCCGCTCATGGTCCGTGTCGCTTTCGCCAGCCCCTGTTGGTCAGGCACGCATTGTATTGATTCGACGAGAACCGGCCAGAGCAGCCGGCGCCGAGACGCCGAGACGTCGAGAAACTAGTCGCTGGGCCGGTTGGGGAATGTCATCCGGACCGTCACATTTCTGTTTCCACGCTTGAGGATGACCGGGATGGTGTCACCCCAGTTCCGACGGAGCATCGGGTGTGCGTTGAATTGCTTGATGGTCATGTCGTGGGATTGTCCGTCGAGACCGACGACAACGTCTCCGACCTTGATTCCGGCCTTGCGGGTGTGTGGTCCCCAGATGAAGGTGACCTTCAGCGCCAGCTTGTTGGGTGGGACTTTCAATCGGCGCCGTTCATTGGCATTCAGGCGGCGGCCCCAGAGACCGCAATTGGGGCCGACGACGTGAAGAGATTCGCGCCAGCTCGGATCGGTGGATTGTCGCCAGCCGTTTGGCAGGTCGATCCGGACCCGGATGCTCTCTCCGTTGCGTTGCAGTTCCAGGGACAAACGACCACGGGCGGGGATTGTCTCGAGAACCCGCGAGAAGTCTCCGAGTGTTAACACGCGATGGTCTCCGGCACTGGCAATCCGGTCACCGGCACGGATTCCCGCCCGGGCGGCCGGGGTTCCCGTCCGGACCCTGTCGACGACCGACTGCTGCACGGGGTCGACGGAGATGCCCAGGTTTGCCGGTGTCGGGTAGGTGAAGACCATCTGTCGCCTGAGCTTGTCCTGGTTGCGGAGGTGCTTGAGCGTGGCGACCTTGATGTCGTGGCAGTGAATGCACTTGTTCTTTCGCTTGGCCATCATCGCCCGCATGGTCGGGATCTGTTCGGGTGTACGAACGGTGCGGCCGGTCGGCTCGAGAGAACTCTTCAACACGTCGCCCAGCTTGTGCAGCATCAGGGCCTTGCGCATGGTGGCCAGGAGCGAATCCCGGTTGAGGTGAGATTCGGGATCCGAGTCATCTCGGCCGCCGTACCGGGTGTAGACACGGTTCTTGGAGTCCATGAAAAACGACATCCAGGTCAGGTCGAATTCAAACTGGAACAGGTCCAGGTTGATGCCATTCATCGACTGGATACGGACACAGACAAACTGGCGGGACAACCGTCCCACCTGGGGGTCACGACGGACAACCTGCCCGTCAAAATCGTTGCAGGCCTGTCAGCGTTCGCACCGGAAGACGACGAACATTGGCTTGCCAGTCCGCTTGGCCAACTGGCGACCCTGCTCGTAGTCGTAGACCCAGTTGACCAGGCCATCGATTTTCTGCACGGCTGGTTTCTGTGCCATCGACGGAGCAGGTG
>CAWVUS010000266.1:0-7604 GCA_963933195.1 uncultured Planctomycetaceae bacterium
CCGATCCACCCACTTGTCGGTCAACAGGTCGTCGATGTTCGTACGACACAGGCTGGTGCACACACCGGTGAACACCTTGTTGTCCAGGCAATTCTGGATGCCCTGCATGGTCTGGCTGAGCACATTGCCGCGACCACGACGTTCATCGCTGATGATCTCGGTTCCCTCGACACTGATCAACGGCGTCACATTGCCAAGCCGACGCAGTTCCGCAGCCACCTCGCTGGTGATGAAATGGCCGTTGGTGAAGACCTGGAAATAGCACTTGGGGTGCCGACGGAAAATCTCCAGGATCTCGGGGTGCATGAATGGCTCGCCACCAACAATCCCGAAGAACACGTTGCCCATCGCCTGGGCTTCGCCAATCAATTTCGACATCGCCTCGATGTCGATTCGCTCCTGCTTGGCCGAAACGTCCACCCAACAGCCCTGGCAACGCAGGTTGCAGCTGTTGATGATCGAAACGTAAAGAAATGGCGGAAAAAACTCGCCCCGCTTCAGGCGACGCCGGTACTTGAGCACCGAGCGGACTCCGCCAACGCCCATGATCCGGAAAAACTTCCAGGCCAACCGCTTGTCGGTCTCCATCAGGAACCGTTTGGCCATCTTCAGGTACATGGAATCTCGCTCGGCAATTGTTCGCGGGTTCCCTCGATCGTAACGCCCCGCGCCACGAAACTCGACCGTCCATCCTCTCCTAACGCACCGCCTCCAGCTATACTCACCCCATTCTTTCCTCGTCCAGCAAGACGGCGGCCCTTTCATGGCACCAGCCAAGCCCCCCGATCCGGTCAATCGACGCGATTTCGCACGAACGATTGCCGCCGCCACAGCTGCCACAGCTGCCACAGCCCTCGAAACCAGTGCGGCAGATGCCCCCCCAAAGACACCGCAAAAACCGGACGACGCGACAAAAGCCGACCCAGACCCTCCGCCACCGGCCGTCCTGGCGCTAGAAATCATCCGCCAACAATATCCCGACAAACGGCTCGACGACCAGGATGTCCTGCAGGGGGTCTACAACGACATCCGAGGTGACATGGCTCGCTCACGACGCCTCAGCGGCTTTCCGCTCAAGAACGCCGACGAACCCGGGTTCCTTTTTGCGGCGCTCGATTCCGACCACTGAGCTCCATTCGCCCGATCCAACTCAACCACCGACCCACAATGCCCATAAAAGACAAGACCGCCTTCGCTCCGGTCCGAGAACTGGCCGCCGGTCTACGCCGGGGCGACTTCACGTCGTTGGAACTCACCGAGTTTTTTCTCGACCGACTGGATCGTCTCGGCCCGAAATTCAATGCCGTAGCGACGGTCACCGGCGACCTGGCCCGTCAGGAAGCTCAAAAGGCCGACACTGAACTGGCAGCCGGCCGTGACCGTGGCCCCCTGCACGGCATCCCCTACGGGGTCAAGGACCTGCTGGCCACCCGGGGCATCCCCACCAGTTGGGGAGCGGCCCCCATGAAGGACCGTGTCATCGACAAGGATGCCACGGTGATCCTCAAGCTTCGCGAAGCGGGAGCCGTCCTGGCCGCGAAACTGGCGATGGTCGAAATCGCCGGAGGACTGGGCTACAAGCAATCCAATGCGAGTTTCACCGGAGCAGGCCTGAACCCCTGGGATACCGATCGCTGGGCTGGCGGATCTTCCAGCGGCCCTGGATCAGCCGTCGGCGCTGGCCTGGTGCCCTTTGCCATCGGCAGCGAGACCTGGGGTTCGATCATGACACCAGCTGGCTTCTGCGGGATCACGGGCCTGCGACCGACCTACGGTCGGGTCAGCCGCCACGGGGCAATGGCCCTCTCGTGGACCATGGACAAACTGGGACCGATGGGCCGCACGGCTGATGACTGTGGCCTCGTACTGGCAGCAATTGCCGGCCCCGACGACGCAGACGCCACCAGTGTCGACAGGCCCTTCGCGTGGTCCGGTTCCAACGACTTGGATACCAAGCCAAAGCTCGCCGTTGTGGCCGGCTGCGATCAGCACGTGCAGAAAGCCGTCAGGAAGAATTTCCGCAAGTCGCTGGATCAACTCGAGGACTTCTGTGAGATCGGCGAAGTCACCCTGCCCGACCTGCCTTACGAGGATGTGGCTGGAACGCTGATCGCCTGCGAGATGGCCGCGGCATTCGAGGACCTGGTTTCCAGTGGAGATGTCTGGCAATTGACGGCCCCGGAAGATCGCTGGGGAGGTCACGCATCGATGATGATTCCGGCCAAGGATTACATCAATGCCATGAGAATCCGGCCAAAAATCCAGTCCACCCTCAATGAACTCTTCGAGGGAATCCACGCGATGGTCACCCCCACGCTGGCCACCGTCGCCTATCCCAACGACCGGTCTTTCAGCGACTACCGCCGAGGACACCACGCCAGCCGAATCGGCGGGGCCGGCAATGCCGCTGGAATCCCCGGCATCAGCGTCCCCAATGGATTCGGGGAAGACAAGCTGCCGACCGGGCTGCAACTGGTCGGCCCGGCCTGGAGCGAGATGACACTGCTGGGAATTGCCGCAAAATACCAGCACGCGACCCGCTGGCACAAGAAGCACCCCGACGTCTAAAACCATTCGCATCACCACATCCGTCGGGACTCCTCGATGAACGCGCCGGTCGTTGCCATTGCCTCCAAGAATGGCCTCCAGGCAACTCGGTTGGCCTTCGAGCAAATGCGCGACGGTGTCGACACGCTCGAAGCCGTCGTCGCCGGGGTCGGGCTGGTCGAGGATGACCCGAACGAGACGTCGGTCGGATTGGGCGGATTGCCCAACGAGAACGGCGAGGTCGAACTCGATGCCGCCGTGATGCACGGTCCCACTCACGCCGCCGGCGGCGTGGCCGCGTTGCGTGGAGTCCGCCACGCCGCCCGCGTTGCCCTCCAGGTACTACACCGCTCCGACCACGTGCTGCTCGCCGGAGACGGGGCCTGCGAGTTCGCTCGTGCCCACGGATTCGTTTCCGAGGAACTCCTCACCGAGAAGGCTCGCCGCATCTGGCTGCACTGGAAGGAAACGCTCTCGGACCGACAGGACTGGCTGCCTCCAGCCGATGATCAACTGCACCCGGATGTGATCGAGTTCTTCAAGATCAGGCTCGGGACACCCACGGGCGACTCCGCGGAGGCAACCAACGAGGATGTCGGGCGGTTCGGCCCCGATTACCACCGCCCCACGGGGACGATTCACTGTGCCGGCCGGAATGCCGTCGGCGAAATGTCCTGCACCACCTCCACCAGTGGCCTGGCATTCAAACGCCCGGGCCGGGTCGGTGATTCACCAATCATCGGAGCCGGGCTGTATGTCGACAACCAGGTCGGTTCTTGCGGCAGTACCGGACGTGGCGAGGCAAACCTCACCAACCTCGGAAGTTATGCCGTTGTCCAGTTGATGCAGGCGGGCCGATCTCCGGAGGACGCCGCCGGCGAGATCCTCGAACGGATCATTGCACACACCCCAGCACGGTTGCTCGATGAGCGTGGCCGCCCCACCTACAACCTGACCTACTACGCCCTCGCAGCCGACGGACACCACGCCGGGGTCAGCCTCTGGGGACCAACACCTTACGCGGTGACCGATGACCAAGGCACTCGACTGGTCGACTGCCGGTCACTCTTCACTCGAGACGAGACCCCCCAATGACTATCTCGGTCCAGGCCCGACGCTACGACACCTCGGAACCGGTCTCGATAGAGATCGCCGACGGACGGATCACGCGGATCGTTCCCGCCTGGCCCACCGGAACAGTCGACGACTGGCCGCTGGTCGCCCCGGCCTTCTTCGATCTGCAGATCAACGGTCACGGTGGCACATGGTTCTCCAGCGACAGCCTGACCGCCGACGACGTGATCCGCACCCTGGAACCACATTTCGCGTTCGGCATCACCCGACTGTGTCCCACGCTGATCACCGCCTCATTCGAGGCTCTCGCCGCGGGTTTTGCTGCCATTGACGAAGCGTGCCGCCGACACGACTGGGTCGAGGCGATGGTTCCCGGCTGCCACCTGGAAGGCCCCTACATTTCACCCGTCGACGGACCTCGAGGGGCTCACCCCCTGGAACATGTCCGCGCAGCCGACTACGACGAATTCAGCCGCTTGCAGGAAACGGCCGGAGGACGAATCCGACTGGTGACACTGGCGGCGGAGTCCGAGGGAGCCGTTGAATTCATCCAGCGGGTCACCAACGACGGTGTGATTGTGGCGATCGGACACACCGCAGCCGAACCCGAACAGATTGCCGCGGCGGTCGACGCCGGCGCCCGTCTGAGCACCCACCTGGGAAACGGAGCCCACGGCACTATTCGACGGCATCCGAATTACATCTGGGAACAACTGGCCGATCCCCGCTTGTGGGCCAGCATCATCACCGATGGCCATCACCTGCCCGAAAGCGTGATTCGAACAATTCTGCGAACCAAGTCTGCCCAGCGAACGATCATCACCTGCGACGCGGCGGGCCTGGCCGGCTGTCCACCCGGCGTGTACGACGAGGGATCGATGCAGGTGGAAATTCTCGAGGATGGCCGAATCGTGCTCGCCGGACAAAGCCAACTGCTGGCCGGAAGCAGCCTGCAAACCGACACCTGCGTTGCACACGCCATTTCCGCCGCCGGCCTATCACGTCGCGAGGCATTTGACATGGCCGGACTCAACCCGGCCCGGTTGCTCAACTTCGAGACGATCGAACTCAAGCCGGGCTCCCGAGCCGATCTCGTGTTTTTCCACCACGATGGTCCCGGTCATCCGCTGAGAATCACCGCCACGCTGTTCCAGGGTGCCGTCCGCTTCGGCACGCTGCCCGGTTGAAGACACCATCCGTTTTCCATCCCAGCCGACCCGTTTCACTCAATTGCCAAGCCCGACGATTCTCGTAATAATCAGAACCGTGGGGGGACGGGCCAACGCTACACGTGAACGTCTCGTCGCCTAACCGGGCGTCGCGTCTGCTCTCAATTCTGTTTCTCATGCAAGCGACCCCATCCGCGACATGGTTGTTCTGAGTTTCAACGAGTTCACCAAGCAACTCGTCCGTCTCCGTCTCGTCGATGCCGGCGAACTTCAGCAGTGCCTCGACAGCCTGCCGACGACGTTGCAGACAAACGACGGCCTGCTGGATGCCCTGGAACGTCGCAACCTGCTCACGACCTACCAGGTCAACAAGCTTCGTAAGAACGAGACCGCTGGCCTGGTACTGGGCAACGCCAAGCTGCTGTATCGCAACGGATCGGGCAGCTTTGCCCGCGTCTTCCGTGCCGTCGACCTCGACTCGGGCAAAATGATCGGAGTCAAGCTCCTCAGACAACGCTGGGTCGAGGACGCCGAAGCACTCGCACAATTCCATCGCGAAGCCGAATTGCTCAAGCCGCTGAGGCATCCCAACATCGTGCCTATCTACGAGATCGGGGCCGAGGAAGACAATCACTATTTCACAATGGAGTTCATCGTCGGTGGCAACCTCTCGGACATGATCAAGATCCGCGGTGCGTTGTCGCCAGGCGACGCCACACGGATCGCCCTGGATCTTGCCGAGGGACTCAAGTACGCGAATTCCAAGGGGCTTTCACACCGGGATCTCAAGAAGTCCAACGTGCTGCTGACGACCGACGGAGTGGCCAAGCTGGTCGACTTCGGGCTGGCCGCCAATGAAGCCCTGCAACCCGGCGGGACAAAGAAGCGAGCCCAGAGATCCGTGGAGTACGCCACCCTGGAAGACAACACCGGTGCGTCACCAAACGACCCCCGTAGTGATCTCTATTTCCTGGGCACCATCTACTACGAACTCCTGGCGGGACAACCAGCCTACGCCCACGGAAAGACCCGGGAAGATCGCCAACAGTTCAGCCGACACTGGAATGCCAAGCCGGTCAACACTGTCAAACCGGAGCTGCCCTCCTTCGTCGTCGAGGCTGTCAATCGCTTGATGCACCTCAGTCCGGAATCCCGTCACCAGACACCCGGCGAGGCCGCCAACGAACTGCGTCGTGTTATCGAAAGACTCGAAGCCGACTCGCCCGACCGGGACCAACGCGATCAACCTGCGAAGCCGGCCCAGGCCACCGAGCCCACGCTGATGTTCATCGAACGTCGGCCCAAACAGCAGGAACTGCTGCGAGAGTTCTTCACCAGTCGTGGGTTCCGGGTGCTGCTACTGGGTGACCTCCAGAGATCTCTCAACCGGATCGAATCCTCACCACCGGATTGCGTGATCCTGATGGGCGCATCAATTGGCCAGGAGATTCTCACCGGCTTCACCGAATCGATTCGCCGGGCGCAGGGACGACCTGTCGCACAAATCGCCGTGCTCTCCAAAGACCAGGCCGCCTGGCAACGACGCATGGAACTCAACGTCACCGAGACGGCCCGGGTATTGGGCCCCCCCCTGGTGATTGGCGACCTGCACCGTGAAATCAAGGACGCGTTGGCCGCTTGTCGAGGAGCGGGCCAGTGAGTCATCCGCGGGACGAACAGGGCCTTCGGTTCGGCATCCTGGGTACGGCGAGAATCGCCGAGAAAGTCGCTGCGGCGATCCAGGCCGCCGATGGCGCCAGCCTGGACGTGATTGCCAGCCGTGACGCGGACCGGGCACGGGAATGGGCACACGGTCACCAGGTGCCCCGCAGTGTTGGGGACTACCGACGAGTGATCGACGATCCCGAGATCGACGCCGTCTACATTCCGCTGCCCAACTCGATGCACCATGCCTGGACTTTGGCCGCTGCAGAAGCCGGAAAACACGTCCTGTGTGAAAAACCCCTGGGCATCAACGCACAACAGGCCCGGGACATGGCCGCCGCGTGCCGAGAACACCAGGTTCAACTGATGGATGGAGTCATGTGGATCCATCACCCGCGAACAATCGCCATGAAGGAACAACTCACCAGTGGAACTCTCGGTGAACTCAGACGAGTGACCTCGGCTTTCACGTTCCGGTTCGATGAGGTGCCCGACTACGACATCCGGCTCGACCCCAAGACAGGTGGAGGCTCGCTGGGAGACCTCGGCTGGTACTGCTGCCGTGCGACCCTCTGGGCCTTCGATGACTTGCCCACTCGAGTCTTCGCCACGGCACGCATGTTCCGGGACGTCGACATGAACCTCTCGGCGTTGCTGTGGTACGACAACCAGAGAATGGCCACGTTTGACTGTGGATTTGACACCGAGTTGAGAAAGTGGTTTGAGGTGGCAGGGACCCGGTCCTCGCTCGTCTGTGACGATTTCCTCAGTCCCTGGGACGTGAACAAACCCAGGTTCTGGATCCACGACCGGAACGGACTGCAGGGCGAACATCTCGCACCCACGCCGATCCAGGAGGTCGTGATGATCGAGAACTTCGTGCAGGCCGTCGCATCCGGAAAAATTCGAGAGGACTGGATCGATGACGCGGTGGCCACCCAGACAATGTGCGATGCCCTCGCTCGATCCGCTCGAATCGAACAAGTGGTCGAGTTGGACCGGTGAGTTTGGTGCAGCCGTTCCAGTCACGAGCGGGCTGCCTTGCAAGCCCCCCCGCCCGCGCTATAATCGACACCGCCCACGGCGGCGAGTCAGCGGGAGTAGCTCAGTGGTAGAGCACCACGTTGCCAACGTGGATGTCGCGGGTTC
>CAWVUS010000267.1:0-7564 GCA_963933195.1 uncultured Planctomycetaceae bacterium
CGGCCGACTTCTTTTCGATCATCAGGGCCACCACGGACTGGTCGAGAGCCTCGGCGAAAGCCGGCGATCCACCTTCGACCACAAACCGCACGTCCCGACGCATTCCCACCCCGTGGATGCCCCCGTTGGACGGTGTCTCGGCCCGAACCGCTTTCACGCATTCCTCGACATCCTCAACCGTCCTCGGATCGGCAAACAAGACGTTCTGAATCCCCGAACCGATGGCACGGATGGTGAGATACGTCCGTGGCTCCTGTTCGATCTTCATCATCCCACTCATGTGCGGGAACAAGTCGATCGCGCGCCCCAGGTTCTCCAGGGCATAGAGATCGTACGGAGCGTACTCGGCGACAAACTCGATATAGTCAAACATCCCGCTGTGACCGGCCAGTTCGGTGATAGAAGGCCAGGACGAGTGGATGTGAGTGCCGAGGCTGGGAAGATCGGCATCGAGAAGTTCACGCAGTCGATTGTGCCGCATGGGGTCTGGAACTTTCTGGAAAGTGATGGAAATTGGCCCGGTCGCCACCAGGCCCGTATGGCTGGCACGATTCTACGCCAACAGGTAGATCACAACCACCAGCACCGCGGCGACACCGTAAACGATCCCCCAGGCTCGACCGGTGGCCAGCCGCCGGGCCAGCCAACTGTGTTCGATCGGAGCCATCTCGCCGGTGTCTTCTTCAGGGACCGGCAACAACGCATCGGCAGCAAAAATCATCCCTGCGACAAACAACGTCAGCACCACCAGGTAACCGACCACGTTCCAGGGCCGAAACGAATCGGGCAGGCGGTGGTCGAGAAATCCGAAGACAACCATCGCCACCAGTCCAATCGCCGCAACCCACGCTCCCATGATGCTGCGCGATGTCCAACCCGCACGCTGGAAAGACATCCGCGAGAACAACTCGGTCGTCTCGGTGGAAGTGCCGGTCCCACCAACCAGGCTGACCAGAACCAGCACGGCTGCCGAGAGCGGCATGCCGACCAGTGCCCTGGTCGCCGGCAACGTGTGATCCCATTCGAAGAAACGGCCAACCAGCGGAACCGAATCGAGCCCGTATGTGTCCCCGATCCACTGCCACGTTCCCAGGGATCCACAGATGGTGTATCCAATTCCCACCAGCAGGCAGGCAATGCCACCAGCGGCTGTTGCCCGGCGGAAGAACAGGGCTGCGGCCACCACGACAAACAGTGTTGGTTGAAAAATGCTGCCGATCGTCCAGGCCGAATCGAGAAGAGTCGACTCGATCCGGTGACTGAACACCGCATATCCCAGCCCAATCCCGCCGGCCACCACCGTCACCACGCGACCAACAGCCAACGAAGCCGCGTCCGTGCTCGCGGGACGAAGCGGCCGATGGATGTCCTGTCGGAACAACGTGGCCAGGCTGTTGAGATAACTGCTGGCCGTCGAGTTGGATGCGGCGACCAGGGCAGCCAGGAACAACCCGCCCAGTCCTACCGGCATCATCTTGTGAGCCAGGAAGGGGAGAATCGAGTCGGCACCACCGGGCAGATCCTGGTACTCGGAGCTCGCCCCCGCAGCCATCGCCGGGACGATGTAACACAACGTCAACGGCCCGGTCAGCACCGCCGCCCACAGCAACCCCTTGCTCGCCTCGTGGACCGTCTTTCCCGCGAAACTCCGCTGGAGCATGTACTGCGAGGTGAACCAGTACGGCAGCCCAAGCACAAACAGCATCATGATGGTCAGGTAGTCGGTTCCCGCATCGGGACCACTGGGCCGCCACATCACCCACTTGTCCGGAGAAATCCGGTCCGGGGAAACATGGTCGGGACTGAACAGGGCTTCCAGGCCACCACCGGCCTGGATTCCCAGCGGCAGCAGGATCACCGCACCACCGATAATCAAAAAACTCTGCAGCAGGTCGGTGTACACCACCGCCAACAACCCGCTGGCCAGGCAATACACCACCACCACGCCGGCCACCGCAACGGTGACCGTTTCGAAGGTGTCCAGGCCGGGCAGATGAAACGTCTCCGGAACACCGAAGGCCCCGGTGATGATCGTCGCACAGGTCATCATCGTGACGCCCGAGAACAGCGCGTAGAAGATGATCCACAGCAACGAGACGGAAATCGAGACAACCGATCCATACCGCTGCTGAATCAATTCCGTGATCGTCGTCAGCCCCAGTCGCCGAAAACGGGGCAGGAAAGTGATCGCGGCGATCGCCGCCAGCATGTTTCCGCTCCAGGCCATCAACAGCAGCGGAGCGCCAACCTTGTACGCATTTCCGGCAGGACCGACCAGGTACAACGCCGCCACGTTGGTCGCCATGATACTGCCGCAGATCACCCAGCGATTCAGAGACCGCCCGGCAATAAAGTAGTCGTCGCCACCCCGGATAAAACGAGCCAGCCACAATCCCAGGGCGAGCATACCGACCATGTAGCCAACGACGATGCCCAGGTTGATCCAACTCTCAGGTGTCATGGCGGCTGCGACTCCGGATACAGGAAGGCGACATCGCACGCAGCCTACCAGCGCCGCTGGGAATCTCGTACCCAGCCCTCTATTCTGACCGACTCCCACCACCACCCGGTTTGCTCATCCCACCCACAATGACCCGCACAGCATTCCGCCTGATCCTGCTGGTGTCGTGTGCCCACGCCCTGGTGCACGTCTTTGAACTGGCGTTGCCCAGTGTCGAGCAGATGATCGGCACGGACCTGGTGGGAAAGACCGCAGCAGAGAACAAGGCCGCCACGGGCACGTTGGGGATGGCGTGGCGGTTGCCGTTCGGATTGCTGGCGATGGTGGCCGGATGGATGGCTGACCGCTACGGATCCCGGCGGCTGCTGGTCGTCTACCTGGGCGGCTGCATTCTCACGGCCATCGCCGCAGCGAATTCTCACAGCATGCCCCCGTTGTTTCTCTCGATGCTCGTCATGGGTTGTTTCGCCAGCATCTATCACCCCGCGGGACTCTCCTTGATCTCCCGGGTGACCACACCCGAAACCCGGGGACGGGCCCTGGGATGGCACGGCATCTTCGGTTCGATCGGCATCACCGCCGCCCCGATGGGAGCCGCGGTGCTGTTTGGAACGGAGTGGCTGGGCTGGCGGGGCTACTACATGGCGTTGTGCCTGCCGGCGGCGGTGATCGCCGTCTTGCTGATGGTGTCAATCCGACGGGTGGGTTCGACCCGTGAACCAGACTCGCAGGTGGGCCAGGTGGCCGACGAGAACGGGCCATTCCAACGAGGTCCCTACATGCTACTGGTTGCCTCCGGAGCACTCTCGGGATTTGTCTACGGAGCATTCCTGCACTTCCTGCAAAGGTACCTCGACGGAGCCGGCATCCGCCCCGACTCGATTTCGGCCGAGAGTTTTCGCAACCTGCTTGCGGCGGTGACGCTGTCATTTGCCGTCGGTGGCCAGTGGCTGGCCGGCCGCATGGCCCGACCGGGCCGACTCGAGTGGCTGCAGGTGGCCATTCTCGGATCCAGCGCCCCCTGCCTGGTCGCGATGGGGTGTGCCAGCGGCTGGATGTGCCTGGTCGCCGCCTGTTCGTTCGCCTTCATCCACTTCATGACCCAGCCGGTCTACAACAGCCTGATTGCCCAGTTGGTTCCCGCACGACGACGCAGCACCGGTTACGGGTTCAGCAACATGATCTGCTTCGGCATCGGTGGACTCGGTCCCCTGATCGTCGGGCAATCGACCGACAACCTGCTGATCTACTGCGGCCTGGCCGCCGTCGTCGGACTCTCGACACTGCTGGCCGCGGTGCTCTGGTGGAGCACCCGCGGCGTGTCCACCGGCTCCAGCACGCCTCCCCCACCCGAGAACGAGTGATGACAAGCCTGATCCCTCCGAATCCCACGACCCTGGTCGAGGCGGCGGCCGCCATTCGGACAGGAGAAACCACCGCCACCGAACTCGTTTCGGAATGTCTCGAACGAATAGAGAGTTGCGACGGCCAGGTGCAGGCCTTCGTTTCAGTACAAGCCTCCGAGGCAATCGAGCGGGCCGCCGAACTGGACTCCCGTGCCGAATCGGGGCAATTCGCCGGTCCCCTGCACGGCATCCCGGTCGCCATCAAGGACATCGTCGACGTGGCCGGCCTGCCGACAGCAGCCGGTGTGTCGATCGAATCGGTGGCGGCAACCACCGGACGGTCCCAACCGGCCACGCAAGACGCCGAGTTGGTCTCACGGCTGAAACAAGCCGGAGCGGTGCTGATCGGCAAGACGGTCACCACGGCATTCGCCTGCTTCGATCCGCCTCCGACCAAAAACCCTCACGACCTCAACTGCACGCCGGGCGGATCGTCGAGTGGTTCGGCGGCGGCGGTTGCCACGGGCATGTGCCTGGCGGCAATCGGTTCACAGACCGGCGGTTCCATCACTCGTCCGGCCGCCTTCTGCGGAGTCGCTGGGGCAAAACCGTCGTTGGGGCGTGTCCCCTGTGCGGGGGTGGTTCCGATCAGCGAACACCTGGACCACCCCGGACCGATCGCCCACAGCGTCGCCGACCTGGCCGCAATGCTCGATGTCCTCATCTCCCACCTCCCCGGCGACCCCACCTCGAAAGACTCTCCACATCCCGGCCTGATCGCCGCGCTGGCCTCGATGCCCAAGGCCAGCCCCCGACTGGGACGACTGGGAGGACTCTTCGCCGAGAAGGCCGACGCCGACACCACCGCGGCACTGGATCAATCCCTCTCCACGTGGGAAGCGGCCGGGGCGCGTGTCAGCCAGCCGGGGTTGCCCCCCGGTTTTGACGAGGTCCTGGAGCATCACCGGATCGTGTTGGTCGCCGGACTGGCGGCCAACCACCAGCATTACTACCCGGACCACGCCGACGAATACCCCGAGGGACTGGGCGGATTGGTCGCCGAGGGACTCGATTTCCGTATGACCCGTTTCATCGAGGCACGGCGACACCAGATGCAGCTGGGAGCCGACATCCTGGACTGTTTCGCCGAATGCGATGTACTGGTCTGCCCGGCGGCTGTCGGCGCTGCCCCGGACACCTCGACCACCGGCGATCCCTCGATGAATGCTCCGTGGAGCTACACCGGGCTGCCCACCGTCTCGTTCCCCATCGGAAAAACCGACCAGGGCATGCCCCTGGCAGTCCAGCTGGTCGGACGGCCCAACGGGGAATCCGGGCTGTTCCAGGTCGCCGCCTGGTGCGAAGACACCCTGCGAGCGGCACAAATGTCTTGACCCGTTCGCCTCGCTTTCCGATGATCCCGCCCCGCCCATCGTAAACCGGGCGGCGAACCCGTGGTCGAGCTCCGGTGAATTCGGCCACCCGACTGGAATCAGGGACGAGGCCACCGCGTGGGCAGTTTTTCACGGCTGATTCCGTACATTCTTCCGCACCGTCGGCTGTTCATTCTCAGCGGTATCTTCGGCCTGGGCGTTGCACTCTTGTGGGGCACCAACCTCTCGGTCGCCTTCCCGATCGTCAAGGTCCTGCTGCAGGGCCAGTCGCTCCAGGAATACGCCGACCAGGAATCGGGGTGGTACCACGACGAGATCGCTGTGAAGAACAGCGAACTGGACAGCCTGCCGGCAGAAAGTCTCAAGGAACGCGCCCGGCTGCAGGGAAAAATCGCCGACCAGACCAGCAGGCTCAGGCAACTCAACTGGGTCCGCAGCCAGCTGCTGCCTCACCTCCCCCGTGACGCGTTCGACACGATGGCACTGGTGCTGGTACTGCTGTTGGTGGGAACACTCATCAAGGGTGCCGCAATATTTGTCCAGGATGTGCTGGTCGGCAGTGCCGTGGAGAAATCGGTGCGTGGCGTCCGTGAAGCCTGCTTCGAACATTGCCTGTCGCTGGATTACCAGACCCTCTCGGCCGAAGGCACCGCACCACTGATGTCGCGTTTCACCAACGACATCAACGTGATGTCAAACGGGCTGAAACTGATGGGCGGCAAGGTGGTCCGGGAACCACTCAAGGCCCTCACCTGTGTCGTGTTGGCCTTCATGGTCAACTGGCAATTGACCTTGATGTCGCTGCTGTTCGTGCCACTGTTCGGGATCGTCTTCTACCGATACGGCAAGGCCCTCAAGGCCGCCAGCCTCCGGATGATGGAAAGCATGTCTCGGATCTACGAGACACTGGCCGAATCGTTCCGCATGCTCAAGATCGTCATCACTTTCAACGGCACGAACCGACAGAGGGAAAAATTCCGTCGCGAGAACCGCGAGTACTACCACAAGGCGATGCAGGTCGTGAAAGTGGACTCGTTGACGAATCCGACCACCGAGTTGCTGGGGCTGGCAGCGGTCTGCGTGGCTTTGCTGCCCGGTGCCTACCTGGTCCTGAGAGGGACCCGGACGATCTGGGACATCCGGCTGACAACAGAGGTGATGGATGTGGCGAGGCTCTCGCTGCTGTACGCCTTCCTGGCCGGCACGATCGACCCGATCCGCAAGCTCTCCAGCGTCTACTCGCGACTGAAACGAGCCACCGCCGCCACCGACCGCATCTTCGAACTGATGGACCGCGTGCCCACGGTCGTCTCGCCCGAGTTGCCTCAACAGATCGAACCATGTCACCGGTCAATCGAGTACCGAAATGTTTCGTTCCGCTACGACGGGCAGTTGGAAGACGCGCCCGAGGCACTCTCGAAGGTCAACCTGCTGGTCGAAGCGGGCGAGGTGTTGGCACTGGTCGGTGGGAATGGATCAGGAAAATCGACACTGGTTCACCTGTTGCCACGGCTTTTCGATCCGACCGAGGGATCCATCCGGATTGATGGAATCGATGTCCGCGAGGCCGATCCAATCGAATTGCGGAATCAAATTGGAATCGTGACGCAGGAACCATTGCTCTTCGACGACACGGTGTTCGAAAACATCCGGTTCGGCCAGCCCCAGGCAACCCGTGAGGAGATCAACGAGGCGGCGCAGCAGGCCCTGGTGACCGAGTTTGTCGACCAGTTTCCCGACGGGTTCGAGACCATGGTCGGTGAAGGAGGTGGACGTCTCTCCGGTGGGCAACGACAACGGATCACGCTGGCCCGGGCCATCCTCCGTGACCCGGCAATCCTGGTCCTCGACGAAGCCACCTCGGCAATCGATGCCAGCAGCGAAGACAAGATCCACGAGGTGCTCCGGCAGTTCGTGCGGAATCGCACCGTGTTGATGATCACGCATTCCCTGGCTCCCAGCGTGTTGGAACTGGTCACCCGCGTGGTCGTGATGGACAGTGGCCGCATCATCGCCACCGGCCGTCACGAGGAACTCCTGCAGTCCTGCCCAGTCTACCGCCAGGCCTTCTACTCGCGGATTCACGTTGACTCGGATGCGGCCTAGCCCACCACGGGGCCCGCGGCGGACAATGTGCTGCTCTTCTTCTCCTCACTCCCCTGCTCGGCGCGGTACAGTACACCAACGCCGATGACCAACACCACGCCCACCAACGCTGCGCCCAGACGACTCACCCCGGTCGTGATCGTCGGCCTCATCACCCTGGTCCTGGTGGTCTTCGCGATTCTCAACCGCGGCACGCATCGTGAACCGGGACTGAGTGAAGACCAGGCACGGTACCTGCAGGACGTTGAACATCTTGG
>CAWVUS010000268.1:0-7561 GCA_963933195.1 uncultured Planctomycetaceae bacterium
GCCGGTTTTGTGGCCGGTTTTGTGGCCGGTTTTGTGGCCGGTTTTGTGGCCGGTTCTTCAGGTGCAGCCGATGGTTTGTCTTCCGGCGTCGTCGGAGGAGTTGGTTGGGCAACGGCCTCCGCTTGAGTCGGGGGTGGTGTCCGGGACGTGGTCTTTTCGGGTGGGGTTGCCGTCTGCACCGGGGTGTTCTCGCCGCAGCCCAGGACCAGGCCGAGGAGAAACAGGAATGACACGGCGGTGAGACGATTCAGTGATGAAGGCACGGTGTGAATCCTTGGTCCAGAATCCGGTGGGGTGGGCTACAGAAGCCACTCGCAAAACCCACGCGGAGTGAGTCGCAGCGGGGTTCAGTATAGCGTGAGTGTTGACGCAGGCGGGAGGAATTGGCGTCAGAGGCTGGTGGTCTGGCGGTGACGTTTTCGTCGTCGGACTCAACGACCACCAGTTGGTTCTCGGGAACGGTCGCGGATCTCGGTGGCCAATCGCTTCTCGAAGGCGGCGATGGCGTCGTTGTGCACGTCCAGCACTCGGGCCCGGGCTGCTTCGTCGAGGAACTTTCCATTCTTGCCGATCGCCGCGGCGTGCTGCTTCATTGTTGCCAGGATCTCAGTGGCGACAGCCGTGTCGAAAATCTTCTTGCCGCCCATCGTGATGTAGATCGGGCTGGTGTGAGCGAACAACTCGCGGCCCAACAGGTTCAACGGCGTCTTTCGCATCCTTTTGGGGTCACCTGAAACCGACGGTGGAGGCGTGCGGAGGGCGAACCAGCCTGGCCGACTGATGTCGAAGTTCGTGTCGATCGTTGCCTCGTGGTGGCCGTCGACGGGGCGCGAGGCGGCGGTGGCAACGATGCCACCGTTGTGGACCAGTTCGATTCGCTGGAAGTCCGATCGACTGACAGCACGGCCACGGATCCGGACCTGCCCTCGTTTTGCGAGCGATATCGTGCCACCGATGGGTTGTCCGTTCACCGTGAATTCCAGGAAGGGACCGTTGGTGATGTAGCTGTGTCCGGTTGAGAGTTGTTCGAGCCAGTTGGCTGAGGTCAGTTGTCCACTGACCGGGACGTAGACCCGGGAGAAGTCGTACATGAACCAGTCGGTGCCGGTCGAGAAGGGGACCTTGAGCCCGGCATTGAGGTAGCGGTAGAAGCTGTCGCGGTAGCTGCTGCGGATGCCTCCATCGAAAATGTTCTGTGCGTCGATGCGGCCGGCCAGCCAACTGGGGAGCGCCTCGAGTCCCCATTCGTTGTGACACCAGACGATGGTGGCACCATCTCGACGGGCGGTTTCGATCCCGCGCCGCAGCGGCAGGCCGTCGTGCCCGGACTTCATGATGCCCGGTCCGATCGAAACTGGCAGGATCAGTTTCTTGATGTCCAGCAGCATCACGTGCCCGTAGCCCTGCCCGAAGCCGGCGAAATTGTGCCGGTGTTCCTCACCGTTGCCAAAGACGACTCCCGACTCGGTTGTCAGCTTGGCCAGGTCCCCGGCCGTGTAGCGATTGGAGGTGTAGTTCTGGTCCTCGACGGCACGTTCCAGGTAGGACAGGAAGATCATGTCGAGCCCATCAGCCCGGGGAATCTCCTTGAGATACCGGTCGCATTGCTCCCGCGAGATTTTCATCAGGTGCAGGTGAGTGTTTGCCGAACGCAGGCCTTGTTCGGCGGCACTGTAGAATCGGTTCAGTTTCAGGGTGATCGTCTTGGGTGCCTGTGTGGCGAGATTGATCTTCCGTTGGGAGAGGTCGGTTTCCAGGCCCGAGAAGGCGGCGATCGTGATCGATTTCCTGGGCAACGCAACAGCCCTGGCCGACGGCAAAACGCTCCACGTTCCGATCCGGGGCTGTTTTTCCAGCAGGCCGACACCCCGGTTCAACAGGGTGGGCAGAGGCACAACCTGGCCGTCCGGACCGGTGACGCGAACCAGTCCGGGCAATTCGATTCCGCTCTGGGCATCAACCAGCCGGATGGTGACAGGTCGAGTGGGTGCTGGTCTGTCTCGTCCGACCAACAGCAACACGGGCAGCAGCAAACAGGTGGAAAGTGATGCGAGCCGCATAGGAGAACTCCGTTTTCGGGAGACTGCATCCTAGCGCCGAATTCTCCGCGGGGCAAACGGCCGGACTACTCGTCGATCCACTCGGGCACTGCCGGACGACTTCGAGTCAGTTCCCAGTGTTCCTGGATCACTTCGGCCGCTTCGGCAGCGGTGTTTTTCTTCGACTTGAACAGGACGGTTTCCTTGTCGACCTGTTTGGTCTGTACACCAACGGACAGTTTGGATGAATCGCGTGCCGCATTGCTCTCGTCCTCGGGCATGTCATGCCCGGCCAACTGGTACAACAGGGGTCCGACACGAAGGAGGTCTCCGGGCCGCATGAAGACCGGCCCATCGATTTGTTTGCGGTTGACGAAGGTTCCCTGCTCGGTGTCGAGGTCCCGGACTTGCAGACCCTCGGGGGTCGGTTGGAGTGCGCAGTGTTCGTCGGCAAGTTCTTCGGAGTTGTCCCGGATCTGGCAACTCTTGGCACGTCCAATAGTGATTTCCTCGTTGGGCAACAGCAGTTTCTTGCCCTTGTAGCGGCCCGATCGGATCAGCAGGACTCTCATCGAACTGGCCAACGCGGCCCTCGAGAGCGGGGCACCGACAATCGAGAGCGATCCTCGCTGGGTTTCGTGGCACTTGGGACAGGTCCGTCCCTCCTCCATTTTCCCCGGTGCCAGGCGATAGAACGTGCCACAGAACTGGCACTTCACCGTGACAAAATTGAGAGGCTCCATGGCGTCCATGATCTACTCTCCACAGCGTTTCCCGATACACACCCGACTGGAAGTTCTGGGTGGAAGGATGACCACGTCAGCGACACCAATAGGATCGCACGATCCTCAAGGCGGTGCAAGATGGGGGCTGTGTCGTCGACAATCGCAACAGTTCATTCACGACTGACGTGGGACGGTCAGAGGGTTACCGCAGCTGCTGCATGTCATGAGTTTGCCCTGTCGCTTGATGCTGACCTTGAAGCGTTTGCCACAGGTGCAGTTGAAACGGATGGCGCCCTGGTCTTGTGACTTGTCGCGGTGAGACCGCCGGAAGGCCGACTTGCTGACCGACTTGATGGTCTCGAGCAGTTCGGATTCCCGGATCGGCTTGGTCAGGTATCCGTCGGCTCCGGCCTTGGCCGCGAGATTCCTGGATGATTCCAGGTCGATGGCCGAGATCACCAGCACGGGGACGTTTTCTCGCTGGGCCTTCAATCGTTCGCAGATCTCGAATCCACTTTCTCCGGGCAGAATCAGGTCCAACAGCACCATGTCGGGCTTGTACATGGCAAAGGTCGAGTGGGCCTGGCCCCCGTCCTGGGCGATGCGGACAGAGAAACCATTCTTTTCAAGGATCTTCTTGAGAAACTCGCAGGTTTCATCCTTGTCCTCGACGACCAGGATGTTCTGCGTGACGGCCCCACCGGCGTCTCCAGTGTCCACCACGTAACCAACGCCGCGTGACATGTTCACCTCCGTGGAGTTGGTGCGGTGATCGCCCAACCGGGACCCGGGGCAATTCGTGCGTTTTGCAACGCGGGTATCCTATACGTTGTTCCGGATCGGCGATACATGTTCCGTGTTCGCTTGTGCCGTTTGAAGATATGGCCAGTCGGTGAGTGGTCTGGTATTCTGGGGGCTACAGGCGGAGTACCTGTATTCGACGGGAGGAACGTCCAGCGATGTGGTCTTTAGAGGGCAACACGGGACGATTGTGTGACCGGTTGGATCGTCGCGAGATGATCCGGGTTGGTGGCCTCTCGAGCCTCGGACTGAATCTGCCGGGGCTGTTGGCTTCGCAGGCGGTTGCCGCGAGTGAGAATACCGACCCGACCTTTGGCCGGGCCAAGAGCGTGATCTATGTCTGGTTGCAGGGCGGGCCGCCCCAGCACGAGACCTTCGATCCCAAGCCCGATGCGCCGTCGGGAATCCGTGGAGTATTCTCGCCCATTCAGACCAACGTCCCCGGTGTGCAGTTCTGTGAACTGTTGCCCCGGACGGCCCGGATTGCCGACAAGTTGGCCGTTGTCCGTTCGATGGCCACAGACAACAACCAGCATTCGGGCAGTGGTTACGAGGTGTTGACCGGGTACAAGTACCAGGGGGCGAACCCCCGCAAGATCACTCCCGGGGACTGGCCGTGGTTTGGGTCCCTGGTCAAGCAACTCAAGCCGAGCGAGAAGTTACCGCCGCTGTCGACGGTCTGGATTCCCCAGATCATGCGACTCAACGAGAACGTCACTCCTGCCGGACAGACAGGAGGCTTCCTGGGCCGCCGGTGGGATCCAGACCGGTTCCAGGTGAACCCGATGGACCCCGGAGATGGAGTACCCGGACTGCAATTGGGGGATGTGCCCACGTTGCGGTTGAAGAACCGGGTCGGGCTGCTCGAGCAGGTCGATCGACATTTTGGTGGGATCGTGCGGGGCCGTGAACCGAAGTTGTTCGGGACGTACCAGGACCAGGCCTTCGACATCCTGATCAATGGACGTGTCCGCAACGCCTTTGATGTCAGCGGTGAGCCGGAGATGCTCAGGCGGCGGTACGGGATGTCAAATTGGAACCAGTTGTTGCTACTGTCTCGACGACTGGTCGAGGCCGGCGTGCGGCTGGTGCATGTCAACTGGGTTCGTGAACCAGGTGATTCGGCTGTCGACAATCCGATGTGGGATACCCACGCCCAGAACGCTGATCGACTCGAGGACGTCTTGTGCCCGAAGTTCGACGTCGGATTCACGGCATTGATCGAAGACCTGGAAACTCGCGGGTTGCTCGACGAGACGCTGGTGGTGGCGATCGCCGAGTTTGGTCGCACGCCGAAGATCAATCCGCTGGGTGGGCGAGATCACTGGGGATCGGTTTTCAGCTTCGCCATGGCCGGTGCGGGAATCGCTCCGGGCCAGGTTTACGGAGCCAGCGATCGTCAAGGAGCCTATCCGGCTCGCAACCGGGTGACACCGGCCGACCTGACCGCGACGATCTTTCACCTGTTGGGTATCGATCCGTTCGGCGCGTTTCACGACCCACTGGGCCGTGAACTGCAATTGACCAAGGGAGAGCCGATCCGTGACTTGCTGGGGACCCGCGCGGCGACGGATGTTCGGGTTGTTCCGGGCGGGTCGCTGGATCGGGTGAAGCCGTTCGACGGTCGCAAGTTGAACCAGCGGGGTTTCGGTTCGGACACGGTGATCGAGGCCTCTGATTTCGGATCGCGGCCCAAGGGGTGGCGAGCGAAGCCTCTGCTGCCGGTCGATTCGTCCTCGGGATTCGGTGCCTGGCATGTTCCCAGCAGCGAGACGGTGCGGCTGGGCTTCGCGGCTGCCAGGACACCCGCCACCGGGACGGTATTCCTGGGACAGGAAATGATCAATCCGCGAGCGGGAGGTTACCTGGCGAAAATCCGGTTACGCGGACATGGCCCGATCGCAAAACTGGCCACCGCGAAACTGGAGTTCTGCCGGTATTCGAGCCTGGTCAAGGATCCATCCCAGAGGCAGACGCTGGTGACGCACGAGTTGCCGGTCGAAGCGTTTCAGGATGACAAGTTCGTGACCCTGGAGTTGTCGGCGAGGTTGGACAGCAGCAAGCCCGGGGCCAACTTTGCGATTGGTCGAGGTCTCGGGGTGGTTGTCACGTTGTCACCTCGGGACGTTGTCAAGAAGTCGGCCGACGAAGCGGCGTGGCTGGAAATCGCGGATATCGAGGTGATATTTACGGGCCGGACAATCAACGAAAACGTGACGGTGTAACGGCCGAGACGCCGATAACAGGTAAGAGGACCCCGGGGCGGTGGGAGCCGGCTGGGGACAGGAATTGGAGGCACGGACCGGATGCCACTCAAGGGTGCCGATCGAACCGAGGAGTCGGCGATCAACCTGACGCCGATGATCGACATCGTCTTCCTGTTGATCATTTTCTTCCTGGTGGGTGCCCGTTTCACCGAGCAGGAGCGGCAGTACGACATCCAGCTTCCCAGTTCCAGCGAAATCCAGCCCCTGACCGGAACCCCTGATGCGCTGGTGATCAATGTTCGCCAGGATGGCACGATCCTGCTGGGGACCAAGCCGATAGCACTGGACGAGCTGGAGGCCGAATTGAAGGACGCGAAGGAGAACTTCGAGGACCAGGCGGTGGTGGTCCGTGGCGAGGGGCAGGGTTTGTACCAGCCGATTGTCAATGTGCTGGGGATTTGTCATCGGACCCAGATCACCAAGATCTCCCTGGCCTACAAGCTGGATGAGGGGGGCAACTGATGTTGCTGGCCGTCGCGGGCGCTGCCCAACAAATCGGAGACCTGCTGGGGATCTCACCGGACATCGCCGGTAAGGCTCTCTGGGCGTGCCTGTTGGCTGGTTTGTTCTGCGCGTCGGTTCACCTGGTCACGATGCTGGTGACCAAGTGGGGTGACAACGACCCGAGCCAGAAATCGTTGGTCTTTTCGATTCTTGTCCACGTGTCGTGCGCCCTGGGGTTGGTGGCGGTCTCGCCGCCGCCGGCGGTTTCGGAGGTCCAGTCGCCCGTGGTGGAGGTGGATGTCAGCCACCAGTTGGTCGAGGCCGACGAGTTGAATCCGGAGGTGGATGGTGGGAACACACCGGCGTGGCAGCAGTTGCCCGAAACCGAGCAACCGCCCCTGGACAGGATTCCTCCAACGCCGCCGGAGCTCTCGGAGTTGACGACTCCCGAGCGGGAGGTCGAGAAGACCGATCGGAGCGAACCGGAGTTGAAAGATATTGCGGAAATGCCGGACCGTCCCGAGGCACGGCCCGAACCGATCGAACTGGCCGACAGGGGCAAGCGACAGCGAGCGGACGTGCCATTGCTGGTGGATGATCCAACGGCCGAGGCGCGGCAGGAGGTCAGCGTGCCAACGAAAAATCGCCTGAAGCGACCACAGGGGGTCTCGGGGTTGAGCGAGAACCAGCCGGTGGCGCGGACTCCGACCCGGGGTGGTGTTGAGCGGTCAACGCTGGCGCCGACACCGGTGGCTGAGCCGATGGGCATCGAGACACCTCGCGTGGCGTCCACGGCGGTTCCTATCCGACGGTCTCCTCAGGGCAACGCGATTCGTCGGCGAGAGGGACCGGTGGCCGGGACCGCTGGTCTCAAGGTGGCGGGAGCCAGGACACCGACAAACACCAAGGGAGCGGCGGCGGGTTCACCCGCTCCGGAACGATTCACAAGGCTCAAACGCCGCCGTCCCGACGGCGAGCGTGATGGTGTGCTGACACGGCAGGCGCCCAGCCGAGTGCCCAGCACGCCGGCACCGCGTCCTGGTAGCAGTCGAACGGTGCGGGATGGCGTGGCCAGCCGATTGCCGGTACCGGGCCTGCGGCCCAACGTGGTGAAACCCGGAGTGGCATCAACGCCGCGACGGCGCCGCGAATTGAGCCTGCCGGCGACTTATCGTCTGAGAACTCTTTCACAGCGGCGGCTGGCAGCACAGAAGTACGGTGGGACCGAGGCGTCCGAACAGGCCGTCGAATTCAGTCTCGCCTGGTTGGCCCGGCATCAGCACCA
>CAWVUS010000269.1:0-7476 GCA_963933195.1 uncultured Planctomycetaceae bacterium
GTTGTGTGGTTTTTGCATCCGAAATAGGCTGCGATGTCCGAGTAAACGGCCCCGGTGAGCTCCCGGGCCAACAACATGGCACATTGCCGTGGGACGACGATGTGTTGAGCCCGGTTCCGCTCTCGCAGTCGGCCGACAGCGACGCCGAACTGGCGGGCGACAACACGAGTGATCTGTTGCAGCCCTGGAGGGTCAGCCGCAGTGTCCCCGGAGACCATGCTTTTGGCCATGTTTTTGTCGATCACACCACCACTTATCCGGGCCAGGGTTTCCAGTTGTCCAAGGGCGGCCAAAAGGTCTCGTGGTGATCCGGCGATTTTGTGTGCAAGCACCTGGGCGGCATCCGCCGGCAATGGCACCTGGTGTCGCGATGCGAAATGTTCCAGCAACTGAAGTCGGCTGGCTGGACCGGGTCTCCGGACAGAAACGACAAGCCCCTCCCGGCACCGGCTCACCAGCTTGTTGTCGAACCGGTCCAGGCGGCCGGGCAATCGTGAGGCGGTCAACAACACCCGTCCGCCACGACCAAGAAGATCATCAACAACTGCCAGCAGTTGCAACTGGCTCTCGCTCCGACCAGCCAGGGCCTGCAGGTCTTCGCACACCAGCGTGTTGAGTTGTCGGTAACGATCCTGGAATGAGGCAACAGCCTTGTGTTGGGCGGCTTCGGCCAGCTCGGCAGCAAACTCGCTGGCCAGGATCAATTTTCCCTCTCCGTCACCATCCTGTAGGAACAGGCGGGCCAGGTGAGACTTTCCGGTTCCTGGAGGACCAGAGACATAGACACAGGATGGCCGCGATCGGCTCCGTGATCCCAGCTGGGAAACAGCCGTGTGAGCCAACCGGATTTCCGGCACCAACAGCAGGGGTTCGGTTTCGCGTCCCGAGACCACCATCACCCATGCTCCCGCCCAGGCCCCATCTTCCCGGCACTCACTTGCAGCACTCAGGCAACAGGGACAGATTCTCTCAATCGCTTCACCACACCCGCAATCCGTTCCACGGCGTCGTCGATTTCGGCCGCGGTGTTCTCGACACCAACACTAAATCGCACGCTTGCCTTGTAGACCTCTTCGGTTCGGCCCATCGCCACCAGCGCCGGAGCCGGTTCGGCCGATCCACTGCTGCAGGTGCTTCCCAGCGAACAGGCCACCTGTTCGAGGTCGAGGGCAACAAGAATGGCTTCGCCGTCGAGACCAGGAAAGGCGATATTGAGGGTGTTGGGGAGGCGGTGTTCGGCGTGTCCGTTGACGAGAGTGGGTCCGGCCTGTTGCTCGAGTCCGTGCTGAAGTCGGTCGCGGAGCGCGGCGATGCGTTCGGTGCGGGCCTCCCGATCGGCATTCCACGACTCGAGTGCCCGGGCCATTCCGGCCGCCAGTGCCACGACCTCGGTTCCCGGCCGCCGGCCTGCTTCCTGGTGACCACCATATTCAAAGGGTGCCAGGCGACACCCATCCCGAAGCAACAGGGCCCCGATTCCTCGCGGTCCGTGAAACTTGTGAGCTCCCAGGGCCAGTGACGCTGCACCCAGTTGATGAAAGTCGACAGGAATTTTTCCCACCGCCTGGACGGCATCAACATGCAGCGGTATCCCCCGCTCGCGACAGGCCCCCGAGAGAAGTTCCAGGTCCTGCAGGACACCGGTTTCGTTGTGAGCCAGGATGACGGTTGCCAGTCGGCAGTCATCCCAAGGCAATTCCTGGATGTCGTCGGGTTTCAGGCGTCCGTCCTGGTCGACTCCGAGAACCCGCGTGGTCCAGCCTCGCCGTTTTAGTGCTGCAATGGACTCGGTTGTCGCAGGATGTTCTCCAGCGGTGGTCAGGATGACACCAGGCTCGCCGGCGGCAAAACCAAACAGCGCGAGATTGGTGGATTCGGTGCCGCCGCTGGTGAAGACAACCTCACCGGGATCAGCGCCCAGGATTTCGGCTATTGTCTCACGAGCATCTTCCAGCACCACGCGGGCTTTCCGGCCAGCGGCGTGACGGCTGCCCGGGTTCCCAAAACTCTCTCCCAGGTGCGCGGCCACGGTCTCGATCACCTCGGGCAATGGCCGGGTGGTTGCGTTGTTATCGAGGTAGATTTCAGGCAGGGAACTGGAGGTCACGAGGTGGCTCCTCCGGTGGCGGCAATACGGGCAGCGATGGCTTCGCCGGTTTGCTCGGTTGTCGAGTCACCTCCCAGGTCCGGAGTCCGGGGTCCTCGTTCGGCCAGTTGGCTCTTGACCGCATCGTTGATCGCGGCAGCGGCATGTGGCAACTCGAGATGCTCCAACATCAGTCCAGCCGAAAGGATGGCGGCCAGCGGGTTGGCGATTCCCTGGCCGACGATATCTGGCGCTGATCCATGGACCGGCTCAAACATGCTGGGATGAGTCCGCGTGGGATCGATGTTGGCGCTGGCGGCCAACCCCATGCTGCCAACCACGATGGCGGCCAGGTCGGTCAGTATGTCTCCGAAGAGATTGCTGGCGACAACAACATCGAAGGATTCGGGTCGACGGACAAACTCCATCACGGCACGATCAATCAACAACGACTCGGTTTCGATTTCAGGAAAGTCGGCAGCAACGTCCTGGAACACCTCGTCCCATAGGACCATGCCATATCCCTGGGCGTTGCTCTTGGTGATCGATGCCACGTGACGAGCCGGTCTCGTGGTCGCTTTTTCAAAAGCGGCCCGGATGATCCGCTGGCAACCGTGTCGCGTGAAAACGGATGTTTGAACGGCAACATCGTGCGGTCGGTCTGCATACAACCGTCCGCCGACATTGGCGTACTCACCCTCGGTGTTCTCGCGAAAGACCTGGAGATCGATCGACCCGGGCGGCTTGTCTCTGAGAGGACTTTCCACGCCGTCGTACAGGTAGGACGGCCTGAGACAGACACACTGGTCGAATCGTCGTCGGATGGGCAGCAGCAGCCCATTGAGCGTGATGTGGTCTTGGACTTCGGGATGTCCGACCGCACCAAGCAGGATGGCGTCGTGGCCGGCGAGGGTGTCGAGAAAGTCTTCGGGAGCCATGCACCCGTGTTCAAAGTAGTGGTCTGTGCCCCAGGGATAGCTCTGCCACTGGAACGTTGCATCGTCGAGGACCGCAGCGGCCTCCACCGAGCGGATAGCCTCGCGAGTCACCTCGGGGCCAATACCGTCTCCGTGAATCACGGCAATATCAAACGTCCGTGGCATGTTCAGTTCTCTGGCACAAGGGGTATCGGGACCCGGTTTGTCGGCTCGCCGCACCGGTGAATCAGGGCACCCGCGACGCGGCTCGCTCGGCCAACTCGACGGGCACATCGCGTAGCAGCATATCCACCAGGTCGTCGGAGGAGATGTTCTCGCTGTCGGCCTGGAACGTGGTGACGATCCGGTGTCTGAGCACGGGATGTGCCACCGCTTTGACGTCGTCGGTGGTGGCGTGCAGCCGCCCCTCGAGCAACGCCCGGGCCTTGGCGCCGATAACCAGGTATTGCCCGGCCCGCGGCCCGGCGCCCCAGGCGATATAAGATTTCACAAATGGTTTCGCATCAGGTTCGCCCGGCCTGGTGGCCCGGGCCAGGTCACGGGCATAGACGAACACGTGATCCGCCACGGGGACCTGGCGAACCAGCTGCTGCAGGTCCAGGATCTGTTGTCCAGTCAGGGTGGCATCGAGATCGGGTGTGTTTTGTCCGGTCGTCTGTTTGAGGATCAAGAGTTCCTCGTCGGCGGTCGGATAGTCGACAACCACGTGGAACATGAATCGGTCCAACTGGGCTTCGGGAAGGGTGTAGGTGCCCTCCTGCTCAATGGGATTCTGTGTCGCGAGCACAAAGAAAGGTTGCGGCAAAGGATAGGAGCTTGTGCCGACAGTCACTCGCCGTTCCTGCATCGCTTCGAGCAGCGCGGCCTGTGTTTTGGGGGGCGTGCGGTTGATCTCGTCGGCCAGCACGATGTTGGCAAACAGCGGACCCTGCATGAAATGGAAAGCTCGCTGGTGAGTCTCCGGGTCGTCCTGCAACACGTCGGTGCCGGTGATGTCCGAGGGCATCAAGTCGGGTGTGAACTGGATCCGCCGAAACGACAACTCCAGGATCTCGGCAACGGTACTGACCAACAGCGTCTTGGCCAATCCGGGAACTCCCTCGAGCAGGCAATGTCCACCGGAGAACAGTGCGATCAACAACTGGTCAACAATCTCGTGCTGACCGACAATCGCCTTGCCGATCTCTTCTCGCATGCGGGCGTAGGCGGTCGAAAGCTGGTCGATGGTCTCGCGGCTGGAAGATCCCTCATCGTTGCCGTCCGCCAGGACGACAGCCTGGTCGGATGCCGCCTCGGCGACTTCATTGGAGTTGGTGACGTCGGCTGGATCGGTCATGGAACCAGGCACGGGGACCAGGAATGAGAACCAAAAGTGAGCGAGAGGCGGGGTTGAGGCCGCGACGGTTCATGGTAACGTACCCGCGAGACGATTGGCAGCGGCGGTGCGTGCAGTGGAATGGTGAAGGGAGTGACGATGGCCGACATGGTCAGTTACCTGGTGTTCGATGTGGAAGCCGTGGCCGACGGTGAACTGATCGCACGGGCAAAATACGGGGACACCGGCTTGTCCCCCGGTGAGGCGATCGAGAGGTTCCGGGCCGAGCGACTCGAACAGCGGGGTAGCGATGTGTTGCCGCCAACGTGGATGTTGCCGATCTCGGTTGCCGTGGCCAAGGTGGACAGCGGGTTTCGGCTGTTGGATCTCGCGGTTCTTGACGCCCCCGCCTACCGGCCCCACGTGATCACCGATCAGTTCTGGAAAGGTTGGAAACACTACAGCCAGCCGACATTCGTGACGTTCAATGGCCGGGGTTATGACCTGCCGGTGTTGGAATTGGCGGCATACCGATACGGGATCACGTTGCCCGAGTGGTTCAATGTCGAGGCGAGGACCTACGACCAGGCCCGCAATCGATACAACATCAAGTCGCACATTGACCTGATGGACCTGGTATCGAACTTCGGCGCGTCCCGGGTCAATGGTGGGCTGAACCTGCTGGCTCACCTGATCGGAAAACCGGGTAAGACCGGTGTCGACGGATCCATGGTCCAGGGGTTTTATGACGAGGGTCGGACTGACGAGATCAACGATTATTGTCGTTGTGATGTGTTGGACACGTACTTCGTGTTCCTGAGGTCACGGGTCATGATCGGCCGGTTGGACATCGAGACCGAGCAGCGGTTGGTGGCCGAAACAAAGCAATGGCTGGAGGAGCGACGCGAGGAATGTCCCGCGTACGGACATTACCTGGACCATTGGGGTGACTGGGTTCCGCCCGGCGGAGATCCGCCGACAGAGATGCCTGCTGAGACGCTCGATGTCACTGTCACGGCACCCCAAGACCAGCCGGGAGACCAGCCGGGAGACCAGCCGGGAGACCAGCCGGGAGACCAGCCGGGAGACCCGGCGGTGGAGCAGGCGGTGGAGCAGGCGGTGGAGCAGGCGGGAGACCCGGCGGTGGAGTTTGTCGACCCAATGCCTGCCAATCCGCCCCCGGATCTCTTCTCGCACGAGTAGCGTGATCCAGAAAAACTGGGTTTGACCCCGATGGAATCGCCGATACCAGATGACAGGCAACGCATAGGTGATTTAGAATACGTTGAGTGAGTTTGTTGGAGACGACGACGAATGTTGCGGATCCAGGGTTCCGATCGCCAGCTGTGTGATGGTCTCAAGCGGCGCGACCTGTTGCAGGTTGGCGGGCTGGGATTGGCTGGTGGCCTGTCGTTGCCAACGTTACTGGCATCCGAGGCGGTCCGCGGCATCAATTCGGACGCCCCGGCCAAGTCGGTCATCCTGATCAACCTGATGGGTGGTCCAAGTCATATCGACATGTTCGATATGAAGCCCGAGGCCCCGTCTGAAATCCGTGGTGAATTCCGTCCGGTGCCCAGCAGTGTGCCAGGGCTGGATGTCTGCGAGTTGATGCCGCTGACGGCCAGGACCATGCATCACTCGTGTGTCGTTCGGACTCACTCGCATCTCTACAACACCCACAGTCCGTACAACATGCTGACCGGCTATTCGGGTCCGGTGATCAACGGCAACCATTTCAAGCCAACAGACCACCCCAGTGTCGGTTCGGTCATGCAGCATGCCGGTCTCGGCTCGGCTGGTGTACCGAATTATGTCTGGATGCCGACCTACCCGGGTCACAGCCAGGGTAAGCACCGTGCCGGTCCCTACGGTGGTTTCCTGGGCCAGCGGTTCGATCCGTTGTTCACCAGCTACACGCCGGAATTCCGGGAATCAACAGAGGGTCGTAACGCCCACATTGATCCGCCGGTGCCCTACGCAACACCACAATTGCCAGCCCTGGACGAACAGCCCCAGCTGGGGACTGCCCGGCTGGGCCGCCGCCGCGACTTGCTGGCCACCGTCGACAAGGTCCGGCGGCAACTGGGTGATACCCCGTCATCCGACTCGCTCGGAGTGTTCCAGCAGAAAGCGCTGGAGCTGCTCACTTCCACACGAACCCGCGACGCCTTTGATATCGCTCGCGAGTCCGAGACGACCCGCAAGCGTTACGGCGATCACCTGTTTGGCTCGTGCCTGCTGGCCGCGCGGCGGTTGGTGGAATCGGGCACCCGGTTTGTCGGCCTGACCTTCGAGTCGCAGCTCAATGGCAAGATCGGGGCGGGCCAATGGGACACCCATGGCAACAACTTCCGCCTGTTGAAGAATTTCCTGCTGCCAACACTCGACCAATGTTACTCGGCACTGGTCGAGGACATGGCGGGCCGCGGGATGCTCAAAGACACCCTGGTTGTGTTGATGGGTGAGATGGGCCGGACTCCCAGGGTGAACAAGAACGCCGGCCGTGATCACTGGACCCAGTGCGGTTTTATCGTGTACACGGGAGCGGGAGTGCGACACGCGACGGTCTTTGGCCGCAGCGACAAGCAGGCCGGCTGGCCGGTTGATTTTCCGGTCAGCAGCGCCGATCACGTGGCCACGATGTACAAGCTGGTCGGGGTCGACCCTCAGATGGCCATTTTCGATCGCACCGGCCGCGAGCACCGAGCGGCACTGGACGGCGAACCAATCAGCGGCGTGATCGCCTGACCGTCACGGTTCATTTCTCTTTCGCTTCGCCGAGATGTGTACGGCGAGATTGGCCACGATCACCAGGGTCATGAGTGCCAGCGGAATGGAGAAACACGGGGACATCGCCACAAGAAAACCGGCATCTTCAGGGTTGGATAGCCACGGGCCCCATTTCGCAGGCGTGTCGGTCGCTTCAAAAGCCCAGCCGAAGATCGCGATCACGGATGAAATCAGAACGAGCAAGCCCGTTGAAGCTCTCACGCATCCAGCAGCCATTCGTTCTTCTCACTCTCCGATCGCATACAGGTGTCCATAGGTCCGGATATAAATCCGGTTCTTGTGGACCACCGGGGTCGAGATGAATTCCTCGAGGTGGTTGCGAGCGACTTCCTGGTACTTGCGAC
>CAWVUS010000270.1:0-7472 GCA_963933195.1 uncultured Planctomycetaceae bacterium
CAGTTCAATGCCGGCTACATCCACGGTGATGCGGCCGACCTCAACGGGGACGGGCGACCCGACTTGTTGTTCGCCACGGCAACCAAGTCGTCCCGTTTCAGTCGGATTTCGGATGTGCACCACGCCGTGCACCTCTTTCTGGATTCCGGAGACCGCGATGCGGGGGGCATGCCGATCTACCTGTCGGCCGGTCGCGTGCCACATCCACCAGAACACTGGGGGCCGGTGAGAGCTGTCGACCTGGACGGTGACGGGGCGGTGGACCTGGTGCTGGGCAGTATGTATCGCGATGGAGCCGGACCCGGGGCGGACGTTTCGGCTTGCTACATCAGGAACCGGAATTCGAAAGGCTGGCCGTTCGAGCCAGCCGAGCCGGTGACAATCTCAGTGGGCCGCCGGCCCTGTTTTTTCGATGTTGACGGTGACGGGAGGCTGGATTCGGTCTGCCTGGTCGCCGATTCGCGGACGAAGCGGTTGAACCGTTCCAGCCGTTTGGGATGGAGACGCAACCAGGGGGAGTTCCCTCCACGGTTCGCTTCCGCCCGTGTGCTTGAGGAAGTGGACCTGAAGCACTGTTACACCACCGCTGCAGTCACGAGCGGGCCGCGGCCCGGCGTGGTTGTTTCCTACCGCTCGTGGCAACGCGCGGCGTTTCTTGAGGCGGTCTCGCCGCCGTCCGGAGAGACGTCATCTTCCCGCCGTCGACGATTCGTGACCCGGAAACTCGTGGCCCCGTCGCCGGAGATCGCCCTGGGTGATCAGGCGACACCATTTCCCTGCGATTGGGACGCTGATGGTGATTGGGATTTGCTGGTTGGCGGTGGGTACGGCGACGTGCGGATCGTGATCAACTCGGGCACGACCGCCCAACCGAGATTCGAAACGGCCCGACCCGTTCTGGCCGATCGCCGACCGATCGAGATCCACATGAGCACCGTGTTCCCGGGGCTCGAGGAGTACGGTCACAACATGGGGTACCCGCACCCCTCGTTTGTCGACTGGGACGGCGACGGGTTGCGGGACCTGATGGTGCCCAACATCACCAACCGGGTGTTCTGGTACCGGAACGTCGGCACTCCCGCTGAACCTCGCTTCGGACCCCGGCGTCAGGTGATCTGTGACGGGTTTGACGAAACCACTCGAACTCTGAGAGCGACCGCCAGTCTGCTGGGAGCCGACACGAAGGAATGGACCAAGCGGGTTCCCGATCCGCATTCACCGTTCGGTTGGCGGAGTCGCGGTGGTTTCGGCGATTTCAACGGTGACGGGTTGTGTGACATGGTCACCACAGATGGACAGGGGCCACCGGACAACAATCGCTACGCGGCCCATTCGGCGATTTTCGTCCAGTATCGAGACGGGCGAGGACGGAGGCGATTGAAGAAACAGCAGGTGGTGACATTGCCGGACGGCAAGCCGTTGACCAACGTCGTCGGTCAACCGGCCCAGTTGATTCCCGTCGACTGGGATCGAGATGGACTGCTGGACCTGGTGATCAATCATGGAGCCACCCTGGACACGGCACCCGCGGTTGTCCGAAACATCGGGACCAGGACGGAGCCGCGATTCGATTTTCCACGGCGGCTGAAGTGTTTTGGCGAGGAACTTTCGGGTATTGCCAAGCACGGGCCCTATTACGGAGTCGGCGATCTCGATGGAGACGGCCGGTCGGATCTGCTGGCCTGTCCGGAAATGGGGACCTATCACTTCTTTCGTCGCACGGCGCTCGATATGCCGAGGCGACCACGGTTCGTTATCGGCCGTGGCGGTGGTCAAGATTGTGGCGAGGGTGTCCGGCGGTAGCCGAAACAGAACGGTGGAGGCCTGGGACGGATCCGGCTTTCACATCAAGTCGGTATTGCCGATCTTGTTTTTCGGCCGTCTGCGGTGGCCACCGAGAAGATTGCCATCTTGATTCCAGGTGTCAATTGAGGTAAAACCGCCCTACCAGTTGGTTTACGTCGTTCTCCCTTTAGAGATTGGCACGTCCATGCTTCGCTTTCCCCAATGCGTTCATGCGTTGGTCGTCGCGATGAGCATCGTTGTGTCGATAGGCGAACTCGCCGCTGCGGAGCGACCCGTTACTTTTGAGCACGACATTCAGCCGTTGCTGACCCGGTTCGGCTGTAACTCGGGAGCGTGCCACGGCAAGTCGCGTGGACAAAACGGTTTTGCCTTGTCGTTGCTCGGGTTTGATTCCGACTTCGATTACGCGGCGATCACACGAGAAGGCAGAGGCCGGAGAATTTTACCGGCTGCCCCCAGGTCGAGCCTGTTGTTGTCCAAGGCCACCGGTCGCGTGCCGCATGGCGGAGGGGCTCGATTTGCGGTGGACTCCAAGCAGTTTGAGTTGCTTGTCCGCTGGTTGGAGGGGAACGCTCCGCGAACGCCGCCCGATGCTCCCAAGTTGGTCCGGGTTGTCGTGGAACCGCCGACGAAAAGTCTGGTTGCGGGACAATCCTCGCAGCTGCAGGTGTTCGCGGAATACTCCGATGGCAGTCGTCGAGATGTGACCGAAAGCGCTGCCTACCAGTCCAATGACCGCACGATTGCCAGCGTGACGGACGAAGGGGCGGTTCAGGCAGGCCCAGTCTCGGGCGAAACCGCCGTGCTGGCGCGGTACATGAATAACATCGCCGTCTGCCACATCGCGCTGCCAATTCCGGGCGAAGTTGCACAGGAAGTTTACGCGAACCTGCCGACCCACAACGAAATTGATCGGTTGGTCTGGAAGAAGCTCAAAGTCCTCGGCATGCTGCCGTCGGACGCGACCGACGATTCCAAGTTCATGCGGCGGTCCTACCTGCGAGTGATTGGGCGACTTCCCACTCCGGTGGAGGTGCGAGCCTTTCTCGCGGACAGCAGTTCTGACAAACGCTCCCGGTTGGTTGACACGCTCTTGGAGAGACCGGAATACGGCGATTTCTGGGCCAATAAGTGGGCGGACTTGCTCCGTCCCAATCCGTATCGCGTCGGCATCAAGGCGGTCTGGACTCTGGATGCCTACCTGCGGAAGTCGTTCCGGAAAAATGTTCCCTACGACCAGTTCGCTCGAGAACTGGTGACGGCCAAGGGGAGTACCTGGAAAAATGGTGCGACAGTTATCCACCGCGATCGGCCGCTCACCGTAGAGATTGGTTCCTCGGTCAGCCAGTTGTTCCTTGGCGTGCGGTTGGAGTGTGCCAAATGCCACCACCATCCGTTTGAGGTGTGGAGCCAGGACGACTTCTTCGGATTTGCGGCATTCTTTGCCCGGGTGGGGCACAACGGCGGACTTTCGCCGCCCATCTCTGGTGGCGAGGAATTGATTTTCACCAAGCCCGCGGGATCGCTGCGACATGGGCGGACGGGGGCAAACGTGTTGCCCCAGGTCTTGCTGGGCGATCCGCTAACCATTGGTCCAGACAAGGATCCGCGAGAAGTTCTGGCCGACTGGATGACGTCGCCAGAGAATCCTTTTTTTGCCAAGGTCATGGCAAACCGCGTCTGGGCAGAGATCATGGGGCGTGGGTTGGTGGAGCCAGTTGACGACATTCGCGCGACCAACCCATCAACGAATGAAGAATTGCTCGAGTTCCTGGCGGAGGATTTTCGGTCACACGACTACAATGTCAAACACCTGATCGCGACCATTATGAAGTCGCATGTGTTTGAGTTGAGTTCGACGCCAGTCACGCGAAACGTGGGTGATCAGCGAAACTTCGCGCGGGCTTACCGGCATCGATTGAGAGCTGAGGTCTTGTTGGACGCTGTGAATGGAGTACTGGAAACCGAGGAGACGTTTGCCGCGATGCCGCCCGGATCCCGGGCGACTCAACTTTGGACCTACCGCTCCTCATCGCTGTTCCTGGACACGTTCGGGCGGCCGGATCCGAATCAGGACCCACCGTGTGAACGGTCTTCGGATTCCACAACGCCTCAAATTTTGCACCTGATGAACTCGCCGGCGCTCAACAAAAAACTGGCGAATGATACCGGACGTGTTGCTCGCCTGGCGGCCAGTGATAAGTCCAACGAGGAAATCATTGACGAAGCGTACTTGTTGATGTTCTCTCGGCGTCCAACAGCCGAAGAATCAAAGAAGGCTGCCGCCATTTTGCCCTCGAAAGATCGGCGACTTGCGGTGGAGGACCTTTTTTGGGCATTGTTGAATGCGCCTGAGTTTTTGTTTATCGACTGACTATTCACCGAAAAAAGCGATCATTCGAGGACCTGCCATGACACTTGGCCGAAACTGTGACGGTGTGCTGCGGCGAGACTGTTTGAAACTGGGCTTGGGCGCCTTGATGGGCGGAAGCCTTGCCAGCGCACTGGAGCTACGGGCGGTGGCTGGCACTGGCCGGAAAAACGCCACCGGGTGCATCCTGATCTGGCTCAGTGGAGGTCCGAGCCATTTCGAGACGTTCGACCCCAAGCCGAATGCTCCGTCGGAGATTCGCGGCGAATTCCAGACGATCCAGGCCAAAGTCCCCGGCACCGTGTTCTCTGAAAACATGGAGCGACTTGCGGCCATCGCCGACAAGTTCTCGGTCGTTCGTTCGGTGAAGCACAACCAGAACAACCACGGCGCCGGCAACCACTACATGATGACGGGTTCCCCCACCCGCATCCCGGTCAGTTGCGGCGCGTTTGTCAGCTTCCATCCCAGCATGGGGTCGGTCGTTTCGTCTCAGCGAGGGGCAGAGAACGGTCTTCCACCGTATTTCTCGCTTCCGTCGCAAACTCGTTCGGGAGGCCCCAACTTCCTGGGGGCTCGGCATGCACCGTTTGTTGTCGCCGACGACCCGAACGCCAAATCATTCCGGGTTCGTGATGTGACGATTCCGGACATCCTGACCGACGCACGAGCGGTACGCCGCCGCCAGATCCGGGACGACCTGGATTCTTTGCTTCGTTTCCAGGATCGCGCGACCGCAGATCCCGTTTTGGGCGCGGACGAGAACTATCAACAAGCGTTGTCGTTGGTGACATCTGCCGAGGCTCAAAAGGCCTTCCAGATCCAACGCGAACCCGATGCGGTACGCGATCGATTCGGTCGAAACGCCCTGGGGCAACGAGCCCTGTTGGCTCGCCGACTCGTCGAGGCGGGTGTCCCGTTCGTAACGATCAACGATGGCGGTTGGGATCACCACTCCAACATCTTCCCGAATTTCAAAACCCAGGGACGCGAACTGGAATCGGTTGTTGCGACGCTGATCGAAGACCTGGATGAACGGGGAATGCTCGACACCACATTGGTTGTGGTGATGGGCGAATTTGGGCGGACACCAAAGATCACCACCCTGCCCGGCTCGAAAACTCCAGGACGCGATCACTGGTCGAGTGCCATGTCGATCCTCGTCGCCGGTTGCGGCACGCCTGCCGGCCAGATCATCGGGGCGACGGACAAGAACGGGTACACGGCCGTGGAAAGTATTTACGGCCCGGAAAACCTCGTGTCGAGTATCTACCTGAAGTTGGGTATCGACCCCAACACGATCCTCTACAACCGCGTGGGACGCCCGATTCACCTGGTCAGCGACGATCGCCCGATCAAGGAATTGATGGGGTAGTGGCCTGACCCGTGGCTGTGCTGCATGAGACGTTGAACCGAGACTTGATCCGAGACCCGTAACCGGTGACGACCACAGTTCCCGCACCGCGTGCTAACGTGAGCCCCGGTCAACGCTCCCCGGCCAGGGGGCCTCTCGGCACGATGGCTAACCTCGTGCGTTGTGACATGCTTCCCCTGTGGCTGGTGATCCTCCTCGTTTTGGGTTTGTGCCCCGGACGTAGCCAGGCCGCGGCGCCGACTCTGACACGCCTTTACCCCGCGGGTGGGCAGCGGGGTACGACGGTGAAGGTCGAGTGTACGGGCAAATTCAAGTGGCCCGTCAAGATCTGGTCACCCGGTGTGAAAGTTGTCGCCCTGAAAGACTCGGGGCAGATTCAAGTGACCATCCCGGCGGACCTGGCGGCCGATCGGGTCTGGATTCGTTTGTACGATGCCGAGGGGGCATCGCCTGCGTTACCGTTCCTGCTCAGCAACCTGGTCGAATTTCGAGAAAAGGAACCGAACAATCGACTCGGAAAGGCCCAGCCACTGCAGGGAGGCACAAAGCCGCCGCCTCAAGACGCGAAAAAAGACGGCGATGCGGCTGGCAAAAAGGGAGGTCGTCCCGGGTCCCATGGAGTGGCCAATGGCATCCTGCAATCCTCCGGCGACGTGGACGGTTTTGCGGTGTTCGTCGAAGCCGGCTCGACGCTGGTGGCCGACATGGCGGCCAACGCGCGGTTGAATTCTCCGGTCGACGCCGCCCTGCAGGTCGTCAACTCGGATGGATTCGTCGTCGCCGAGAATCACGACGGGGTGGGAATCGATCCACGACTGGCTTTTACCGCGACCAAGACGGGGACCTACATCGTCCGCGTGTTCGGTTTTCCGTCGAAGCCCAATTCCAGTATCACCTACTCGGGAGCGGCAACCTACGTTTATCGACTGACCATCACGACCGGCCCATTCATCGCCAATGCGGCTCGGGTTTCGGTCGCAGCGGGGACGAAGAGTGTGCCCGTTTACGGCTGGAACATTCCGGAGGGGACCGAGGTTCCCGTGAGCGGCGAGACGAAATCGCTGCGTGAAGTCGAGTCGGTGTTTGCCAAGCAGATCCCGGCGTCCAGCATCGGGTTTGTCCAGGGGCGCGAGTTTGCGGGACGCGCTCGAATTCGACGGGTCCCATTCAAAACGATGGGTGTCGCCCGTCCCGCCGGTGGTCCAGGTGCTGCATTGGCGCCTCCGGTAGCCGTTACCGGTTGTCTCGACACGCCCAACCAATTCACCAGGCACGTGTTCCAACTGAAGAAGGGAACCACCTACTCGTTGTCTGCTGAATCCTCGACCTTCGAATTGCCGGTCGTTCCGATGATGCGAATCATGGCTCCGGACGGTTCCCGGGCAGCTCAAAGTTCGGACCCGGGAACAGGCAAGGAGACGCACTTGCGGTTCTCGCCGAAAGTGGATGGCCCCCACGAGGTCCAGGTGTTTGACCGCTACCGGCATCATGGCCCCGGACATTTTTACCAGGTCACGATCGTTCCGGAAGAGACGGATTATGAGTTGTCCGTCAGTGCCGACATGCTGGTGGTCACGCCCAAAAAGCCGTTGGAGGTGGAAGTCGTTGTCACTCGTCGCAATGGCCCCGGTGGGAAATTGGGGCCGATTACAATTGCTGTCGAGGGGCTGCCGAAAGGATTGACCTCGGCGGCCGTCGTTTCTCCGCCGGACGGCGCCACGTCAAAGAAAATCAAACTGTCCATCACCACCGACGGCACCGCGTTCTCTGGTCCCATTCGCATCATTGGGAAATGCACGAAGCCCGCCGAGTTCCAACGGGTCGCGCGGACGCCGGTGAAGTTCGGAAACGCGTTTGAGACAACGTGGCTGACCGGAACGGCGAAGAAGTGACCGGTGTGTCTCGCACCTCACCGCAGGC
>CAWVUS010000271.1:0-7455 GCA_963933195.1 uncultured Planctomycetaceae bacterium
CCCAGCGGGTCATGTTGCGTTCGCCGGCGGCGATCCGGACGTCGGGGAACGACTGCCTGAGCGAGACCAGTCCGTCGGGGACGTCCATGTTGACCGGTTCCTCGACGAACAGCATCCCGACCTCGTCGCGGAGTCCCTCGGTGAGCCGGTGGGCGGCCTGGAGGCTGAAGATGCCACCGCAGTCGATCATCAACTCGACGTCCGGCCCGCCCGCCTCACGGATCTCCTTGGCCACGGCCAGGGCGACGTCGACCTGCTTCTCGTCATCGTAGGGTTCCACGTACCGTCCGGGACCAAACTTGAACGCGTCGAATCCCTCGGCCGCGGCTACCTGCATCTCCTCGCCCTGGCTGGCCAGGCCCAGGTCGCCTCGAGCGTAGAGGCGGATTCGGTCGCGGACGGCTCCGCCGAGCAGCTTGTAGACGGGTTGCCCGGTCACCTTGCCCAGGATGTCCCACAACGCCTGGTCGATTCCGCTGGCCGCACTGGTGGCCACCACGCCATCGCGCCACCAGTAGAACCGCCGCATCTGCTGCCAGATGTAATTGATACGGGTCGGGTCTTGTCCCACCAACAGGTCGGCCAGGTGGCCCTCGATCATGGCCATCACCGCCAGCTCGTGGTACTCGGTCGTCGCCTCACCCAGCCCGACCACGCCCTCGTCGGTCTCGATCCGTACGAAGATCCAGTTGCGTGCCGGCGAATGTCCGCCGGGGCCGGGGATGCCCATCAGGTGAGCCGTGACACTGGTGATTTTCATGAGCTGGCCTCTGGCGAATCCTGTGTTGGTTCCCGTGTTGGTATCTGTGTCGGTTCCGGGGATGCCGTGTCGGCGGTCACCGGTTGTGAGGGATCGTTCTCGGAACGGATTGGTCGCATGCGATCGTAGAAGAACAGCCCAGCTGTGGCGAACAGGCCGGCAACCGAGGCCAGCAGGATCGAACGCCACGACTGGAAGGTGTCGAGGTCGGGGTTCCAGATCGTCTTGGAGGTCCAGCCGTAGACCGTTTCACCCAGGCCCGAGAACGTGATCGCAAAGCCAATGGCGGTGGGCCGCAGTCGATCACCGATGTGTTCGGTCAGGTAGCCCCCGTGTGACCACCGCATGAACTGCCGCGCGAATTCGAAAACAGCAACCGACACGAACAGGTGCCAGGCGACCTGGCTGAGGCCGATGCAGGTTGCCGCTGCCGAGAAGCCACCGACCATCAATACCGCGGCGATACCCGGGGCCCGTCGGCCGGCCAGCACGCCAACGGCCAGTCCACCGGGTATCCACATCAGCGTTTTCAACAGCGTCAGCCAGATCCAGCCATTGTCCGACGATCCGTCCTTGAGCCCCAGTTCTTCGGCCCGGTAGGGCAGGTAGTAATTGGATGTTCCGAAGACCGCCCCGCCAAACAGGCACAGGGGAATGACCAGGGCCCAGAAGGTGGGCATCGTGGCCAGGGTCCGCAAGTCCGCCAGTGTCTGGGCCAAATCCGGTGGTGCGTCTCGCTGGAATCGCCCGGGCCGTTGGCCCCAGAGACCGATCAGCAGGGCACAGCTCGCGGTGGTGCCGGCCAGGATCCAGAAGAGCAGTTCGAAGTCGGCCAGTGTCGGGACGTTTGCCAGCGGCGCGAGGTTGACCAGTCGTCGCAATGCCTCGGTGGCCTGGCCGTCGGCGAACAGCCCGCCCACCTCGTCGCGGTACAGCAGCACCCGTCCGCAGATGGGACCCAGCAGGCTGCCGACTCCCATCGAGGTCATCAGCAGCCCGTTGGCGTATCCCTTGCGATGCGTTGGTACCATCTGCACCAGCGACAGCCCGGCGATCCACATCAGTGCACCGGTGAAACCCTGCCAGACGGCAATCAGCGAGATGATCTGGGGGGCCGGGTGAGTGGCCAGCGTGATCGGCACCGCCAGCTTGCCCAGCAGTGCCAGGGACCAGACGATGCGTTCGCCGAACAGTCGCGAGAACAACCCGGCCAGGATCGGGCCAATGATCCAGGGTGTCACCCGCCAGATCGCCGCGGTGGCGTACATGCTCTCGGGAAACGAGCCGCCGGCCGCCTGGGCCGCCGCCTCGCGGGCACCCAGGTACAGCGGCAGCGCGTAGTCGAGCAGGTTGGCGTAGAAGAAACTGACCAGGGCCACGGGGATCACCACCCCCAGTCGCGCGGTGCCCGACAGTTGGTCGGGTTGGAGGGTTGGAACGGCGGTGGTCGGGGTGCTGGCCATGGCCGTTCATTCTACGGCGGTGGGAAAGGTGCGTGCCACGCACGCGGCCCACTTGCCCCGGTGACCCGGATTGGCTGCAATGAACCGGACGCGACCAGCAGTAGGTTCATCCAAGAGGACACAGCAATGATTTCCATTCCCTGGCGGCTTGTTTGCACGATCCTGTTTCTGCTGGCCGGAGTCGTACCGGCAGCCGCGGCCGAGTTGCCCTCGACGGTTGCCAAGGGCGCGCGGCTGGTCGAGGTGTTCTCCAGCGCGGCATTTCACGAGGGTCCCACCTGGGACCCGGCCACCGGCAAGCTCTACTTCACCGCGTTCTTTGGCGGCGATCCGGGCAACCAGCAGATCATCCGGCTGGATGGACCCGGCAAGGGATTCGTCTGGCTGGACAAGTCTGAGGGTGTCAACGGCACGTGGCTGTCGCTGGACGGACGGTTGCTGGGAGCCCAGGCCTACGGGCACCGCCTGATGAGCTACTCGTTCGGCCCCAAGGGGCCCGGAGATGCCAGGGCACTCGCGGTCAACATGAAATGGCACCAGCCCAACGACGTCTGCCAAACCCCCAACGGCAACATCTATTTCACCGATCCCGACTTTGCCAACAAGAAGACCAGCAAGGTCTACGTGATGACCCCCGATCGAAAGATCCGGCTGATCATCCAGGACATGCCATTGCCCAACGGGGTGATCGCCTCCAACGATGGCAAGGTACTTTACGTCGGCGACAGCGAGCGGAAGATGTGGCGGTCGTATCCAATCAAGGCCGATGGCACCACCGGCGCCGGCAAGGACTTCTTCGACCCGGGCACCAAGAACATGTCGTCCCCGGATGGGATGACGATCGACGCCAACGGCAACCTGTATTTCACCGGTCGTGGCGGTGTCTGGGTGGCCTCGCGGGCCGGCAAGCCGGTCGGGTTCATTCCGACCAAGGAGTTCTGCGCGAACGTGACGTTCGGAGGCGCCGACGGCAAGACGCTGTACCTGACCTGCAACACCAAGGTGTATTCGCTGGCGATGACTGTCAGTGGAGGCGAGCACGCGGTGCGGGCCAAGCGGAAGGCCGCGAAGAAAAAACCCAAGGAATTCAAGGCGACATGCCCCGTGCTGGGTGAACCCGCCGCGCAGGACGCGATGGTGATGTACCGGGGCAAGAAGCTCTACTTCTGCTGCCAGAGCTGTCCGGACATCTTCAACGTGACTCCCAATGTCTACAGCACCGCGGTCCACCTGCAGTGGTTCCAGACCGAGCAGATCGCCCAGGTGGCCTGCCCGCTGAAGGGCCACGGACTGGACGACGTGTTGTCGGTTGCCGTCGAAGTGGGTGGCGTCAAGGTGAAGGTGTGTTGCGCCGGTTGTGCCAAGAAGCTGAAGTTGCTCAAGGGCGACAAGAAGGTGGCCGCCGTTTTCGCCAAGCTGGACAAGGGCTTCACCGTGCAGACGAAGTGCCCGGTCAGTGGGAAGGCGATCGATCCGATCTACGAGGCGACCTACCAGAAACAAAAGATCTGGTTCTGCTGCCCGAAGTGTCACAAGGCGTTCCTGGCCAATCCCAAGAAGTACATCGCCAAGCTGCCACAACTGAAGACCGCGAAGAAGAAATAGCGGCTGGCCGGCTGTGGCAATTGGGGCTCACAGCAGTCCGTAGATCACGACCTGCAGTGCCAGCGCGATGGCGGCACCGATCCGGATCAGCCGGGCGGCCCGCGGGTCGGTTTTGTCACCGTCGGGGGCAATCCGGCATGTCAGCACCCACAACAGCAGGACGGCAGGGATCGCCACGAAGAGCCAGCCCACCAGCGATAGCGGTACCGCCGCCATCGCGGTTCGAATGGCATCGCCGATCTGGTGCAGGAAGGTTGTTTTCATCACACCACCGTCAACGCGGTCTTTTCGTCGGGTTCTCGTCGGGTCACCAGGCTGACAGCTACCACCAGCGTGGCGGCGACCACGAAGCCCCAGATCGAGTAATACAGGAACGGTTCGTCAATCTGGAACAGGGGAGCTATGCCCAGGCCGGTACAGACGGTGTCGTTGTTGAGCAGGAACTGGCCGACGGTTGTCACCAGGCCACCCACGAACCCGACCAGTGCCCCGGTGCCGGTGGCCCGTTTCCAGAGTGTCCCGGCCAGCAACACGGCCAGCGCCGGACCCTGGAAGAAGGACATCAGTGTTTGGAAGATCGTGTAGATTCCCTCGTCGAGCCGGGCCATCACCAGGGCACACCCGATGGCCCACACGACCAGGCCCGCCGTCACCCACCGTCCGAATCTCAGCATGGTCTCGGCATCTGCCGCGGGTGCCACGAATCGCTTGTAGATATCGTGGGCGACCAGGGTCGATGCGGAATTCAGGTAGCTGTCGACGCTGGACATCAGTGCCGCCAGGAATGCTGCCAGGAAAATGCCCCGCAGCCCCGGCGGCAACAACCCGGCCACCAGTTGCGGGAAGGCGTGGTCACCCTGCTTGAGGTCCGGATACAGGAGAACGGCAACCAGGCCGGGTCCGACAATGATCACCGGGATCAGGCTCTTGAGCGTCGCGCCCCAGATATAGGCCGCCTGGGCCTGCAGCGGGCTGGCTGCCCCGAGTGATCTTTGCACGATCGCCTGGTTGCCGATCCAGTAGGCGGGACTGAGGATCAGGGCGAGTCCAAAGAGTATCCCGGTCCAGGGGAATGGCGTGTCTGTGTCGACCGGCAACACCAGTGCTTTCTGGGCCGGCTCGAGCTGGTCCCAGAAAGCCACCGGGCCGCCCAGTTCGATCAAGCCCATCACCAGGATGCCCAGGCAACCGATGATCATCACGGTGCACTGGACCATGTCGGTGTACACCACCGCCGCCAGGCCCCCGACGATCGTGTAGGCACCGGCCAGTCCGGCGGTGACCAGGATGCAGGTCACCTCGCCCCACCCAAACAACTCGGACATCATGCGTGCACTGGCCAGCAACATCACGCCCAGGTTGCAGGCCATGAAGATCTGCCAGCAAATCGACAATGCCGTACGAACCCTGACGTCGAAGCGTCGTTCGAGGTACTCGGGAATGGTCGCCACGCCCGTGCGCCAGAAGAAGGGAATGAAAACCAGTGCGCCGACGATCATTGCCGGAACGCACCCGATCCACTCGAAATTCGCCACGGCCATTCCGTGTCCGTAGGCTGCGCCGCCGACCCCGATGATGTCCGGGCCACCGATATCGGTGGCGACCAGTGACATCCCGATCGCCCACCATGGCAATCGTCGCCCGCCCAGGAAGAAATCCTCGCCGGTGCGAATCGATCTGCCGACCCACAGGCCCAACCCGAGCGTGCCGGCCAGGTAGAGGCCCAGGAGGACAAAGTCGAGCGTGTTGAGCGTGGTGGACATCGGCCGTGGCCGCCTGTCATAGTCAGGGCCGCGCGGTTGCCAGTGGGTGTTTGAGAAGATCATCAACTGGGCTACGATGCGATTCAACCCCGCACGTTCCGTTGCCCGTTCTCTTGTACGATTTCGAGTTGCCAATGTTGTCCTCCCGCATTCGTCGCTGCGTGATCCTTTGCCTGTTGTCGTGCTGCCTGGGCGGCTCTGCACTGGGCGACAACTGGCCAGACTTTCGGGGACCCAACCGCGACGGTCGGATTTCGACGGCGCGGTTGCCGCTGCGGTGGAGCGAAAAGGAAAATGTCACCTGGAAGGTGGAGTTGCCGGGCCGGGGCTGGTCGACACCGGTGGCCTGGAAAGAGCAATTGTGGATGACCTCGGCCGAGGAGGATGGCAAGTCGCTGCTGGTGTTGTGCGTGGGACACGATGGAAAACTGAAGCATCGGGTGAAGGTGTTTGAGGTCGAAAAGCCGGCTCCGATCAACCGGCTCAACAGTCACGCCAGCCCGTCACCGGTGATCGAAGACGGCCGCGTGTACGTCCACTTTGGGACCAGTGGCACCGCCTGCCTGGACACCGCGACAGGGAAAATTCTCTGGACCCGTCGCGACGTGAATCTCGATCACCAGGAGGGTGCCGGTTCGTCGCCGGTTCTTTTCGGTGACCTGTTGATCTTTCATTGCGACGGACGCGATCGGCAGTACATCGCGGCGCTGAACAAAAAGACGGGAAAGACGGCCTGGCAGGTCGAGCGTTCCATCGATCTCACGAAAACTCCCTCGCACGCCCGCAAGGCGTTCTCCACTCCGCTGGTGGTGGGAAGTGACAAGGCCCCGGTGCTGATCAGCCCGGCCGCCCAGGGGTGCTATGCCTACGATCCGCGAGACGGCCGCGAATTGTGGCACCTGAAGTACAAGGGGTTCTCGGCGGTGCCCAGGCCCGTGGCGTCCGACGGACTGGTTTATGTCGTCACCGACTTCGCCCGCCCTCACCTGCTGGCCGTTCGCCCCAACGGTCGCGGTGACGTGACCAAAACGCATGTCACGTGGACGGCCACGGCACAGATGCCCTCGACCCCGTCACCGGCCATTGCCGATGGATTGATCTACACCGTCACCGACAAGGGTGGCGTGGCCTGCTGCCTGGACGCGAAGACCGGCAAGCTGCACTGGCGGCACCGGCTGGGGGGCAACTTCAGCGCGTCGCCCATTGTTGCCGGCGAACGGGTCTACTTTTTCGATCGCGAGGGAAACACGACCGTGATGCAACGAGGCCGCCAGGCCAAGGTTCTTGGTGTGAATCGCCTGGCCACCGGGCTGATGGCTTCGCCAACCGTCGTTGGCGACAACCTGTACCTCAGGACTCGCACCGGGCTGTACCGGATCGAGGCCACCGGGCGCTAGCCGTTGCTGCGCCGATGGCCTCGATTGGAGTTCCGTTGGAAATTGCCGCCTGGCGAATCAGGCTTCAGTTTCCTTTTCCTTTTCTGCGGACTTCCGGCGTGGCTGATCCTCGCGGGACTTTTTGCCTCGCTCGGGACGCTGGGGACGGTCGCCGCCGCCTTGCCCGGGTCGCCTGGCACCCTCGGGACGCTGGCCCCGGTTGCGGAACGACTCGAAGACTTTCTTGAGTTCACCCTTGTCGAGCGCGCCATCCTTGTTGGTGTCGCCGCGTTCGAGCATCTGGCTCATCCGACCGGGCAGTTCGTCTCGTTCGAGCTTCCCGTTCTTGTTGCGATCGAGTCGCTCGACCAGGGCCTCGGGGCTGGGCTGGCGATCGGCGTTGCCTTCGGCACCGGGTCGTCCGGGCCGGTCGGCTGATCCGGGCCGTCCGCCCGAGCCACCGCGTCCACCCGCTGATCCGGGCCGTC
>CAWVUS010000272.1:0-7409 GCA_963933195.1 uncultured Planctomycetaceae bacterium
CGCCATCTCCTCCATCGACCTCTCGGACCTACCCGTTCCCAACTGGACCACCGACGCCACCACGCAGAACCCCGCCGGTGGTGTGGCCAAGCCGGGATTCGGACCGATCCGTTTCCGCAACGACGCCGTGTCAACCGGATTGCAATTCGACTACTACAGCGACCGGGCCGAGGAGATCACGGCGAGCCGTTTGCCCGAGACGATCGGTGGGGGAGCCGGGGTGGTCGACTTTGACGGGGACGGTTGGCCCGACATCTACCTGGCCCAGGGCACTCATCACCCGATCGACTCGAGCCACCTCACCAACCGGTCGCCGGTGGCGCCACCGAAAACCTCACCCCGGGATCGTCTGTTTCGAAATACCGGTGATGGTCATTTCGAGGACATCACTCTCCAGGCCGGGATCGACCAGACGGCCTATGGCCAGGGCGTCTCCATCGGGGACATCAACGGCGACGGGTTTCCCGATGTCCACGTGGCCAACGTCGGTGGCAACCGGCTGCTGATCAACAATGGCGACGGCACCTACAGTGACGAGACCGCCAGGGCGGCTGTCGCCGGCAACGAGTGGTCCGTCAGCGGCGTATTGACCGACCTCAACCGGGACGGGCTTCCCGATCTCTATGTCGTCAACTATCTCGCCGGCGTCGACGTGTTCATGCCCTTCTGTCCACCGAATTCCCGCGGCGGCCGCCCCTGTGGCCCCGGAGATTTCGCCGCCGCCCAGGACCGGCTGTACATCAACTCCGGCGATGGCCGGTTCCTGGATGTGACCGAGTCCAGCGGAGTGGCTCACCCGGGAGGGAAAGGACTGGGAGCCATCGCCGCCGATTTCGACGGAAACCAGCGACTCGATCTGTTCATCGCCAATGACACCCGGCCCAACTTCCTGTTCCGCAACCAGCCGGCAGACGGCGGCAACGGCCTCACGCTGATCAACACCGCCCCGCGTGCCGGAGTGGCATTCAGCGCGACCGGCGAACCCGAGGGTTGTATGGGGATCGCCGTCGGCGACGTCGACGGTGACGGCACTCTCGACCTGTTCGTCACCAACTACATCGGCCAGTCCAACACCCTCTATTCGCTGAAGCGATCGCGGGGTCCCGCGGTGGGATCCAGCCTGTTTTTGGACCGCACACGCCAATCCGGGCTCTATGACGACGGCTTCACGCTTGTCGGTTGGGGGACCGAATTCCTCGACGCCGATCTCGATGGAGACCTCGACCTGATGGTCACCAACGGACACGTCGCCGGGAATGTCCACGAGGGAGAGCAACTTGAGATGCCACCTCGTTGCTACAGCAACTCGGGCAGCGGCCAATTCACGACACTGGAAGGCAAACAACTCGGACAATACTTCCAGGGAAACTACGTCGGCCGCGGATTGGCTCGACTGGACTGGAACAACGACGGACGACAGGACGCGGTGATCACGCACCTCGACTCGCCACTGGCCCTGTTGACCAACACCACAACCAGGACCGGACATCACCTGGTTCTCAGGCTCGTGGGCACCCGGTCGTCACGTGACGCCACCGGGGCCACGGTGACCGCCCGGGCCGGACAGCGGACCTGGGTGACCCAGTTGACCGCCGGCGACGGATACCTGGTCAGCAATCAGAGACAACTGGTCATCGGCACCGGTGAAATCACCCGGCTCGACCAGGTCTCGATTCACTGGCCATCGGGCCTCAAGCAGGATCTCGGACCGCTGGAAACCGACCGCACGCTGAAAGTCATCGAGGGTCGTGGAGCTTTGATTGTCGACATGAAACCCTGATCCGACCGCCACGCAAGTTCTCTATCATGGCCGCCCACTTCTCGAATCCGACCGCGGTGACGCTGGTCGTCGCCATACTGCTGGCGTGTGGTTGCGGGGACAAGAACCAACCAGGGCCTCCGAAGAACACGTCTCCAGAAGACCCCGGAGTGGCCACACCCGCACCACCCCGTGCAGAATCGGAATTTCAGAACACCGCCGGGGAGGTGACCTACGTGGGTTCCCGGCAATGTGCCGGTTGCCACACCGAACAGCACGCCACGTGGAAGACCTCGTCGCACGCACGATCAATGATCCGGGTGTCCCCGGACGACGAACCGCCCGATGCGACGTTCGAACACAAAAAGAGCGGACGAGCCTACGAGGTGCTGCGGGTTGAATCGAAGCTGCGACACCGCGAATCGTTGATTCTGCAGGACGGCACGAAAGTCCCCCTGTCGGACCACCCGCTGGAATTCCTGGTCGGCTCGGGCCGTTTCTCTCGGACCTACCTGGTTGAACTCGAAGGAACTCTCGTCGAGTCCCCGGTGACCTGGTACGCACAGCGGCAGGCATGGGACATGTCGCCCGGCTACGACCACAAGGTGCACCGGTCGTTTCGTCGACGGGCCACCCACAGTTGCCTGCTGTGTCACGCCGGCCTGGTTGACCCCAGCCCCCCCCGCGGCTTCACGTTTCCGCACAACGAGATCTCCATCGGATGCGAACGCTGCCATGGTCCCGGCTCACGCCACGTCGCCCATCACGCGGCGGCGGACCAGGAAGCCGGCGACACCAGTCGAGATTCGCCCGACTTCTCGATCGTCAATCCCAGGCGACTAGATCGCTCGCTGGCCGAGGCAATCTGCCAGCAGTGCCACCTGCAAGCCGATGTCAAGGTGACGGTTCGAGGGCGAAGGCCGGGTGACTTCCGACCGGGACTGCCCCTGTCCGACGAACGCATCGAATACCGATTGACCGGTGCGGGCCCGGAGATGACCGTTGTCGGCCACGTCGACCAGCTGCGGGCCAGTCGCTGTTACCAGCAGGACCAACGCCTCTCGTGCGTCACCTGCCACGACTCGCACAATCCTCACCGCCCGGAAAACGCCGCCGCGAGAGACCGGCTGGCACGCACCAAGTGCCTACAGTGCCACCAGGCTGGCGACTGCGGCGAGACGGAAACCACCCGGATGGCCACGCAGCCCGTGGCCGACTCGTGTGCCAGCTGCCACATGCCACGGGTCGATACCGACATCCCACACATCGCTTTCCGACACCATCGCATCGCGGTTTTCCGAGCTGAGACAATCAAGGACACGGGCGATGCCGAGCCCAGCCTGGCGGCCGCGGATCAACTGACGACAATCCAGGACCTGTCACGATTCTCGCGGGCCGAACAGGATCGGATGCTGGGCCTGGCCTACTACCGGTTGCACTTCCAAAGACCCTGGCAGCACGGCGAGTTCCTGGCCCGGGCCAACAAGTTGCTTGAGACTGCGGCGACCACGATTCGCGGAGATGCGGCACTGGAGGCGGCCCGAGCCGAGATCGCCTGGGAGACCAGGCAGGTCCCCGCTGCCAATCGATGGGCCAACCGTGTCCTGGACATGCACAATGTCGAATCGTCCGTCCGGGCGATGGCGCTGCACGTGAAGGCTCAGGTGCTGATGGAACGGGGCGACCTCAAACGGGCAATTCCACTCATCCGGGAACTGACCACCATCAGGCGCGATCCGTTGGACTGGGCCCAGTTGGGTCACTGCCAGTCCCTGGCCGGGGACACCGCCGGGGCCATTTCCTCTTTCGAACAGGTGTTGGTCATCGCCCCGGGCCAGGGAGCAATCCACAAGGCGCTGGCCCCGCTGTACGAACGCGCCGGCGACTCCGACAAGGCCCGAAAACATCGGGCCGACGCCCGGAGGTTACCTCCCGGTGGGTTCCGGTCCCGGTAATCGAAACGCCCGGGAACGACCCTCCACCAACACCACCTCGCCGTCCATCGGCAGCCCATCAAACACCTGGCGTTTCCCGGACGGCCAGGTCACCTCGACCGACGGCACCACCTCGGATGCCCCGAGTCCCAGCACGACCACTCGCTGGTTGCTCGCCTGGAAACCGTCACCGGCGGTCAACTGTCTCACCACGCTCCGCGATCCCAACCGGTAAACCAACGTCGTCCCGATCGCATCACGGTTCCCACGCGTTCCCACCAACCGCACCACCACGTGGTGACCTCGTTGTGCCGTGCGGTTGATCAGCAGTGCCGCCGGGCGACCAACGTGGCTGATGGCAAAGTCGGCCGCTCCGTCCCGGTTGAAGTCGAGCCGGGCCAGCCCGCGTCCCAGGTACCTGCCCGAAAAGAAATCACCCAGCTTGTCGGCGGCCAACAGGTGAAATCGACCGGACCCGTCGTTCCAGAATACCTGGGTCGGCATCCGGAAAGGTTGCCCCTTCGCGCTGTTGTCCTCGATATGACCGTTGGTGACCACCAGGTCCAGCACCCCATCGAGATCGAGGTCGAGGAACTGGGTGCCGAAACCGAGTTGTGCCCGGCTGGGAGATTCGAGACCAGCCGCGCGCGTGCGATCGGAAAAACCGCCCCGTTCGTTCTGGCGATACAGCGTGTTGGTTTCATCGATGAAATTGGTCACAAACAGGTCCAGTCGTCCATCACCGTCCACATCTCCCACCGCGATCCCCATGCAGGCCTCGGCCCGCCCCGCATCATTGAGGGCCAGCCCCTGCTGCAGCGCGGTGTCCCGCCAGGCTGATGACGAAGCTCCGTCCCCGGGGGGACCGGGGCGGTACAGGAAGTTGGCCCGGGTGTCGTTGGCGATGAACAGGTCCAGTCGACCGGGAGGCGTCGACGTGCCCAGCCGGGCGGCCACGACACCCAGGCCCGATCCACCCGGTCGTTGAAGTTCCCAGCGAGACGACACGTCCTCGAACCGACCGTCACCGAGATTGCGGAGCGTCCGATCGGTCGAACCCGAGAAGGTCTGGGGTGTGCAAATTCCCGTTGTTCCGTCGGATTCACGACAACGACGAGTGAATACATCCTCGCCGGCCAGGTAATTGACCTCGTACAGGTCCGGCAGACCGTCACCGTCGAGATCGGCAACCAGGCAACTGGTCGTCCATCGGTTCTTTCCGGGCCCGCCCAGTTCCGTGGCGGTGAACGTCCCATCCCCGTTGTTCATCCACAACCGGTTCTCCACCAGGTTGGCGACCAGGATGTCGGGAAACCCGTCCGCATCGATATCGCCGACAGCCAATCCCTGGCTGAAGCGATTCTCGGCGACCCCCGCCTGGATGGTGACATCAATCACGCGACCGTCCCCGGTGTTGAGAAACAACGCGTCGGAGTGTTGTCCATCGCGGACGGTGGGTTCGTCGGCTCCCTGTGTCCACCAAAGATCCGGCCATCCGTCACGATCGAAGTCAACGGCAGCAACCCCGCCACCGGTCGTCTGGTACATGAAACGGATGTCCTCGGCACGGTTGGCCCCGTTGACAAACCGGAAATTCAACCCGGTCGCCTTGGCTGTTTCCTCGAACCGGATACCCCGATCAACCAGCTGGTCGTCATCGACACTGCCCCGGTCAAGACGTGCGACCAGCGCATCGCTGAGTTCCGGTTGGGGATACTCGGTGAGATCCAGCCGTCGAGCAATCCCTGTCCCGGGCCGGGTGCGTTGATCGGGCAGCCCGGCCAGTGCGTCCTTGAGCCGAGCCAGTTTTTCGACGAGTTGACGGTTGTTGGGGTCCGTGGTGGACTGCAGTGCGGTCCAGGCAAATTCCTCCCACGGCAGCGACAACGCTGCAGCCTGCCGAGCCACATCGGCAATGGTTTCGGCCCCGTTGGCCACCTTGGCGGCCTGGACATATGCCTCGACCTGCCGGGCCCTCTGCAGGAACTCGGTGGCCTGGTCAGGCTGTCCCAGCCTGACCAGGATCCGGCCCAACCGATAACACGCCTCGGGACGATTCGGATCCATTCGGACCGCATCGAGATAACAGCGAGCCGCACGCCTGGGTGCATCGATCAGGCGAAACATGTCGCCCCGGACAACCTGTCCACCCGGATGCTGTTTGACCTCCGTCGAGACAAGTTTTTGTTCCCAATTCAGCAACCCGCGAAAATCACGTATCTCGATCAGTAATGCACCCAGTCGCACCACCGGCTCAATCAGTTCACCATCCAGTGTGATCGCCTCTTGAAGCAATTCCTGTGCCCTGGCCGTGTTGCCGGACTGAGCGGCCAATCGAGCCAAACCGATCAACGGATGCGGGTCGGATGGGGCCGCCTTTTGGTAACGCTCGATCACCTGGGCATCATCAATCGTCTCTTCGCCCAGGACCAACAGCAGCAGTTCCAGGTGCGAGATGTTTCCAAGCCGAACCAGGGCGACCAGGTGTTCCTGGGCTTCGTGAGTTCGATTGGCCAGGCCCAGCACCTGGGCCAGGCGACGCCGAGCCACCAGGCTTCCCGGATCCCGCCTCTCAACAGTCGCAAACCGATCGATGGCGTCACCGAGCCGGTGCAGTTTTTCTGCGTAAATAAGTCCGGATGACGCCCGAGCACTCGAAAAATCAGGAGACCGGTCAGGAACACGGTCGTACCAGGAAACCGCGTCCTGGAGATCATCGTTCTGCTCGGCAATGCGGGCCACCAGCATCGCCGACTCACCCCGGATCACCGAATCTCCCTCGGACTGGTTGAAAGCCAATTTGGCCAAATCGACGGCCTGGACGACCTGGCCGTCGGCGAGCAAAACACGGGCCTGTGCGAGGTGAGCCACTGGATTGCGGGCCGGATTGGTCCACCAAATAAAGCCGACCACCCCCACCACGAGCAAAACAACCAGCCTCCACCAGCCTCGCCAGCGACTGCGGCGACCAACAGGCTCTTCCTCTCTTGTGGAGGGCTCAATTGGCTTTGACATTCACGTCACCTTGTCGACACAATAACGGCCGGTTTGCCTCAAAACGTTCGAGTGGGTTCTCCGCTCGGCCAGCTCTCCTCTAACACAAGAACAACATAACATCGACAGCAACGCTGACGGACAATGTGCAAAAGCACGAGACTGTCGGTGGATTGTCTGTGGTCGCCCCACGCCCGCCTCCTCAGATGGGGATACGGTCCCGAAAATCGGTTGACCACTGCCCCAAGTAATACCTAGTCTTCATGAAGACTTTTCTGTTTTATCAAGTTTATTCTGCGACTTAATGGCCCCTTTTGTGGGGGGGGCACAAGAAAGGACGTCTCCGATGCTTAGACGCCAATCGAGAAAACGTGGATTCACGTTGATCGAATTGCTGGTGGTGATCGCGATCATTGCGATCCTCATCGCGTTACTGCTCCCGGCTGTACAACAAGCTCGCGAAGCCGCCCGCCGAAGCCAGTGCCGTAACAACTTGAAGCAGTTGGGGCTGGCGCTGATGAATTACCACGAGACATTCAACGTGTTCCCGCCGTCGTACATCAACGGTGGCGAGGTTCGCAGCTACGCCTATCTGCCCTACGGGCAGATCAAGAACCACACCGGTTACCTGCTGTTGCTGCCCTATCTCGACCAGCAGCCGATGTACAACGCCATCGACTTCCGGTTCGCTACGGGTATGGCCGACTGGCGGGCCCGTGGTG
>CAWVUS010000273.1:0-7393 GCA_963933195.1 uncultured Planctomycetaceae bacterium
ATGGAAACCCGGATCGGTTCGGTGATCAATGTCTCGCTGGTCAAGGAACTGGGGCCGGTGCTGGCGGCGACGATGTTGGCCGGTCGGGTGGGCAGTGCGATGGCGGCCGAGTTGGGGACGATGCGTGTGACCGAGCAAATCGACGCCATTCGTGCGCTGGGAGCCAATCCCGTGCGGCAATTGGTGGTGCCTCGTTTCCTGGCCTGCTTCCTGCTGATCCCGGTGCTGACGATTGTCGCCGATACGGTGGGAATCATTGGCGGTTGGGTCTTTTCGACCCAGGCGCTGGACGTCAACAGCCACTTTTACTGGAACCACAGCCGGTCGTTTGTCACGGCATTCGACGTGACAACAGGATTGGTCAAGAGCGTGTTTTTTGGTGGGGCGATTGCGCTGGTGTCGTGTTATCACGGATTTCATTGCGAGGCGGGTGCCAAGGGCGTGGGGCGGGCGGCGACGGTCTCGTTTGTCGTGTCGTTCGTCGCCATCCTGGCTCTCGACTTCTTTCTCGGCCTGTTGTTGGACACCAGCTACCGCATGGCCTATCCCGCGCCCCCGTCTCTCCTGTAGTTGGCCCAGGAGCGATCTTTCACTTTTCTCGATTTGACCGAGTTGGGACGTTTTTTGATGTCGGCTTTTGCATCGCCAGTTCCTGCCCCGTCTCCACCGGTGTCGGATTGCCGGGGCGACGTGCATCCGGTGTCACTGTGTGAGGTGGGACGTCGGTTCGGGGACCAGCAAGTGTTGCGGAATCTCTCGATTGCAGTTCGCGACGGCGAGACACTGGTGGTGATTGGTGAAAGCGGATGCGGGAAAAGCGTGACGCTGAAACTGATGATGTCGCTGATGGAGCCAACAGTTGGCGAGGTGCACTGGAGCGGACAGCCCGTGGGTGAAATGGAGGGGCGGGAACGGGATCAGCGACGACTGATGTTCGGGTACCTCTTCCAGAACTCGGCCCTGTTTGACAGTTTCGATGTCTTTGAGAACGTCGCTTTTGGGCTGCGGGAAGTGGGCGAGCGGGACGAGGAGATGATTCGCTCGGTCGTGATCGATCGACTCGAGGAAGTGGGCTTGTCCGATGAGATCTGTACAAATAAGCCGGCCGAGTTGTCCGGTGGGATGAGGAAACGGGTCGCCCTGGCCCGAGCTCTGGCGATGGAGCCGTCGGTGATGCTCTATGACGAGCCAACGACCGGCCTGGATCCGGTGATGACCGGGGTGATCAATCGATTGATTTGCGAGGTTCGTCAACGGCGGCCGGTGACCAGTGTCGTGGTCACTCATGACCTGTCGACAGTACGGGCCGTTGCTGACCGCGTGGTGATGCTCGAGCCGGTCTCGAGGCTCTCCGCGGACGAGCCCCAGGCCATTTTTTCCGGGACCGTTGCCGAGGCTTTGGCGACGGATGATCGGCGAGTGTCTGCATTCATGCAGGGCGGCGCCTCGGCGTTGGAGAGGGAAGCGGGATGACCGAACGACAGTTGCAATTCCGTGTTGGCCTGATGGTGATCATCTCGGGCGTGTGCGCCGCGGTGATGATCTTGCAATTCGGTGATTTTCGGTCGTTGTGGCAGAAGCCCACGACGGTGGCGATTCACTTTCCTGCTGCCGCCGGTGTTCAGCCGGGTGGGCCGGTGGAGATGAATGGCGTTGCGATCGGCGTGGTTCGCGACGTGTCGATCGATCGCCGTCGCGGGGGCACCCGGGTGGTCGTCGATCTCGAACCCCGTTTTGGCATTTGCACCGATGCCCGGCCACAGTTGGTGAGGGGCCTGTTTGGTGACACCACCGTCGAATTCACTCCGGGTGGACGCGGCCGCAAGGTTCGGAGTGGGGACCTGTTGCAGGGGGAATCGGCAGTTGACCCGATGCAACTGGTCTCCCGGCTGGATGAACAACTGCGGACGACGATGACTTCTCTTGAGGCGACAAGTCGCCAGTGGTCCGACGTGGCAGAAAATATCAACGGGCTGGTCGGTGGACGTCGTGGTGAACTGGAGCGGGCGATCAGCCAATCAGCCGATGCGCTCGGACAATTTTCCCGAACCATGGCCACGGCCAACGATCTCTTCGCTAACGCCAACCAGGTGCTCGGCGATCCTCGTCAGCAACAGAACCTGAAGCGTTCCCTGGAAGCGCTGCCACGGCTTGTTGGGGAGACCGAATCGACCCTGCGAGCCGTCCGCACGACGGTGCTGACGGTGAATGGAAACCTGAAGAACCTGCAGGGAGTGACAGATCCGCTGGCCCGGCGTGGTGGTTCGATCGTCGGTCGGCTCGACAAGACGCTGGGAAATCTTGAGACGCTGACCGGTGACCTGTCGCGGTTCTCGCGGACGGTCAACACCCCGGAGGGGTCACTGAATCGTTTGGCTCGCGATCCGACGCTGTATCGCAATCTCAACGATTCGGCGGCGTCACTCTCGGTGCTGCTGAAGAATATCGAACCGGTGGTTCGCGACCTGCGAATCTTCAGCGACAAGGTGGCACGACATCCCGAATTGCTGGGTGTCCGTGGCGCGTTGAAGGGAAGTGCCGGGGTGAAGGAAGTTCCGCGGTCGGCCGGACGCCGTCCAGCGATTCCCCGCTAGGAAGCTACTTCCCGATCCGGGATTCTGTTCGCAGGGAATTGGCCCGGTCGAGCAATTCGTTCTGCGGGACGACGACCTGCGGTTCCAGCGTGAACTGGATCTCGCGGCGGTCGGAGACGTGGCCCGGGGAGAAGTTGTCGGAGACGAAGTCGAGCGGGGGCATCTGGTACCAGGGAGTTGAAATGCGGACCTTCTCGGTCTTGGTTTCAAACCCGGGTTTCACCAGCCGCACTTCACGGGTGGCGTAGTAGGTGAAGTCAACGGCGGTCGGAGTGAATCCGGCTTCCTTGCCGTCGACAAACACTCGGGCCCCGTCGGGTTGACTGCGGATTGTCAGGCGGCGGTGCACGCAACCGCAGGAAATTGTCGCCAGCAACATGGCGATCAACAGGGTGTTCTGGCGGGGGACTATCACGAAAGGGCTCCAACGCGTCACGCGGAGCGGGATAATAATTCCGGACCGCGTGATACGGCAAGACCGTTCCGTCCGTCCTCTTGCCGATGCCTGAAACCGGATGATAGACTCCGGCGGCAATTCTGCTCGCGGTTCGTGGACACGGAGGTCACGATGGTTCTGGCCCGATCGATTCGGCGGAAGCTGGTCGTCGGCCTTGCGCTGGTGCTGGTCATGATGGCCACGCTGTCGATCAGCGGGCTGGGTGGCCTGTGGTCGTACCGGCAGGCGGTTCGCGAGTTGAACTTCAGTGTCTTCGAGTCGCCCGATCGCGAGCGACTTGAAGCCGAATTGGCAGCATTGGCCACTCCGCTGCTTGATGAGTCGACAGGGGTTCTCCGGCAGGAACTCGTCGACCGACATCGCGACGCGACGGCGGCCCTCGCCGAATACCGCCGCCGCTGGGGGCAATTGGAGCGATCGCCGGAGCACCAGGTCAATCGACCGGTTTCACAACAGTTGTTGGCGCAACTGGATCGACAACTGGTTGAAATCGGTCGCTCGCTTGGTGAGGCAGGGCGGTTGGGCACCGTTGATCGAGGAGAATTGCGAATCCAGGTCGCCGCGAGCCTGAGGACGGCACGGTCGTTACCCGATCCCCGGGCAGGCCTGCGGGGGCGACTGCGCGAAGCCGATCGGGCGCTGGCGTCACGAACGCGTTGGCTGGTTGGTTCGACCATCGCGGCGGTGCTGCTGTTCGTGGCCTTTGTCCACGCCGGGTACCGCTGGGTGTTTCAGCCCATTCGGGCTTTGCACGAGGGCGCGCGTCGCGTCGCACAGGGGGACCTGGATTACCGCGTCGAGTTGTCAACGCGAGACGAGATGGCCGAACTGGCGGAATCGTTCAACCAGATGACCGACCGATTTCGGGATATCCGGGACGACCTGGATGGCCAGGTCAGGGACCGGTCCCGGCAGTTGGTCCGATCCGAACGCCTGGCCGGGGTTGGATTTTTGGCCGCCGGGGTGGCGCACGAGATCAACAACCCGTTGGCAGCGATCGCGATGGCCGGCGAGAGCCTGCAGGAGCGGATCGAGGCATTGCTGGGACAGGCGGCGCCGGATGAGCAGAAGGTGATTCGCCAGTACGCGGAAATGATCGGGCGCGAGGCGTTCCGTTGCCAGGAAATTACCGCGCGCCTGCTCGACTTCTCGCGAGGCCAGGACGCCTCGCGGGCGCCTCACGACCTGGTCAAGCTGGTCAACGAGGTGTTGGCGTTGGTCGGGCACATGAGCCGGTTCCGTGACCGTTCGATCACGTTTTCAACTGGCAGTTCGTGCCAGTTGGAGATCAATGGTCCGCAGATCAAGCAGGTGATTCTCAACCTGGTCGCCAATGCACTGGAATCGACCAGCGAGAGAGGGAGGCTGGACATCGAACTGACCAGCCAGACCGACCTGGTGACGTTGAGTTTTGCCGACGACGGGTGCGGGATGACGTCCGAGACGATAGAGAATCTCTTCGAGCCGTTCTTCACGACCAAGTCGACGGGCAAGGGGACCGGGCTGGGGCTGTCGATCAGTCACCGGATTATCAGTGATCATGGTGGAACGATAGAGGCGAGTAGTGACGGGGTGGGGCAGGGCAGCCAGTTCCGCTTGCAGTTGCCCCGACGCTCCGAACAGATCGATTCGGACTGGGTGGGCCGGGCCACTTTGGACGGCCTGGAAGAGAGTGTTGCTGAGAAGACAATTGAGACGGATGGGGAATTCTGATAAGAGTGGGGCCGCGGACGAGGTCACGGTCGATCTCGATGAACCGCCGGGATGTTACCAGGGAGTGGGCGAAGGCGTGGACAGCAGGGACGCTGGTGGATTGCAGGCCGATCGGCCGACGATGGCGACTCCTCTGAGAGTCCTGTTTGTCGACGACGAGACACCGATTCGCGAGGTGATGCGAATCGAGTTGCCGCGGATGGGGCACGAGGTGACCGTTTGCGAGGACGGCGAAGCCGCGGTGGCGGTTTTGGGCGAACAACATTTCGATGCGGCGATCGTCGATCTGAAAATGCCAGGGATCTCGGGCTGGGAGGTCACCGACCACATCAAGCAGGTGTCGCCGGAAACATTCGTGATCATTCACACCGGTCATGGTGACATGCAGCAGGCCATCAAGGCCGTCCGGCACCGTGCCAACGATTTTCTCAACAAACCTTGCAAGTTGCTGGATATCCAGCAGGCGCTGGCTCGGGCCGCCGACTGGCGGCAACAGAGTCGCAAGACCCAGGCACTGGAAACGCGGCTGCAGGCGATTGAAGGATCGACCGAGTTGGTCGGCGAGACGGCCGCGATGGAACAGGTCGCGACCCTGATTGAACGGGTGGCTCCGACCGATTCGAGCGTGTTGGTGCTGGGCGAGACCGGAACCGGTAAGGAACTTGTTGCCCGCCGCGTTCACGAATTGAGTGCACGATGCGAGATGCCCTTTGTGCCGGTCAACTGCGGCGCGTTGCCAGAACACCTGGTGGAGAGTGAATTCTTCGGTCACCGCAAGGGAGCTTTTACCGGGGCCGACAGGTCCAGGACCGGGCTGTTCGAGGTGGCGCATGGCGGCACGCTGTTCCTGGACGAACTGGGTGAACTTGACCGGTCGATGCAGGTCAAGCTGCTGAGGTTTCTCGAGTCGGGGGAGATCCGCAGGGTGGGCGAGAACGACCCCCTTCACGTGGATGTCCGGATCGTGTGTGCGACCAACGGGGACCTGTCCGAGATGGTGGGGACGGGTGAGTTTCGCGAGGACCTGTATTTCCGGGTCAACACGTTTGAGATCCCGTTGCCGCCGTTGCGTGACCGCAAGCCGGACCTGCCGTTGTTGGCCAGCGCGTTGCTGGCCCGGGCCAGGAAGCGGCCGGTGGGTGATGACGAGCAGTTGTCCGCCGAGGTGCTCACGGGACTCGCGGCTCATGACTGGCCGGGCAATGTTCGGGAACTGGCCAACGCTATTGAACACGCCGTGATCATGGCCGGGGACCGGACGATTGCTGTCGAGCATCTTCCCGGGCACCTGTCGACCAGCCGTCCGGGAGTGGTGTCGACAATGGCTCTGCCGGACCAGGCAATGACATTGCGGGAGGTCGAACAGCAGATCGTACTGGGCGTCCTCGGGAAGCACGATGGGGACAAGCGGAAGGCGGCCGAGGAACTCGGGATCGCGCTCAAGACGATGTACAACAAGGTCAATCAGTACAACGCTGAACCCACCGAAGAACCCACCGAGATCGTGGCGAGCGACTGACGCCACGAAGCAGCAGGTGCCTGACGATGACGACGGTCCTGGCGATTCACGCTCATCCGGATGACATCGAGTTTCAGTGTGCCGGCACGTTGCTCCGGTTGGCTTCGTCGCAGGCCGTGCTGCACGTGGCAACCATGACTCCCGGTGACTGTGGCAGCGCGGAAATGACGGCCGAGGCGATCTCGGAGGTGCGGCGGACGGAAGCACGATCTGCGGCGGAGTTGCTGGGAGCCGACTACCGCTGCCTCGAGTTCCGGGACCTGTCGATCGTCTTCGACAATCCGTCGCGACGTCGCGTGACCGAGTATCTCCGGACCGTCCGTCCCGACATTGTCCTGACCGCCCCGCCGGTCGATTACATGCCCGATCACGAGGTGACCAGCCTGCTGGTTCGTGACGCCTGCTTCAATTCGCCGATTCCCAACTACACGACCGGTGCCGACGATCCTGCCGCGCCACTCGATAAGATCCCTCATCTGTATTACGTCGATGCGATCGAGGGCGTCGACTGGTTCGGACAGCCACAGCCGGCCGGGATGATTGTCGATGTCACCGGGACGTTCGAGCGAAAACTCGAGATGCTGGCCTGTCACGAATCCCAGCGAGCGTGGCTGCTGAAACAGCATGGGATGGACGAGTACCTGGAGAGTTGCCGTCGGTGGGGATCGGCCCGGGGCAGCGAGATTGGCGTGGATTACGGCGAGGCCTTTCGTCAGCACCTGGGACATCCGTATCCCGGTGATGACGCGTTGACGCAGCTGTTGGATGGAACCTCCGAGTGACCTCGACAGGAGCCTCGCGATGGTTCAGAATCATCGCCAGATCACACCCCACCTAGTCCCGCGTGACAAGGCGAGATGCCGATGACCGACGCACCCGAAACCACCGCTGCCGATCCGGTATTCAGTGATGCCGAGGTGGAAGAATTCAAGACTGTCGACTACGGCGTGGGTCGGGCAATTGGCGTGATGCTGGCCGTGTTGTTCAGCCTGTTTGTCCCGCTGATGCTCTGTTTCTGGCTGGGGGTCGGCACGGTGTCCTCGTATGACGACGACGTGCAGGCGTCCGAATCGGCGGTCAAGAACTCGGACGAAGTGATGCACGGAGACG
>CAWVUS010000274.1:0-7363 GCA_963933195.1 uncultured Planctomycetaceae bacterium
TCGGCAATTGTCCGCCGGTGATCTCGGCCACCGTCGCCAGGAAATCGGTATGGCACCACAGGTGATCGCTGGTCGTCCCTTCGGGAATGTGCCCCGGCCACCGGACCACCATTGGCATCCGGTGCCCGGCTTCCCAGGCATCCCCTTTCATCCCCCGCAACGGCCAGACCGAGTTGTGTTTCAGGCGTTTCGTGTCAGCCGGATACCACACCGGTCCATTGTCGCTGGTGAAAACGACGAGTGTCTGCTGGCTGATCTTCTGGTTCTTCAGCGCTCCAACGATCGCTCCGACGGTCGCGTCGACCATCATCGCAAAGTCGCCATACATCGAGGCTCCACTCTTGCCACGGAACTTTTTGGAGGGCAACCACGGTGTGTGCGGTGCCGGCAACGGGACGTACAGGAAGAAAGGTGTTTTCGAATCTCCTCGTGAATCGTCGGCCCAGCGATCGATGAAACCAATTGCCTGCCGCTGGACCGTCGGCAGCACTTGCTCGAACTGGAAATCCGGAGCCACCGGCCCGGCCCTCCAGAATGCCCCCTGGATTTTTGTCCATCCGGGACTGAAATTGTCCCGGGCCATGGCGGTGGGCGGAGTCACGCACCGGTCATCACGAATCCAGTAATAGGGTGGGATGTCCAACGAGGCCGGGATGCCGTAGAAGCGATCGAAACCCCGCGAGATCGGCCCCTGGGGAATCGCCAGCGAGTAGTTCTTGCGAGACTTGCCCCCCTCGAACCCCTGGTGCCATTTGCCGACGCACGCGGTCCGGTAACCCTGTTTCTGCAGGAAGCCGCCCAGGGTCAGTCTCCCCGGCTCGATCCGGCTCTCGGTCCGCTCCGAGCGGTTGCTCCGAAACGGATAGCGGCCGGTCAACAGGCCGTAACGTGTCGGCACGCAGACCGACGCGGGAGCATGCGCATCGGTCAGCCGCAGTCCCTGGCGGGCCAACCGATCGATATTGGGAGTGGGAATCCGGCTGTTGGGGTTGTAACACGTCGGATCGCCGTACCCCATGTCGTCGGCCAGTATCAGCACGATGTTGGGTTTTTCGGCCGCCGACAGACAACTCGCCAACAGCACCCACACGCCGACACTCGCCGTCGACAACTTTCGATTCCACATTCCCGTGTGTCCTTGTCGGGGATCGATTCAACGTCCCGTCGCGGCGGGATGTGTCAACTGGCTGAGTTTCAACAGGTGGTCATGCACTCGCTCGCCATCGATTGTCACCGCCTCGAATCTCACCTGGGGATCCTTGGCCGTGGTGTCGAATTCCATCACGGCAAACGAGCAGGTCTTGTTGTAGCCCCAGATCAAGCCGGGCGTCTGAACCACCTTGTGTGTGTGCCGGTTGGTCAGCTTTGAACTTTCCAGTTCGTACAGGTCATAGCCGCTCTCGCGTTTTGTCACCCGCAGATCGGTTCGATGTCGGTCGGCCGACACCAGGATCACACCGTTGATCCGCTCGGTCTCGATGAACCGGAAGATCTCCTCCCGCTCCTGGGCGAACCCATCCCACGTGTCACGACTACCCGGCTTGACCCCGGGCGACCAGGGCACCGGTGACGCGATGATCGTGAATGTGCCCCGCGAGGCCTTCAGGGTTCGCTTCAACCACTTCATCTGTGCCGGCCCCAGCATGCTGGGCCGAGTCGCTCGCGAGCGGTAGTACCGTCCGTCGAGCATGATGACATGCAGATCACCAATCTGAAAATCGCACCAGCAGCCAGGCTGCTTCGTGCCCCCGCCGTAATACGGGTTGCACCAGTTCAATGAAAACGTGTTCCAGACCCGCCGTTTCCAGGCCGGTTTTTCGATTTCCGGACCCGGCACGCAGTCGTTGGTGCCAAAATCGTGGTCGTCGTAAATGGCATACACGGGTGTCCCGGCCACCAGCCGACGCCATTCGGGACGCGACTGCCGCCGGTAGTAACAGTACCTGGTGGTCAGGGTCTCCTTGGGAGCATCGATGTAGACATTGTCACCGAGCATCAACAGTGCGTCAGGTTTCCGTCCCGCAATCGTGTCCCACATCCGCTCCCACTTGGGCACATACCCCGCTCCCCCACCGAAGACAATCCGCGTCTTGCCCGACTGTCCCACGGCGGCCGCAGTACGAAACCGGGTATTCGTGGCCTCTTGAGGCCGCCCGTCGACAAGCACCTGGTAACCGTACGCCTGCCCCGGTTTCAGCCCCTTCAGACGGACCACCGCCGTGAAATCGGTCCCGGGCATCGTCCGTCCAAACGCCTCGTGCACGATCGCCCGACTGGCCATGTCACGAACCAGGATGACGATCCTTGCAGCCTTGGCCGTCCGCAGCCAGATCGAGGCCGCCGTGTCGGTGACAGCCCCAAGCATCGGGCCATGCACCAGGTCCACCGGGCCGTGCTGCCTGGCCAGTTTCCGGTACCCGTCGCTGGCGTAGAGCGGTTTGAGTACATCACGCGGACCGGCGACCAGCCGACCGAAGGGCAACCCGGCCGCCACGGCCTGCTGCATCCGTTTGACCCCCTCCTGGGTCCGTCCCTGCTTCAACGCGGCCATCATGGCCACGAAGTGGGTCTCGGGCTTGCCGGGTTCTCCCTTGCCCAATTCCATCCGGGCCGCAGCGAAATTGCCCTTCGCGATCAATCGCGTGGCGTTCCGCTGAGGATCGTGCTGGGCCCGGGCCGGAACAGCGCCCCGCTCGGCGATAACCAAGGCCAGCACGGCAGCGGCAACCGGACCGATTCCGAAGTGGAAAGCACATCTCGTCATCAAAACTCGCCTATAACTTCCCGGCCCGACTTGGTGACCAACGCCCTCAGAATATTGGGATCGACCGAGATTCGTACCCCCCTCACGCTGCCATCAGCAAAGGCTGTCAGAAACACCCCGGGTCGCAGGGCCCCCAAGCCCGCCTTGGGGGCCTTTTCGTTGAACTCGTGATCAACCGGCTTGGTCCACGACACCGCTCGGTCGGCATTCACCTCGACCATCATCGCCGTGTTCGACGTGCCATCGGCGATCCGTTGGATCCTGATACCGGTCTTGGAAAACACCGAGTCGGGACCAATGACCGCCAGGTAATTGGTCACACTGCTGGCTGGCAGGTTCGGATTCGCATACGTTCTGGGCATCAATCGAATCAACTTCCTGTTGTGCGGACTGTCCCACGGCTCGTTGAGTTTGAACCGACTGTACAGTGCCTGTTGATCGATAAACGGCAAGATGTGCACCCGCCAACTCAACAGTGGTTTGCCGTTGTTGTCGTAGTTAGCTTGAGCCGGAAAATGCCCGTACGTGTCGTGGTAGTTGTGAAAGGCCAACATCATCTGCTTCATGTTGTTCTTGGACTGGGCGCGACGAGCTGCCTCGCGAGCCTGCTGCACGGCTGGCAACAGCAGGCCCACCGCAATCGCCGTGTTGGTGAATTCCAGCCCGGCCTCCAGGGTCACCGTTGCCCCATCACGCTTCGGTTGCAGCCGCTTCTCGAGCGAATTGGCCAACCGTGTAAAATAGGAACGAGTGGATTTCCCGACCTGTCCTTCGCCCGTTGGAACCGCCAGCAAGGTGGCCAGGAACAGGGTCTTGACCATACCCAGGCCGCCTCGGACCCCTTTTTCGATCTCGGCAGCAGCATCGGCATCAGTCGCCGTCGCAACCAACTGCACCTTCTGTCTCTCGGCCACATTGACATTCAGCCGCAATGAACTCACCTGGTCGGGCAAGCCGCGAACGAATTCCAGTGGAGGAGGCAAAGGCGGAGTGTTCTCCAGCCCGGTTTTCAGAAATTGTCTCGCCGGCTGGACAGCCACGAAGACCGCCACCTCATCCGAGGGGGCCCGTGTCCCGACGAGTTGTCTCAGTGACGATTTGGCCGCGGCATTCCCTGGAACCGCGGCAGCCCGAAGCATCGACTCCAGAAAACCTGGGGTTCCCAACACCATCGTCTTCTTGTCAACCAGCGCCAATTCGATGGGCGGGTTCTTTCGAAAACGGTACACCTGCTGACCGGCAACGAGGACTCGTTGGGCCTGAGCCAAAACAGAGGGCTTCAACGTCACCGGCATCGACAACGAAACGACAGCCCCCAGCCCTGGGGCGGCCCCCATCGATGGCGGAGCGGCCACCGCGATCACCTGGTGGATCTTTAGCGGGTCAAAACCAAAATCCTGGATACCGGCTGCCGTGAGAATCTCCCACGGCATCAACTCGAGGCTGGGCGCGGACTGCAGTTTGCTGAAGTTCACCACCACGGCCACCGCCGCCTCGGGCGGGACGTACTCGGTGCCCCGCAAAGCTGTTTCCTCGGCCGCACGAGCGACCGAAAGTGATCCTGCCAACAACGAAACACAAGCGATCACCAACGGCAGCCGTTTCAATGAACGTAGCATTCGATTTCTCCCGTGTTGCCGTGACGTGTCTTTAGTTACCGATTCCGAAACCTCTCCGATCGATGGTCCAACTCTATCCTCGCCCCAATCACGGTGCTACCACGCCCGATTCGTGGCCAACTGCCTCAGTCGACCGACTTCAGCGGGTAGTGAAACCCGAGGTCCACCTGCAGCGTGTCGCGAACCCGATCGGATCGAGTGGTCCGTTCATCCAGCCCGCTGTCGGCAGCCAACCGCGAGCCGGCATTCACACAAGGACTCGCCCCCACATCGCCCAACGCCTTGTGTCGCAACAAAAAGCGGTGTTTGGCAACCACCTGGAAACGCGGGTCCGATGCCAGGTTCTTGCCCCGGTCACCACCTCCCTCTGGCACTCCTCCCTGCACACAACAATGCGAGAACGTGGGCTGCCCGGTGCCAAGACCCACTGCGAGCGGATTGCCCCAGATGATCGAGTCCACGATCCGCGGTGAGGCGTCACCCTGCAACGTCACCCCCACCTTCCCTGCACCGGTGATCGTGCAATTGAACAGTCGAACCCGGTCGGCGCCTCCGACTATTCGTATTCCGTACGGCAGGGCCGGCTCACCCGAAGTATCCACCAGCACGTTTCTCAGCGTGAATTGACCGGCGCTGGCGTTGATATTCAACGCCCGAACCTGGGCATCACGAACCGAAATCCGGGTGTCCGACAGCGGGAGCGGTCCCCCCGGTTCGGGACTGGACTTCGAACCGTAGTCCCACCCCAGGTGAATCACCCCATAGTGCCCGCCCACGACACGGACACTGCCCAATGGTCCGGCCAGCATCACCGGAGCCGGGCACCGAACGTCATACAGGCTGACATCGAGAACACGGTTGCGTGGAAACCTGTCACGGGGAGCGCTGTGGCTGTAGATGCCATACTTGCCGCCCACCTTCTCGATCCGCACTCCCCTGAGCTGAATATCGCGAGAGACATCCACCGGCCCATCCTTCCAGTGGTTCCTGAGTCCAAACGCGTTGCCCCTGGGAACATTGGTGACCGAACAATCCACCACGCGAATGTGTCTCACACCGTCCTCGATCTCCCATGCGTTGCCCGTTGACTTCGGCGCATTGCGGGCATGGCAATCGATGAACCTGATGTTGGTCGTGATCGCACCGGACCCCTTGTCGGCATCGCCACTGGCATCGAAGCCATCCTCGAGCCAGTCCTCGATCACGCAGCCTCGCGCCTCGCAATCACTCGAACCGGCTCCGATGTCCAATCCGACGAACGGTCGCAAAATCGTGACATTGCGTACCTTCACGCGATGCCCGTGTTCGATCACGATTGCCCGGGGATTGTAATAGTCTTTCTGGTGATAGATGTTGGCATCGACGGTCAATCCACGGATCTCGACGCCCTCAACCGGTTTCCCCGGCTTGCCTGACACCAACACCACGTGGACCTGGCTGGCGGTCGTCCTCTCGCCCTTCGTGCCATTGGCGGCCCCGTCTGCCAACTTGATCGTGGCGTCCGGACCGCTGAGCGTGACACCACTGGCCTCGACTCGGATCGTGCCACTGACCAGGTACGGCTGCTTGGCCGCAGGAAACACGACGGTGCCACCTCCCGCAGCAGCCACCCTGGCGATCGCCTTGTGGATCGCAGCCAGGCAGTCTGTCTTGCCATCGGCCACCGCCCCCAGGTCGGTCACCCGGACCCGTGTGCCAGGCTCCTGCCGCAAGACGACCGGAAACAGCGATCGTTGGGGACTGGTGGCGGCCAGGTCTTTGAACCCGTCCAACCGGTAGCGATCGACCTGCCCGCCCTGGGAATGCCAGATCTGGTCGGGATGCCCTGGGACAAAGTCAAAGCCCTCCAGGTGCATCCGGGTCTCGGCAATCTCCCAGACACGTGTCGGTTGCTGGATAGTCTTGTCGAGTGTCGCCGGCAAATTGAACTCGAACAGGCCATCCATACTGCCGAAGGTGTGGATCGAGTAGAGCTTGCCACCGGCGATCCGGACTCCCTGCGAGAAGTGCATCCCACCGGGATAGCGGAACGTCCCGTCCCGCACGATCCGGTCTCCCTCAAACCGGTACCTGTGAATGCCCAGGTCCCGCAAATCACCGACCCACAGGTGCGTGCCGTCGAAGCAGACCGGGTCGATCCAGGTGAGATCCTTGGTGATGTCCCAGGTGCGGACCACCGACAGGTCGCTGGCCCGGATCTTGGCCACCTTCCCCCGATCCAGCGTCTTGTCGTACTTGTTCCCCTCGGGACCATGCAACAGGCCGGCCCACAGGAAACCGTCGTGGTAGTCGATCGCCCCGAAGTGGTTGACCCCCTCAATGCGGATTGTCTTCTGTTCAATCAACTTCCAGTTCTTGTCGAACCGGCAGATCGTCCTGGCATTCGACGAGAAGTTGTGCGTCTTACCCAGGGCCAACCCCTGGTTGGCCGCCCCCTTGCCCAGGGCCCTCTGCTCGAGCAACGTGGCCAGGGGTGTCTTGAGCCCCTTGTGTTTCAACCGCGATCGATACACCGGCAACAATCGGGCCACGCCCTGTTGCTCGGCGACCGCGACCATCTCCCGGACCCGGTCGACCAGGGGAAACTCGACACCGGCTTCAAACAGCCGGGCCACCTTTCCGGCCTCGTTCGCACAACAGTAGTTGATCCGCACTCGATGCTGCTTCAACAACCGCGTGTGAGCCGGGTCAACCGTCTCACCTCCCAGCAACTGGATGAAGGCGTTCTTGTTGGCAATCGTCTCGTCGACGTACTTGCGAGAATTCGCCTGCCGTTCCATGTTGCAGATCTTGATCCTGGCATCGGCCCGACGGGCCGCGGCCGCCGCGCGGGCGCCACAGGCCAGGAACGCCTGGTGCAGCCGCCGGTGGGCGACGATTCGGCCGGTCACCTGCTCGGCCAGTTTCTCGGCCTGGCCGGGCACTTCCTTCAGGTGAACATTCAGCCAGATGTTCTCGGGCATCATCGCCAGGGCCTCAT
>CAWVUS010000275.1:0-7356 GCA_963933195.1 uncultured Planctomycetaceae bacterium
CAGTAGAACCACCGGCTGGCCCGTTTTCTGATCGAACTCCGAGAGATCGGGTTCAGGCCAGCGGCAGTGGTTCCGGGCGGAGCAGAAACGGGAAGACGCGGACCGGTTGGCCATCGGTGTCGAGTTCCTTGTAGGTCAACTGCGCGGCCCGATCGGCTGCAAACTGAAGCATGGTCAGTTTCAGACCACAGAATCGGTCACTGTCGACCTCGGCTGCCACGTCGGCAAACACCTCGCCCGACGAGGCGGCGTGTCGCCGGACACCATGGATGCTGTTCTCGCGGACTTTCAATCCAGCTGCGGCGAGTTTGAACAGGCCCTTGAGAAAACGGCCAATGAGATCCTCTGCCCCGGTGATTTTCAGGAGCTTGTCGAGTTCCTCGTGGGCTTCCCAGTAGTACCCGTTGTTGAACAGGTCCAGTGCCAGCAGAAAACTGCGATTGTCGGCCCAGTTCTCATCGAAGAGTGGCTTGGCCGTCGGGCCCTTCTTCTTGTAGCTGTGCCCTTCGGGGTGCCGATTCGGATGCGGAGTCGTGGATCCGGGAATGAAAGTGTAGGGGGGCAGTGCGACTGGTGGCAGAAGACGCGGGGCGTCCTTGAGTGTTTCGGCCATTGGTAACTCGGGCTCCTGCAGAGACGACCGGTGCCTGTGTGGCACCAGAGATTAACTGATTGACGAATGAAAAATGTGGAGGCGGGAAAGCGGGGGGGGAGACGGTGAGGTGGGTGCTGTCGAGGAGGGAGTGAGAGGCACCCACGGATCAGCCTTCCAGCATAACGGATTTCTCAGAGGTTTCACGGTTCGTTCTCGTGAAACCCGCACGATTCCAGAGCGTTTTCTTCGAGGTCCGTCGGGCTGTGCGTGATGGAAAACGTGGGCCGTTCAGGCAGTTTCGGCGGCCCGCGTGCGCCGCTTGATGGCCGCCACGAGGCCACGAGTCCCATGCTGTCGTGTCATTCCCAGGGTTTCTGCCAGGCCCAGCGGCTCGAGAATGTCGTCAGGCATCGCGAGCACGTCGTCGACACGGGCCCCGTTGAGTCCCTCGACCAGGAGGGCCACCAGGCCCCTGATTGTGGGGGACTGCCGTGGGACCAATGCCTCGAGCCTGACCCGGCCATCGGAAACATCGACCCAGAGATCGACGGCGGTTTGACATTCCTGAACACGACACTCGCTGGGAGCCGGATTGGTCGCACGCTGGGGGGACACGGCCGGGAGCGTGTCGGAGAACTCGATCAGCAACTCGAGTCGGTCTCGAGCTTCCAGCCCCTCAAACTCGGCAAACAACGGCTCGAGTTTCACTGGGAATCTCCTTCCGATGGAGCAGCGTCCTCTCGTGGCACCACGAAACTCATATGCATTTCAGCATGACGCAGGTGCAGCGCCAGCCACTCGCGGTCGCTGAGTCGTCCCAGGAAGGGGTGGGCGGCCGTGGGGGTGGTTGTCGCCAGTCGCTCGATGGCGGATTCGAGATGAGTGTGGGCAGCGTCGAAGTCGGTGTCCGGATCGGGCAGGTAACTGTTGGCCCGTCGCGGCAGCGTGAAACCCGGCTTCATCGGCCTGGTCAGCAGGCGATTCTTGATCAGTGGGGCGGCCAGTGTCCGCACCAGCCAGTTGGATCGGAAGGAGAATCCGTCGATGGAGGCGTCGATCGCGCGAGCCAGGTGTTCCACGATCTGTGCGAAGCTCCAGTTTCCCACACAAGTCACGTCGCCTCCGGCAAGGTGCTGGACATCTTTGCGGAAGTCCTGCAGCGTCACGTAGATGACATGACGGCGTTGATCGGGTGCTGCGGACATGAGAGGTGGTGCCTGGCGTCAGTTGTGATGGGTATCGAAGTAGGAGGGGAGAGGGGAGTGTGACCGCGCGGCGCCATTGTGGAGCAGGCATCACCGGGCGACAAGGGTTGGGGGTTCTTCTATACTGGCCGCTTGCCGGCAGCCCGTCAGTGCCCTTTTTTAGCGACTTCATGAGCGAATCAGACAATCCTTCTGAACCAGTCGCGAGCGGGGCGTCGACTGGGGATCCGGGTTCCGGACCTGGTTCCGGACCTGGACAGGGATTGTTGTCGGGTGTGCTGGCGCGGTTTCCCGAGTCCTGTCGGCGTCCTTTGCTTTTCGATGCCGCCTACAACGTTGGCAGTGGCGCGTTCTACTGCCTGACGATGTTGACGGGTGTCATTCTCGAAACAATTCTCGATGGCAGAGCCATCCACCTGGCAGTCTTCTGGGCCGCCGCTCATGGCAGCAGCATTCTCAGCCCGCTGGTCGGCTTTGCCGCTCGCAAGGTTTCGATGAAGCAGTTGGTGGTGGTGCCCAACATCATCACGGTGGCGTTCTTGCTTGGTGCTGGCCTGTATCGCGGCGATGCCACGTGGTGCACGATGGTGCTCTCGGCCGCGTTCGTGATGAGGGTGTTTCCGCGAACCGGCGAAATGAACATGTACCGGGTGTTGTATCCGACGACGCACCGTGGGACGGCGGTGGGGGTCCTCAAGTCGATCATGGGAGTGTCGGCCCTGCTGGTCACCGTGGCGGGCTACCTGTGGTTCAAGTACGACGAGTCGTATTACTGGGTGCTGTTTGTGGTCATCGCGGGGATGCTGCTGGTGTCGGCCCTGTTTTACGGGGCGATACCGATCCGTCGCCAGGACGAGTTGTTCAGTGACAGCGAGCAATCTTCCTGGGCGGCATTGCTCGAGGGGTTGCAGATCTTTTTGACAGACCGCCGTTTCCTGCTATTCCAGGTGGGCTTCGCCCTGGCGGGTACGGCCAATCACATGGTCTTCTGGATGCTGCCGAACCTGTGTCATGACTACCTGGGGATGACGGCGAATCGAACCCGTTTGATCGCGGCGGTGATTCCGGCATTGTTGGTGACCTGTTCGGCCCCCTTCTGGGGCCGTTACCTGGATCGCACAAACCCGATGTTGGGCCGGGCCACCTTCAACGTGATCCAGGGGACAGGTTTCACCCTGGTTGCCCTTGGCGGTGCCGGTGGAGTGGACTGGCTGGTGGTGTTGGGGATTGTGATTCACGGTGTCAGCGCCGGTGGCAGTGCGGTCAACTGGTTGACCGGCAGCCTGCATTTTGCCGGCAGCGATCGCGTGTCGTTGTACAATGCGGTCCACGTCGGGCTGACCGGTGTCCGTGGCCTGCTCGCACCGTTGGTGGGTTTTGGCCTTTACGCGGCTGGACCACTGTTTCCGGAGGCGGCTGGCAGCCTGGGGGAAATCGAGGGGGGGGGCATGGGCCCCCGGGTGTTCTGGATTGCCACGGGGTTGTCGTTCGCCGGAGCAGTCACGATGTTGTGGCAAGGACTGACCGACCCCGGTCCCCGCGCTGAACGGGATGAATCGGCTTGAGACATCCGCCCGGGACGCGGTATCACAGTGCCGGCGGCCAGAACTTCCAGAACAGGTAGGCGACCGGTCCCGCGTAAAGGACACTGTCGAGCAGGTCGAGTGCGCCTCCCATGCCGGGAAACAGGGCTGCGGAGTCTTTGACCTCGGCATCCCGTTTCATCAAGGACTCACAGAGATCTCCGATCAGTCCGGAGACGCCGATCACGGCCCCGTAGAGAGTCGCCCAGAGCCACAGGGGTGGGCCTGTGGGCGGTTGTGACGCGTCTGTCGCACCGGGTGTTTCGAACCACACCTGGCCCCATTCCAGCCACGCCACGGCTCCCAGGGCGGCTCCCAGTACCGCGCCCCAGGCTCCCATCCACGTCTTACCGGGACTCAGCCGAGGGTGCAGTTTCTTACGGCCCAGCAGGCGTCCCAGTGTGTAGGCCCCGGTGTCACCCATCTTGGCTGCAACGACCAGGGATCCGAGCGCCAGGTAGCCCAGTTCGGGCCGTGGTGTCCATCTCAGCTGAGCCGTGACAATCAAGAGAAAACCGGTGTAGACGATCACCAGCACATCGGCTCCCAGCCCGCCCAGGCTGGCACCGGGTGCACGGAACCGGAGGGCGTGAAACAACAGCAGCACCAGCATCACGACGGCCAGGGTCACCGCGACTCGTTCCAGTGGTGTCCCTCCCGACAGGCACTCGCAGACCTGCCCCCACAACTCGCCGGACCATCCCGAGGCAACCAGTGCGGCGGCTGCCACTCCGGTGAGCGGCCACGTGGCCTGGAGGTCCCGACGGTGCAGCAGTTGCACCAGTTCATAGGCCAGTCGCATGGCGAGTACCGCCAACAGCACCAACAACACTGGAGCCGGAGCACCCAGCGTGTGGTCCCAGGCGAATAGCCCGACCAGCGAGGGGATGAGCAGCGATGAGACCAGTAGGCGTTGGCGAAGCATGACGTGGGCCACGGTGTTGGGACTGGTCGAGGAACTACTTGTCGAGTCCCCCGAAGCGTCTTTCGCGGGATGCAAAATCCCGAAACGCGTCAAAGAGATCATTGCGTCGAAATTCAGGCCAGCACTTGGAAGTGACCCAGATTTCAGAATAGCTGATCTGCCACAGCAGGAAATTGCTGACCCGCATCTCGCCGGCCGTACGGATCAACAGGTCGGGGTCACTCATGCCTGCGGTGTAGAGGCGTGAGGAGATGGTGTCTTCGTCGATGGTGTTCGGGTCGAGTGTACCGGAGGCGACTTCTCGTGCGATGTTCTGGACGGTGTCGACCAGTTCGCCCCGGCTGCCGTAATTGACCGCCAGGCACAGCCGCATCCCCTTGTTGTCTCTGCTGCACTCGACGGTCCGCTCAACTTCCCGGAGGACATTTTCTGTCAATCCCTCGGTGCGGCCGATCATGGTGAATTGCAGATCCTGTCGAATGATTTCCGAGCGTTCCTCGATGACGTACTGTTCGAGCAGTCGCATCAGCATCTCGAGTTCCCTGCGAGGCCGTTTCCAGTTTTCACTCGACAGGCAATACAGGGTCAACTGGTCAACGGTTCCCAGTTCGACGCAGGCTTCGATCACCGCCCGGACACTCTTGACGCCGCGGCGGTGTCCTTCGGCTCGAGGGAGCCTGCGGGCCTGGGCCCATCGGCCGTTGCCATCCATGATGACCGCGACGTGGCCAGGCAGCCGTTCAGTCGGCAGGCCGAGTTCTTCCAGGGCGGCGGAGGAGGTCTTGGTGGCGGCCACGGGACGATTCCTCGCCTGGGCTCACTGGACCCAGTGGGACTATTGCAGCTGCAACTCGGCAGCCGGTTCGGCTGATTCGCAGAACAAGGTCTCCTCGCGGTACGAAGGTGTCTGGTTGGGCGAGGAAATTCCCAGGCGGACATGAGTCTCCTGGACATCCAGAACCGTAACCGAGATCTCGTGGTCGATGACCAGACCCTCGTTGACACGACAGGAGACGACTTGCATGACGGGCGATCCTGTTTGGCCGGTATCCACCGAGTTGGCGACTAGCGGCAGTAGAATTGTGGGCACGATGAAATTGCCCGAAGAAATGCAGCGAGGGGTCATTGTGACGGGGGAAGGTGTGTGGGGCAAGTTGGAGACCGCAGGAATCGTCAGGAACGTCAGGATCGAAGTTTGCTGGGTTGACAATTGACTCAATCAGGTCATCGGAGGCCTCGCACCCACGGACGCGGTTCGACAGAATGGCCCGACACAAAAGTCTCCCGGGGAGTCGGTCTTTGATGAAGCTTGTTATCCATCCACCAGTCGATGATGTCCGCCTGGAGCGGATTCGCGAAGCGGCCGGCGAGATGGCCGTGGTCAATGCGGTCGACTCCGAGACTGCCGCTGCGGAGATCATCGATGCCACGGCATTTTTTGGGAAGATCACTCCGGAACTGCTCTCGGTCGCCGGGCAACTCGAATGGGTCCAGGCGCCCACGGCCAGTCTCGAGCACTATGTCTTTGACGAACTGGTGACGCACCCGTGCACGTTGACCAACATGCGCGGACTCTATTACGACGTGATTGCCGATCACGTGATGGGTTACGTCCTGGTCTTCGCTCGCAACCTGCACAGATATCTGAGGCAGCAGATCGATCGGAAGTGGGCGCCGGTGGGTGGCGAGGAGGAGCGGTCCGACTTCGTCAGCGGACCGGGCTGGATCAGCGGCATTGATGCCGGGCACCTGCACCTGGGTGACTGCACCATGGGGGTGGTGGGGACCGGTTCGATCGGAGCCGAGATCTGTCGACGCGCGGCGTCGTTCGGGATGGAGGTGTTGGGAGTTGATCCGGTGGCCACAAGTGTTCCCGGAGTCATCGATGATGTCTGGGGAGTCGATCGGGTGGACGAATTGCTGGAAGCCAGCGACTTCGTGGTGATCGCCGCCCCCCATACTCCCGAGACGGAAGGCTGGTTTGGGGCCGAACGGTTCGCCGCGATGAAGGAATCGGCCTACTTCATCAACATCGGTCGCGGGGCCATCGTCAAGCTGGATGCTCTGACGGAGGCCCTGGAATCGGGAGCGATTGCCGGAGCGGCGCTGGACGTCTACGAGACCGAGCCACTGCCGGCCGAGCATCCTCTCTGGGGGCTCCAGAACGTGCTTCTGACGCCTCACATCGCCGCGGCCAGCCCGAGGATCGCCGAACGGCACCTGGCGACGCTGCTGGAGAACGTGGCCTGTTATGTCGCCGGTGAGGACCTGGTGACGGTGGCCGACAAGACGCGGTGGTTCTAGCCGGCTGAGGCCTCAACCGCGGCCGATATAGACCTGGTCACGGGGCAGGACGATGCCTTCCAGGAAGTTGACGTGGTCGGGCAACGAGACCATGGCCAGGCCGGCTTCGGCGATCGTTTCGATGTCCATCATCGGTTCCTGGTCGGATTGCTTGTCCGACTCCTGTCGCCGCTCGATCGCCACGTTTCCCGGGTGCAGGCAACTGGCGATGATGCCGAATTCTCGTCCGTCCAGCGTGGTGGCCTTGGTCAGGCCCCAGATGCCGAACTTGGCGGCGACGTAGGGGCCACTGCCGGGGCGGGGGACCTGGGCGGAGATCGAGCCGATGTTGAGAATTCGGCCGCCACCCTGGTCCTTCATGATCGCAAAGGCCTCGCGGGTGCAGTAGAACGCGCCGGTCAGGCAGACGCCAATCACGTTGTTCCACCCCTCGGTGGTCACCTCGTCGATGCGGCCACCGTCGAAGGCCCCGGCGTTGTTGACCAGGATGTCGATCCGTCCGAAACGCTCCATTGTTGCCGCAAACAGGCTCTGGACCTGTTCCAGGTCGGTGACATCGGTCGGTTGTGCGACCACCTCGGTCCCCGCTGCGGTCAGTTCATCAGCGACCGCCTGGAGTTTCTCGGCGTTCCGGGCGCCGATGGCCAGCTTGGCGCCCTCGGACGCAAATAGCTTGGCCATGCCCTTGCCGATGCCCTGGTTGGCCCCGGTGATCAGAATCACCTTGTCGTCGAGTTTGCCCAT
>CAWVUS010000276.1:0-7336 GCA_963933195.1 uncultured Planctomycetaceae bacterium
CCACTGATGGTGAATTCTCGGCGCCCGCATCGCCGTTGGCAGGTCCTCACCGAATTCGACCACGGCCAGCACCATTTGCAACGCGGTGTTGATGATGGTCCGGCCGCCGGGGCTGCCGGTGACCAGCACCGGATGGCCGTCGCGGGCCACGATGGTGGGGGATTGTGAGCTAAGCATCCGTTTGCCGGGGCGAATGCGGTTCGCCGTGGTGCCAATGCGTCCGGCTCGGTCGGTGTGTTCGGGAAACCAGTTGAAGTCACCCATTTCATTGTTGAGCACAAAACCGGCACCGCGGACGACGATTCTTGCGCCCCAACTGCCTTCGAGGGTGGTGGTGTTCGAGACGGCCATGCCACGGGAGTCGACAACGGAGAAGTGAGTTGTCTGGGGCGATTCGTCGGCGATGCGGATTTCGGGAGCGAGTTGTTCGCTGGGCGTCGCCTTGTCGATCGAGATTCCGGCTGCCAGTGTTTTGGCATAATCCTTGGTGACGAGATGGCCGGGAATGTCGACAAAGTCTGCGTCGCCAAGGTGACGGGCCCTGTCACAGAAGGCCCGTTTCATGGTCTCGGCCACGAGGTGAAGGTTTCGAGCCGAAAAGCGGGGGTGGGCACGCAGGTCGAGTTGCTCCAGGACATTGAGCATCTGGACGACACACGTGCCACCGGAACTGGGCGGAGGGGCCCCGTAGACGTCATGGCCACGGAAGGTGCCGTGTACGGCTGGCCGGACGCGGGCACGGTAGTCGTCCAGATCGCGGCGGTTGACCAGGCCACCGCCGCGGAGCATTTCTTCCTCGATCAGTTTTGCGACCCGCCCGTCGTAGAAACCGTCGTCTTTTTTGTCGGCGATTCGTTTGAGCGTGCGGGCCAGGTCGGGGAGCACCAGGCGATCGCCCTTCTGCCACTGTGTCCCGTCGGGTTTGCCGTACACGTGGACCAGTTCCTGGTGTTGTGGCCCTTCCTGCACGCTCCTGTATCCGAGTACCCGGTTGATGGATCGGGCGAGAGCCGCATCGATTTCAAAACCGTCCCGGGCAAGAAGGATGGACGGTGCGAGTAGACGCTTCCATTTGACAGAGCCGTGCCGACGGTGAGCGGTCACCATCCCGTGGACGGTTCCGGGGACTCCGACAATCTTGTGGGTGTGTCGGCCGTCATCGGGGCGGAACATCGTTTCGGTGGAGCGGCGTGGAGCAACTTCCCTGTAATCGATGCAGACGACCTTGCGGCCGGAGTGGGACGGCCCAGGATGGACCATCATAAATCCGCCTCCACCGATATTGCCTGCCTCGGGCCATGTGACGGACAGGGCGAATTCCACGGCGATCGCCGCGTCGACGGCGTTTCCACCCTGGCGAAGTATCTCGAGTCCGACTCGCGTGGCCGGCGGGCTGACCGTGACGACCATGCCCTGTTGTCCCGTTGCCTGTGAGAGCCGGGACTGGCCTTCGGCGGCAAGCGGCAGCAGCGTCAGGATGGCGACTGCGACGGTTGTCGAAAAACGGAGAATGCAGGAGGAGTGCCTGTGGCCGAACATGATCAACTGTTCCCGAGGAGTGCGGCGGTTCGCTGCATGTTACCCGCACATCTCATACAATTTTAAATGAATTGCCTTACCAAGGAGCTTTTGACATGTCTTCACATCCCGCGCCGGAAAATGATGTCAACCGTCGGTCCTTTCTGAAAGCTTCGGTGGGAGTTGGTGCCGCCGCGGCAGCCGTTTCGGAAACGACCTCATCTCAATCAGTGGCTGCGGCCCCCAAGGCAAAACCAGCCAAGGTTGTTTCAATCGGGTCACGTCGTGAGTTGTTTGTCGACGAGCACCTGATTGAACGAATGACCGGTGCGGCCAGGCAGCAGTTGCACAACCCGGTGACCCGCGAGTTGTCACTGGAACACGACACTCCCTGGGAAGGGACCAGCTGTGGATATCACTCGGTCTTCCAGGATGGTGATCTCTACCGGATGTACTACCGCGGAGCACAGTTGACGTTCATCGATGGTCGGCTGATTCTGAACCAACATCCCGAGTTCTACTGTTACGCCGAGAGTCGTGACGGAATCCACTGGAAGAAGCCGTCGCTGGGACTCGTGAAATTCAAGGGGTCGAAGAAAAACAACATCATCTGGGAGGGTGTGGGAACCCACAACTTCTCGCCGTTCCTGGATTCTCGTCCAGGATGCCCGGCCGACCAGAAATACAAGGCACTTGGCGGGACGATGCGTGAAGGGGGCTTGTTTGCGTTTGCCTCACCCGACGCAGTCACCTGGCGGCTGTTGAAAAAGGAGCCCGTGATCAACAAGGGAGCATTTGACTCTCAGAACCTGGCGTTCTGGGATGCTGAAGCCGGATGTTATCGGGCCTACTATCGAATATTTACCAAGGGCATCACCACGGCCACGGTCTGGAAGCCCGCGGGTGTACGGGCCATTCGTACGGCCACCTCGGATGACTTCTTCAACTGGAAGGACGCGACCGACCTCACCTACGAGGATTCTCCCGAGGAGCAGATGTACACCAACCAGGTGAGTTCGTATCACCGGGCACCACATATCCTGGTCGGCTTTCCGATGAGATATGTCGAGCGGGGCTGGAATCCGTCGATGCGGGCACTTCCTGAACGGGAGCATCGTGAAATGCGTTCCGGATCGCATGAGCGGTATGGGATGGGGCTGACCGAGGCCCAGGTCATGTTCAGTCGGGATGGAGTGCATTTCAAGCGATGGAATGATGCATTCATTCCGCCGGGCCCGGAACGGCCGGACACATGGAACTACAGTCACCTCGGCATGGCATCGCAGCCGGTCGAAACGAAATCGGATTTGCCCGGCGCCGCTCGTGAATTGTCATTTTACGGCAAGGAGGGTGGTTGGACGGGGACCAGTTGCACGTTGAGACGGTACACGTTGCGGCTGGATGGATTCGTGTCGATCAACGCCCCGATGTCGGGTGGCGAGATGGTGACCCGGCCGTTGCGTTTCACCGGCCGGCAATTGCGGCTGAACTTTGCCACATCAGCGGTCGGTTCGATTCTCGTCGAACTGCAGCGTCCTGACGGGACTGCAGTGCCCGGCTTTGCACTGAAAGACTGCCACGAGGTGTATGGAGACACGGTGGACCGCGAGGTCGTGTGGAAGGGCGGCAGCGACCTGTCCAGCCTGCAGGGGAAGGCCATTCGATTTCGTTTCGTGCTGAAGTCGGCCGATCTGTACGCGATGCGAGTGGCGACTGCCTGAAGCAGCGTGATTGCGGCGAGCCGGCCTCGATGTGGTTGTGTGGATTTCATACCGAGGAGAACGTGTCGATGGATAGCCCGGTACAGCGATCACGAAGGGGCGGCTGCTTGATGATGGCCGTGTTGTTGGGCTGCACGTGGGCCGACGCGGGCGAGGTGGTCGTCCCCAGGGCCGTGCGGGCGTCATCCAGCCAGGGAGTTGGGGGAGACAAGCCTGTGTGGCATGTCGACACGTTGCGACTTGGCGCTGCGCGATTTGATGCCCGGACGGGGAGCAACGGCTCATTCGGTTTGACCGGGTATCCGGGATGCGTCCCCGCCGATCAGGCCAGGTTTCCCGGACATGATTGGTATCGGGAGGAAGCCAAGGGGTTGGTGAAGCCGCGCGGAATGTGGATGACAGCCGAGGGCGAACACAAGGATGCCTGGCTGGAATTCGAATTGCCCGCGGTGACGGAACTTTCGGAACTCTGGATCTGGAACTGGAATGATGGCCCGGAGATTGGACGACGGGTGAAGCAACTACGACTGCGGACATCCACCGTGACCACGACGCCAGGGAAGTTGGGGCAGGTGGATTATGAAGACGGCGTTCGGGAACAGATCGTCTTTCCCGACATCGGCCAGGTGCAGGGCCGCCGTCCGGATGTTGTCTTCCGGTTCCCCAGCGGGACACGCAGTCGGTACGTCCGGCTCGAGAACATCAACAATTTTGGTCCCGACCAATCTTTGGGCCTGGCCGAGGTGTTCATCCTGAAGCCCTCCAGTGGTGGAGACCAGGATGTGTCACGTCAGATTGAGGCAGCCACCGATCCTCGCCAGGAACCTCACTGGCACCTGTTCCTGGACAATCACTCGATCACCCGTAGCACGGGATTTCGTCGAGTGCTGCATCATCCACGCAAACGTGGGGTCGTTCTCAAGGCCGACAAGCCCTGGGAGACATTCGGTGTGACCCCGATGTATGTCGGTCGACGAGCCGATGGGACCTACGAGTGCTATTACCAGACGTTGTGGCGAAACCGTGGTGGTGGTTATCACAACACGATGGCCTACGCGGTCAGCAAGGATGGCCTGAACTGGCAGAAGCCGTCGCTGGGGCTGGTCGATGCACCGACGACGATCCATGCCCATCCACGGTTGCCGCTGGGTGTGTCGTCGGGGACAGGTAAGAAAAACAACCTGGTGCCCACCGGGCATCCCCGCGACCTGGTCCTGCACGGCAACGTGACAGACAGGAGCAAGCGATTTGCCATGACCGACTCGTTTCGAGTTGGTGCCCCCCTGGTCTTCGCCGCCGAAACCCCCGATTTTGTCGGGGATCCGGACTGGCGGAAGACGTTGAAGCCAACCGGAGGTATGAAGCCGAGCCACTACAACGCTCTGGAATTCTGGGACGATACGAGCAAGGAATGGGTTTACATGCGGCAGGCGCCGAACCATCCGCCCATCCGGTGTGCTGGTCGGTACGCTTCAAAAGACCTCAAGAACTGGACTCTCAACCACTATTTTTATCCCGACTGCGACGATTCGAGTGACCCGCGGAGTTTCGACGAGGTGTACGGGTTGATGTCGATCCACGTTGAGGGGATGGTGCTGGGTTTCGTCGAGTGGTTCAAGGGCGATCGCACCCACTCCAACGCTCAGCTTTATGAAGATGGGCACAACCGTCCGACGACCGCCGAGGGTTTGATTGGCAAGAGCGTTTCGAAGGGCACGATGGAACTGCGACTGGCCACCAGTCACGACGGTGGCCGGAGTTGGGACCGTTCGGTGAGCCGCCGGCCGTGGATCCGGCACGGAACCGAACAGGATAGCGAAGACCGGATGGTGCGGATCGTGTGTCCTCCTTTGCGGAAAGGAGACGAGGACTGGTTCTATTGCAGCCAGTACAACGGCGATCACGCCACGGGCTCCGGGTACTACCACGACCGGGACGGCAGCAAAATCGAAGGAGTGCTATACACCCAGAAGCACAATCGTTACGTGAGCCTGCAGGCGCACAACGTTCCGCAGATCCTGATTACCAAGCCGGTTCGCGTGACGGGCAAGAGATTGCAGTTGAATGTCGATGCCAGCCGGGGGCGCGTGATGGTCGGTATTGGGATCGACAAGGTGATCCCCCACAAGCAGGGCAACTGGCCATTTCGCGCCACGTTGCCGCATTACATGGTCAAGGATCGCTGGGAACGCTCGCACCTGGAAAAAGGTTTTGGTGTGACCGATTGCCTGGAGATTCGTTCGAACTGCATCGAGCACGATGTGCAATTCAAGCAGGCGACCCTCGAGTCATTGATGGGAAAAACCGTCCGGTTGTTCATCGTGGTCCAGGATGCGGACCTGTACGGTTTTCGCTTCAAGTAGAAACATCGGGAGAATGCCGACGACGGGATCGTTCACGTTGATGTTGCTTGGATTGGCTTTTGGCCAGCAACAGGTTGATGTCGTACGAGCTCATCTCGAGGTGTTTCCCCAGTGACTGCAGGACCTCCTTCTCCGCGTCTTGAACAATCCCATCGGCGACCACAACATCTGTGACAATCGTGAGCCAGGCGAGTCCCTCTTTTTTGCTGGACGGAGTGGGAGGGGTGAGTTTGTTCTGTGTGGCCTGGTTGACCAGTGATTGGGCCTGTTGATGGGAGATGCCCTGCCTGGCGGCCAGTCCGAGTACGGCCAAGTTTTCCTCGACGCTGATGGTTTTGTCCGCGACGACAGCCTGCACCGCCCAGTCGAGTGCATCCGTGAGAGAGGGGTTGGGTTGAGTTGAAGTGGGCTGGCCGGTGGTCACCGAGTCGGCCAGCTTTGCCTTCCATGCGACGGCCAATTCCGAATGCAATGGTAGCCAGTGGTGGAGCACCCAGTCGAATCGGCCGTCGTTGACGACCTGGTTGCAGAAGTCACACGTGTGTGAGGTGATGTCTGATTCGGGGGCACCGCAGGAGGGGCAGTGCGCCGATGTAATGATGCGGTTGAGATCGGAACGGACACCGACGTTTCGTGTCAGTACCAATAGCGAATTGAGGCGATTCCATTCGTGGAGATCTTCAAGTGATCCGTCGGCCAGAAGACGATGTTTGTTGCCTGCCCACCGGATTTTCAGCAGCGTGTAGTCGGCCTGGCCGTCGCAGATGACGCCCAGGCAGTCGACCGACCCGACGGAACAGTCGTGCCAGATCTCTCGATGGCCCATGGTGGCGACGTCTTTGAGGGTGACTTCGTAGTCGTTGCAGAACGCTGCGGTGGCCATTTTTCTCAATGGGTCGATACGTGATTCCCTGTCCGCGAGCACCTTGCGCCAGAAAATGACCGAGGCGCGATCCTCGATATGTTGCATCGTGAAGCCGGCATCATGCGTTGCCCGGTAGGAGGCGATGGTGGGGGCGGCGTGATCCAGTGTCCTGGGACGCCAGACGCTGGCCTGCGTGATTTCGGCCAGCACCCAGTCGTAATCCCCATTTCGCAAAACGGCCTCGCAGGATGTGCAGGCTCCGACCTGGTTCAATTCGAGTGCCGTTGCACAGTTGGGGCAGTTTCCCTCAAAAAGCCCGCGTCCATTGGGTGTCGATTTGACACCGCGGCGCCGAATGAACGACCAGATCTCCACGAAGGACTCGGGGGTCGTGTTGGTACTGCCCAGCGGTTTTTTCGTTTTCAGTGAAACACGGTAGTCGATAGCGCTGCAGGTGATGCTGACATCGATGATCTCGAAATGGTCGGTGATCTGGACCGAGGACAGGCCCATGCGTTCGGTCAGGACATCAATCTGTGGCATGTGGTCCCGGTAACCGGCGCGGATCTGCTCGGCAATCTGTAACGAGAATCGTTCGTAGATACTGTCCGAGATGTAGTGCAGGACTGGGGCCAGTTCCTGCTTTTGCCACGCGTCCTGGACCTGGAGAAAAGCCTGCTCGATCCGGAATTGGAAAGAATCCCAGTCGAAGGAGGAGTCGACCTCGTACAGCTTGGCCAGGTTCTTGAAATGTTCGCCCGGTGGGGACCATGGTGCGGGACGACCGGTTCGACCCGGCGAGCCGGAATAATTTTGTACCGCCATGGAAACGAAGATGATGATCAGGCAGGCAAAACCGACGACCACAG
>CAWVUS010000277.1:0-7316 GCA_963933195.1 uncultured Planctomycetaceae bacterium
AATCGATGAAGCCGACATGGCGGATGCCCCAACACTGGTCCAGGTCGAGCAGTGGCAGCGGGAGCGGCCATGTGGGGCGGAATCCATTGCCGGCCGCTTCCCACGCGTTTGTGAGCGAGAGACGCCAACGGTCGAACCATGCCGAGTCCGTCGGCGTGTTGAAATCACCCGTGATGAGAACCGGCTTATCGGTGATGGTGGTGGCCAATTCGTGAAGTTGTGCCAGGGCTTGTTGTCGCGAGACCCAGGGGGTGCTTGTGACGTCGGCAAGAATCAGCACCAGGTCGTGGCCGCGGCAGCAGACGTCGAATTGTCGAAAACGGACGGTGTCGGCCAGGGATCCCGAGCGGGTCTGGCGGACAGTGCCGTTTCTGACCAGGACGAGCATGCCGCTGCCGAGTCCACTGGACACGTGGTTGGGGAACTTGTCTTGCCAGAACCGGTCGAGTTCCGGTTCTGTTGGTCCGGCCTCGACGAGGCACACCATGTCGGTGGGTTCCTCGCGAATGGTCTGGGCGAGCCGGTCCCAGCCGGCCTGTCCGTGGTCGGTGTTCCATGTCAAACAGGACAGCGTGTCGTCGGAGAGGCCGGCGGGAGGCGGATTCGAATGGGAGTTGACCGTCCAGCCGACCATCACAATCAGGCCGGTGGCGGCGACCGGGCTGGTCCACGGTGAGCGGTTGCGGAGTCGCAGGCCACCGGCCATCAACACCACCAGGCTGGCCAGCACCGGCCAGGGTGTGGCATAAAAGATCATGCCGCTGGCCGGCAGCGCATCCCGGACACTGAGCCGGACAGCCAGCCCGGCCAATCCGGTTGCACCGGCCGCCATCGACAGTGCCGCGCCCAGCCACGGGCGTGATCCTCGCGGCTCACGATCACTCATGAGTCGTCGGCACGCTCACGGTTACCGCCGAGTTCTCGCAGTGATGGGAGGAGCGGGATCATTCCAGTGTTTCAGCCAAAATGGCATCGGCCTGTCCCCGCCGGTAATCCTTGATTTGTTGTCTGAGTTCTGGTCGGCTGCCAGCCAGGATTGCGATGGCCAACAGTGCAGCGTTGACGGCTCCGGCCTTGCCGATGGCCAGTGTGCCCACGGGGATCCCCCGGGGCATCTGTACCGTGGCCAACAGGGCATCCATTCCATCGGTGGCCCAGCCCGTCATGGGGACGCCCAGGACCGGCAGGACGGTGTGAGCGGCACAGACGCCAGCCAGGTGAGCGGCTCCACCGGCTGCCGCGATGATTACCTCGACTCCTCGTTCCTCGGCTCCACCGACGTATTCCGACGTTTCTTCGGGGGTTCGGTGGGCCGAAAGTACGCGGCACTCGTTGGCGATGCCAAACTGGTCGAGCATGTCACGAGTGTGCTGCATCGTGCTCCAGTCCGACTTGCTGCCCATCAGGATATTGATCAGCGGGGTGTCTTGTTCACTCATCTTGGTAGTCCATCTCTTTCAATTGCAACTCGTGTGTCCCGGGAGACAATCCCCGGTTTTCGGTCCAGTGTTCTCACGAACGCCTGCAGCCTACTGACACGTCACGACGACGGCAAGATTCCCGACGCATTGCCGCTCGTCGCCGGCCTCCTTAGAATCGGGCTGCTGCCAGTTGAGTCGTCAAATGGTTCATGGAAGTGGGCGTGTCGTCGGTCATTGTCTTGGAACAGTCAGACCGGTTTTGTCGTGAACTGAAGACCGAATGGTCACGGCAAGCCATCCCGGGGGGTGGTGTTGGCGAGATCGATGAAATCGAATCGGCCGGGAGTGTGTCGGAAGTGTTCTCGCTGGCCGATTCCAGCCGACGTGGAGTGGTGGTGGCCGACCTGGCGGCAGGACAGCCCGATGTGCTGCGTTTGTTGGAACGATGGGACCGGGGCTGGCCGATCGTGGTGATTGGATCACTGGACACCGGAGAATTGGAATGGCCGCTGAGAGAGTTGGGAGCGACCACCGTGCTTTTCGAGCCGGTGACCCCCTCTCGGCTGCTGGCAATGTGTCAGCGAGTGTTGAAGAACGTGAAATGACCGTCCGGGCTGCATGGCCCGACGGGGGGATGAAATCAGACGATGAATGATGTGACACTGCGGGGCAAAGTTGAAGCGATCATCGATCCCGAGTTGGGACGTTCGCTGGGTGAATTGCGAATGGTCCAGTCGGTGGAGGAGGCCGATGGAGCCGTCCAGGTGACCATCGAGCTGCCGACGACGGCGTATCCCGAACCGGAACGGATCGAAAGGCTCGTCGGTGAAGCGATTGGCGAATCGGTCGACGTGGTCTTTGAACGCACGGTGCGTGGGTCGAATTCGGGAGGGAAGATCGGCCTGAAAATTGCCAACGTGATCTGTGTTGGCAGTGGCAAGGGCGGGGTTGGCAAGAGCAGCGTTGCCGCGGGCCTGGCATTCGCGCTCAAGGCTTCCGGAGCGCGTGTTGGGCTGATGGATGCCGATGTGTATGGCCCAAGTGTGCCGCATCTTTTGGGAGCCACTGGAGAGCCGTCGGTGGTCGAACACGTTGGACCCGACGGTGAGCCCGTGCCTCGCATTCAACCCCTGGAAGTCGATGGGATGCGGTTGATGTCGATGGGCTTCCATGTCGAGGAGGACCAGGCGGTGATCTGGCGAGGCCCCTTGCTGCATCGCACGCTGACCCAGTTTCTACAGTCCACCGACTGGGGTGAACTGGATTACCTGGTCATCGACATGCCACCGGGCACCGGCGATGTTGCTCTGACACTCTCTCAATTGCTTTCACTTTCCGGCGCGGTCATCGTCTGCACTCCGCAGCAGGTTGCGCTGATCGACGCGCTCAAGGCTGTCTCGATGTTCAAACAGGTCAAAATTCCTGTGCTGGGGATGGTCGAGAATATGACGGGCGATATTTTTGGCCGCGGTGGAGCGCGTGACAAGGCGGCGGAGTTGGGATTGCCGTTCCTTGGTGAATTGCCAGCTGATCCGGAGGTGAGGATACGTGGGGATGCGGGCCGTGTCAGCACATTGATTGCCGACGACAGTCCGGTGCGAGATCAATTGATGTCGATCAGTCAGAAGGTGGCCATCGAGGTGGCTCGGCAGGTCACATCCGGGACGGGGCTCCCCGACCTGGAGATTCTCTGATTCCTGGTGCGTCACCTCCGGATAAGACCTGCCTTGGCGTTGCCCGTGGCGACTCCTAGAATGGATTGCATGGCGGACGCGATACCACACGCGTGGCGTTGGATTGAGAGTCCGCCGATTGGGGATGAGTGACGGGAGACGTCGGTGAGCGACGAGCTGTACGACGAGTTGATCCTGGATCACTACGAGTCGCCGTATCATCGCGGCCAACTCGAGGCGCCCAGTTGTACTCACACCGAGCGGAACCCGTTGTGTGGTGATCGGGTCCAGTTGCAGCTGCAAATCGACTCGGAACAACGGATCCAGCAGGCATTTTTTGACGGCGAAGGGTGTGCGATCAGCCAGGCGGCCGCCTCGATTCTTTGCGAACACATCGAAGGGATGACGCTCACGGAAATCGAGGCATTTGATGCTCCGGCGATGCTCGACTTGCTGCAAGTCCAATTGACGGCCGTGCGACAACGTTGTGGATTGCTGGGATTCAAGGTGCTCAAGACACTGGTCTATTCACAGGACGCTGCCACCGGCGCCTCGGCCTGATCCCCATTGGCGAAACGAGCCGCGACAAAAAGGACCGAGGGGCGTGGAGACCATCCGTGACGATTTTCCGATCCTGAACCGTCCGTTGGCGGACGGCACGCCGCTGGTCTACCTTGACTCGGCTTCCAGCGCCCAGAAGCCGCGGGTTGTGATCGACGCGCTCAGTGACTGCTACGAGCGGTATTACGCCAATTCGCATCGGGGCGTTTACCAGTTTGGTGTTCAGGTGGATGAAGCGCTCGAAGGTGCTCGTGAACGGATTGCGAGGCTGATTGGAGCTGAGCACCCCGAGGAAGTGATTTTCACCTCCGGCACGACCATGTCGATCAATCTGGTGGCCCAGTCGTGGGGGCGGTCACGGTTGTCGCCGGGTGACGAAGTGCTGGTCAATGAAATGGAGCACCACGCGAACCTGGTGCCCTGGCAGCAGGTCGCCACTCAGACCGGGGCCGTGGTGCGACACATTCCGATGACCGATGATGGTCGTCTGGACCTGGGACGACTCGACGAATGTCTCACATCTCGCACCCGCCTGGTGGCAGTCACGGGGATGTCCAACGTGCTGGGAACGGTCAATCCGATCGCGCGATTGGTCGAGGCGGCTCGTGCGGTGGGGGCATTGGTGCTGGTGGACGGAGCCCAGAGTGTTCCGCATGCCGCCGTCGACGTGTCCAATCCCCAGGTCGATTTTCTCGCCTTTTCCGGCCACAAGCTGTATGGCCCGTCCGGTGTCGGCGTGTTGTACGGGCGTCGTGAATGGCTCGAACAGATGGATCCGTTTCTGTTCGGGGGCAACATGATCAGCGAGGTGGGGCTGACCGAGTCGAGTTGGGCCGAGCTGCCGGCAAAATTTGAAGCCGGTACGTTGCCGGTGGCCCAGGCCATCGCGCTGGGCGTGGCAGTTGATTATGTTGTCGGACAGGGGTTCGACGAGATCGGGCGTGTCGAGCACGCGCTGCTGGAAGAGGCCCAACAGCGTTTGAGCGAGATTCCCGACATGGTGATTCACGGGCCGGCAATCGAGCACAAGGGGGCGATTGTCAGTTTCAGTGACCAGCGGGTTCACCCGCACGATATGGCTGAATTGCTCAAACGAAAAGGGGTGGCCGTCCGGGCCGGGCATCACTGCACGATGCCATTACACAGCCGATTGGGGGTCGTTGCCACGACCCGCGCCAGTTTTGCTGCATACAACGACTCGTCTGACGTCGATGTTTTGGTCGATGCCATACAGTACGCACGCAAGACCATGCGGCGCGACTGATTCACCAGGGGTGGACCCGGAGATGGCAACACCATCGTCAACAAACGACGCGGCAGAACGATTCCTCAGTCGTCGTCGTGATTGGTCGGCCAACAACGTGGTCGGCTTCATGATGAAGCAGGCCGTGGACCATCCCGAGTGTGTTTCGCTTGCTGCGGGGCTGGTTGATCCCCAGACACTGCCGGTCGAAGCGACCAGCCGGGCGGTCGAGAGAATGATGGGTGATCCCGCGCTGGCCCGGTCGGGTCTGCAATACGAAACGACCGAGGGGTCTCAACGGTTGCGAGACCTGTTGCTGGAGTACCTGGCCGGGCTTGAAGGAGTGACGGCCGGCACGATGGGGCTGAAGATCGGCCGCGACCAGTTGGTGTTGTCGACCGGTTCCCAACAGATGTTGTCGCTGCTCTGCGAGGCCACGCTTGATCCGGGCGATATCTGCCTGATTGCCGACCCGACGTATTACGTGATGCTGGGAACCGTCAATGGCCAGGGAGCCCGTGCGGTTCCCATCGAGTCGGACGAGGACGGAATGCGGATCGATTCTCTTGAGCGAACGCTGGATTCGCTCGAAGCAGACGGTCAACTCCAGCGGGTCAAGATGATCTACGTCGTCAGCGATTTCGACAATCCACGCAGTGTCAGCCTGGCCACCGATCGCCGGCGTCGATTGGTGGAAATCGCGGTGAAACTCTCTGGACGGCAGAGGGTCCTAGTCGTCGAGGATGCGGCTTACCGCGAGTTGTATTACGACGGTGTGTCCCGGCCGAGCGTCTGGAGTTTCGATGAAGAGGGTGAGACGGTGGCCCTCGTTCAGACCTTCTCAAAGTGCTTTTCACCAGGTTTGCGGGTGGGATTTGGCATATTGCCTCGCGACCTGGTTGGGCCGGTCCTGGATCTCAAGGGGAATCAGGATTTTGGTTCGACCAGCTTCAGCCAGCACCTGTTGGCGACAGTACTCGAGGATGACCTCTTTGCCAGCCATGTTGAACACTTGCGTGAGGCCTATGCCGTCAAGCGAGACGCGTTGGTGGAAGCCGCCGCCGTGCATCTTGGTGACGTTGAGGGCGTGGACTGGCTGGTCCCCGACGGCGGACTCTATGTCTGGTTGACCGTTCCGGAACACGTCGACGCGGGTTTTGGTGGGGCGTTGTTCACTCGGGCTGTCGAAAGTGAACAGGTCATGTATGTGCCCGGCGATCTTTGCTACATCGGTGTCGACGGCGTGCGTCCGCGGAACCAGTTGCGATTGAGCTTCGGTGTCGAAAACGTTGATCGGCTTGCCGATGGAATGGCGAGGTTGTCACGGGCGATCCGGGCCGAACTATGACGTCGCAACGACCGGACGATTGGCGAGCCGTGGCCTCGTGGGAAGTTCTGGAGGTGCGGGCTGCCATGCTGGGAAGGCTCCGGCGTGTCTTTGAGCAGGCGGGGTTCCTCGAGGTCGAGACACCGTTGCTCTCCAGGGATGTGTGTGTCGATGAACACATCGAGCCTTTTGTTGTCCCGGGCCCGGATGGTGACACGGAGTTCTTCCTACAGACGTCTCCGGAATTTGCGATGAAACGGTTGGTTGTCCAATGGGGGCGGCCGATCTTTCAGGTGACCCGTGCTTTTCGATCTGGTGAAACCGGGGCACGGCACAATCCCGAGTTCACGATCGTCGAATGGTATGCCCCGGAGTCGACCTACCTGCAGCAGATGGACCTGGTGGAGAGCGTGGTGCGTGGAGTCGCCGAAGTGCCCGCCGATGCACCTCCCTGGGTTTTGGGAGAGGGCAGTGGCGAGCGATTTGGGCGAATCAGTTACGACGAGGCCTTTGACCGGGCCATCGGAACTGAAGTCCAGGGACGATCGACGGCTGAAGTGATCGGCCTGGCGCGTCGTGAACTCGAGACGGTTCCCGACGGATTGGACGAGTCGGATCGGGACGCCTGGCTGAACCTGTTGTTGTCCGAGCGTGTGGAACCGACACTGGGGCGAGATCGCCCGGAGTTCCTCTTTGATTACCCGGCCAGCCAGGCCGCCCTGGCGAGAGTCCGCCACGGCGAGGTCGATGTGGCAGAACGGATGGAATTGTTCATCGATGGCCTGGAAATCTGCAACGGGTACCAGGAGTTGACCGACGCGGACGAGTTGGCCGAGCGAATGGCCAGGCAATCTCGACGCCGTGTTGCCGCGGGCCGTCGTGGCCTGCCTGTGACCAGCAGGCTCGAAATGGCCCAGCGAGCGGGGTTGCCCGATTGTGCCGGAGTGGCACTGGGGTTCGATCGCCTGGTGATGCGGACGCTGGGACTCGAGCGAATCGAAGAGTCGTTGGTGTTTCCGTTTGCCAGAGCCTGACCCGTCAGCGAGGCAGGTTGATCGTTTCGCGACCGTTGCGAGTGGCCAACGCCTTGA
>CAWVUS010000278.1:0-7299 GCA_963933195.1 uncultured Planctomycetaceae bacterium
TCCTGGCTGGATTCCTGGCTGGATTCCTGGCTGGATTCCTGGCTGGATTCCTGGCCGGATTCCTCGTTGGACAATTCCCCTGGATCGTCCGTCTTTGGTTCATCGGCCATCAGCCACTTCCCTTCACTTATTCAACGGCGGATGCCACCGGGGTCGGTTCCAATCGAAACCAGCGAATCACACTGACATTGTCTTCGTAGCACCAGAAGACGATAAAGACCGCTCCATCGTCAAGTCGCACAACCGACGGGGCACCAAATCTCAGGCCCCGGAAATTTTCGGACATTGATTCCCCCATGTCCGTAGCCCCCTCGTGACTGTGTCCCCAGAGGGGTCGTGCCGCTCGGTTCACCCATTCCTCACCCTCGATCCGCACCTCCTGCAACCACAAGCCTGGTTCGTCGGTGCGGCGATACACCACCAACACGTGGTCCTGGCCAATGACCAGCGGGGTTTGAGTTTGCCCGATCAGTTCGGTTGAACGATGTCGCGTCCAACTGGCACCACCGTCAGCACTGATTGCAAACTGGTTGGGCCGGTCGACCGCCCCGGGCAGGTCATGACACCAGGCAACCGCCAGCAGGCGTCCATCGAGCAATTCGACAATCTTCGATTCCCAGAAGATCATCGCCTCGGACTCCGGTTCGCTCATCACACTCATGAACTCGGGCCAACTCGCACCACGATCGTTTGACACGAACGCAACCAACTGGTGACCGTTGGGCAAACGCCCTTCCCAGTCGGGCCAGGTCGAGGAGACCAGCAGCCAGCGTCCATCAGCGAGTTCGGTGATCGGACAGCACAGTTCCCACTCCGGGCCCTCCAATGGTGGAGCGACCCGAACTGGAGTGCTCCATGTCCGGCCACCATCGGTCGACGTGGTCGTCTCGAATCTCGTCGGGACAAATCCAAGTGTCTCGGAATTGGTCAATCCCTCGCCGGAGAACTCGCGTCGATCATGCCTCTGCAACAGACCCACGATTGTTCCATCGGCGACCCGGGCCATCTTGACCCCCTCGGAAACACCGGCACCGATTTCAGGAACAGCCAGCCTCCCCGCGTCGGACCACGTCCGACCACCGTCACTCGACCGGGACAGGTGAACTCGCAGGTCCTCGGCCTCGAACGCCTCGCCCGTGTTGTAGGAAACCAGTATCTCGCCATTTCCCAGCGGAATCGCCGACGGAAAATAGGCATGACGACTGGAAATGTGCGCATCCGGATTGCGGAACACCACGCCGGTTTCCACCGCGATAGACAACTCGTCGCCCATACCGGATCACACTCCGAACTTCCTTCAGCCAGGCCGATCTACCTTACCCCCCGCTCCCTGGGGTCACAACGAGCCGACCGATCACCCACGTTCGACGGATCCGACGCCAACGACTAGTCTTGGAGTCACGCGTCGACCCGTGTAACTGGAGACCCTTGGCCCAATGGCTACCGCCGACACTCACATCACCGACGTCCGGTCCATCCTGACCGCTCCAGCGGGAATCCGGTTGGTCGTCGTCCGCGTCGACACCAATCAGCCCGGTCTTTACGGGCTGGGTTGTGCCACGTTCACCCAGCGGGCCCGGGTGGTCACCACTGCCGTCGACGAGTACCTGCGTCCATTTCTGCTTGGTAAGAATCCCCTGGACATTGAGGACATCTGGCAATCGTCCTTCGTCAGTTCCTACTGGCGAAACGGTCCGGTGCTCAACAATGCCATCAGTGGTGTCGACATGGCCCTGTGGGACATCCTTGGCAAGCACGCCGGACTGCCGGTGTACCGATTGCTGGGCGGAAAATGCCGTGACGCGGTCGACACCTACCGGCACGCAACCGGCGAGACGTTCGAGGAGGTCGAGGATTCCGTGCGAGGATTCCAGGAGGAAGGTTACCGCCACGTGAGAATCCAGGTCGCCGTCCCAGGAGCCTCGACCTACGGTTCTCCCACCCCTGGTGGAAACGACGCGGTACCGGCCAACCGTCGTACCGAGACTTGGTCCCACAAGCCCTACGCTCGTCTTGTTCCCCAGTTGTTTTCACACATCCGCGATCAACTCGGCGACCAGGTCGAACTGCTACACGACATCCACGAACGAATCCCACCGGTGCTGGCCATCCAACTCTGTCGGGACCTGGAACAATTCCGTCCGTTCTTCGTCGAGGATCCACTCGCTCCCGAGGACGTGGGATATTTCGACAACCTCCGCAGGGAGACCACCGCCCCAATCGCGATGGGCGAACTGTTCAACAACCCCAACGAATGGACCCGGCTGGTCTCCGAACGGCTGATCGACTTTATCCGTGTGCATATCTCTCAGATCGGTGGACTCAGCCCCGCAAAAAAAATGGCGGCCATGTGTGAGTTCTTCGGCGTCCGGACGGCCTGGCATGGTCCCGGTGATGTCTCGCCGGTGGGTCACGCTGCCAACATCCATCTCGACCTGGCCGTCCCCAACTTTGGCATCCAGGAGGCGCACGGATTTTGCCAGGCCGAGATCGACTGCTTCCCTGGATCCCCCGAACTCCGCGACGGTTATTTCCACGCCAACGAGACACCGGGGCTGGGAATCGACATCGACGAGGCACTCGCCGCAAAATTCCCCATCACCGACGACCCGCCTTTCGACCTCTCCTGGGGCAACATTCGCAATCCTGACGGCACGATCCAGAAACCATGAACAACTCCGGCTCATACCCCGTCGACCCCAATGTCCCGTCGGGGGACCACCTGATGGAATTGCTCGGCATCGAGCCGATTGACTGGGGCGACGGTCGATGCGAACTGGCCGTGACCGTCGACGACCGACATCTCAGGAACCTGCCAATCCTGCACGGCGGGGTGACCGCCACGCTGCTCGATTCGGCCCTGGGAATTGCCGCCAGCACGGTGTCGCCACCCAACCGCCTGGCCGTCACCGCTCAACTGAACGTCAATTTCATCCGCCCGGCCTTTCCTGGTGAGCGGTTGGTGGCCACCGGAGAAGTCCGACACACCGGTCGCCAATCGGTGGTGGCCACCGGCGAGGTGCGATGCGACAGTGGCCAACTCGTGGCAACGGCCACCGGCACGTTTCTCTTCACCGACCTCCCTCCCTCCGACACATCTTCCTCAACCGGGGCCCCCTCATGACACTCGACGTCTACGGCGTGGGCAACACGCTAGTCGACATCCAGGTCCAGGTCAGCGACGATCTGCTCGAGTCGCTCGGATTCGCCAAGGGCGCAATGACACTGGTCGACCACGAGACCCAGCAAAGAGTCCTGGGAGTACTCGGCGAATTGCCTCGAAACCAGTGTGCCGGTGGCTCTGCAGCAAACACCATCCTGGGAATTGCCGGCCTGGGTGGCCGCACGGCCTACGCCGGCAAGGTGGGCGACGACCCGCTGGGACATTTCTGCCTCGAGGACATGCGAGCCAACAAGGTCACAGTGGACGTCCCCTTCTCGGACGGCCCGACCGGGACCTGCCTGGTCCTGGTCACCGATGACGCCCAGAGAACCATGCTCACCTATCTCGGCGTCTCGGCCGACGTCGGCCCCGAGGATGTCGACCCGGAACTGCTGGGACGTTCGAAGGCCGTCTACATCGAAGGCTACCTCTTCAGCGCCCCGACACCTCGTGAGGCGGCCTACCGTGCCGTGGAACTCGCGGCCAGTTCCGACGCGACCCTGGCCCTGACCATCTCGGACTCTTTCCTGGTCGACCTGTTCCGCGACGAGTTCCTGGAACTGGCCCAGGGCCCCGTCGACATGCTGTTCTGCAACGAGGACGAAGCCCGCAGTCTTCTGGAAAACGAGGATTCACAGGAGTGTGCCCGGCAACTGGGAGAATGGGTTCCACGAGTGGCCGTCACTCTCGGGGCCGAGGGTGCTGTCCTGGTCGAAAACGGACAATTGACCCACGTGCCTGGAATCGCCACCACGGCAATCGACACAACCGGAGCCGGCGATATGTTCGCCGCTGGCGTGCTCTACGGGTTGACCAACGGCTTGAGCTTTGAGCAGTCGGCCCGACTGGCCCACCACGCAGCCGCACGAATTGTTTCGCAACTGGGAGCCAGGCTGGCCGAGCCAATCTCGCAAGAAGACATCCCACGATTGGCCGGGCTCTAGCCAACCGGACAACTTCGGTTGGCGGCGATTGGTTCACTCTGGAGTTGGAACCACGCCCCGCGACACCTCTGGCAACAGGCCGAGATCAGCTCCCGCATCAGTCCCGTCGGTGGCCACAGGCCGATTCTCCGGAGCCGCCTCATCAGCCAACCGGAAGTCAGCCAACCCGAGACGATCCCAGGCCAGTTCATCGCTCGTCGCGCGAGGCGACTGCCAGGCCACCATCCCATTGCGGGAACCCGCCGGCGACCACTGCTGCTTCCAGCCGGTGAAATCGATGGTGTCCTTGTCTGAACCCAGCCACCAGAACACCGAGTAATCATCAAAGAAGTTCTTCTCCCCGTTGCGCCAGGCCAGCAATCCTCGAAACATCTCGAGATCAATGTTGCCTGCCATCGACACCAGGGGGCGATCGCTGACATGTGAAAAGATGCTGTCCCGGGAATGGGCCCGGACGGCCGGCACATGTCGCCGTTCCTCCCCACTGTCGAGCCGGATCAGGTTCTCGCCCATCAAGGCCGTGACGTGGACAAGATCGAGTTCGATGACTCCACGATTCTTGGGCGCCGTGCCCCCGGTTCCCGTTGCATGCAACAGCGAACCACCCAGCCCCAACACGCAATGCGTCAAGGACAACTCGGCCGGGTCGGTCTGCCTCACGCGGACCAGGTCGGCATGCCCCCGGATCAGACTTCGATCAATCGTGATCTCCAGCGGCTCAACCTCCATCCCCTCCTTCATCATCTTCTTCATGTTCCGCATCGCACCGGGCTCGGGAGTCAATTCGATCACCGTGACCGGGTGCCGGGCCGGGTTGACGACGGTGACCACGACGTTCCTGAGCCGAACCTGTTCGGGGCGTTGCAACGAGAGCATGGCCAGCGAGGTGGACTCACCACGAGGCACCACCATCCTCAACTCGGCGTTGATCACCTGCAACGGGCCGGCGGTGACGGTGATCATCCGCGGCTGAACACCATCACCACCAGTCTTCTTGGGACGAAACTCGATCCCTGGCCGAAATCCCTCGGCTCCCCGAATCGTAATATTCTTTCTCGCCACCCGGACCGGATTCTCAACTCGCACTCCGTTGTACTGCAATACGATCTGGCTACCGTCAACCGCATCGACCAGTGCCGCGTTCAGGGTCGGGTAGGGACGCTGTCGCGTCCCATCAACCGAAATCACCAACACCGGAGATGCAGGCACTGCGGCGGAGGGAACCGCCGACGGCACCACGGACTTGGTCTCCGATGGAACCTCGACCTTGCTGGTCTCCGGTTGCGAGGCGACCGATTTCGGAGTGGATTTTTTCGACGTCCCGGCCACCACGCGGCCGTCCGGTCGCAGCCCCTTGGCATCGGATGGTTCGGCCACGTTACCGCTGCCGGCCGGCGGACCGGCCGCCTGTGTCACACCACCGTTGCTTTCTGACGCCGGAGTGCCTCCGGCGACGACACCCGGATCATCACTGTCGGCCGACACCACGTCGCTGAGAGGTGGCAGGCTCGCCGGATCAACAATCTCGGGCCCCGAACCCGCGGGATTCTCCGCTGCGCCATCACCGACAAGGGCGAAATCGTCGCCAATCGGAACCGAGTCTCCCCGATCCACCGGCTGGAATCTCAGCACGACCACGACAATCAACAACAGGGCAACGGTCGTCATCCACCCGATGTGCTTTTCCCAGTTGCGACCCGAAAGTGCTCCAGCCGACATCCAGACCATGCCTTCTGAAGACACACCCTTCAGGCCCAGTTCCTCGGCCACGAACATCAACTCGCGGATCAACGCCTCGGGCGTCGCAAACCTCTTGTCGGGATCACTGGCCATCATCCGCCGGATCACACTCGAGAGCCGTTCCGAGACACGGGGGTTCTTGCGAGCTGGATCGGGAGGCTGTTTCCCCTGGTGATCGAGCAGCTTCTGGAACGCATTGCCGTCGGGGTAGGGCGGTTCTCCGGTGAGCATGTGATACAGCGTGCAACCCAGGGAATAGATGTCGCAACGGACATCCACACCCCGTGGATCACGGGCCTGCTCGGGCGAAATGTAATCGAAGGTCCCCAGCGTGGTGCCATCGGAAGTCAAGTCCTCCGACGTCTGGTTCAACTCGGGATTTCGGGCCAAACCCAGGTCGACCAATTTCGCACGTCCCGTCGGCGTGATGATGATGTTCGACGGCTTGACGTCGCGGTGAACCACTCCCACGGAGTTGGTGTGGACCAACGCCGAGGCAATCTGCAGGGTGTAATTGACGGCGTCGGCTGGATCGAGAGGGCCACCGGCGACGATGAGATCCCGGACATTGGTGCCGGTGATGTACTCGAACGCGATAAAGTGCAACCCACGGTCCTCTCCCACGTAGAAGACTCGTGCGATGTTGTCGTGATCCAGCCCCGCCGCCGCCCTCGCTTCATTCCGAAAACGCTGCACCGCGCCCGAATCCAACGACTGGACCGGGCTGAGCACCTTCAAGGCCACGCCACGTCCCAACCGGGTATCACGGGCGCGAAAAACCGCTCCCATTCCTCCAACACCAATCCGCTCATCGATGATGAAATGGTCCAGTTCGACACCAACCGGACTCTGGAGCGTCGGGGATCCTGCGGTGGCGACACCGTCGATGATCGTTGCAGTCGGTGGAAACAAGCGACCACACAATGTCGAACCCGGCCCCATCGGGATCGACTCACCCAGCCACTGCTGCTCGGCACTGATTACCGTCGCGGCCGCATCATCGGGCAAACCCACAACCGGTTGGTGCGGAACACCAGGCTGGTCGGAAGAACCATCACCGGAATCTTGCTCCGGCGGTTCCGACAGCGGGCTTTGTGGATCCATGAATTTCAGAGCGAATGCTATGCGTGTTGCCGGGACAACTGATGTGGCGACCAAGAATCGGACGCCGGTCGGAGAGAACCACCGACCGCCTCAGAGAGGTCTCTTGATTATACCCCCCGTATCGAGACGGTCAAAAAGGTTTTCCGTACTCGTCACCACTTCGACCGACGTGCCACTCACTCGCCCATCGTGATTCGCGAGACTTTTTCATCGATCGCCTCGACACATTCATCAAATCGCGAAAACAGTTTGTCGGTGAAACGGGCCCGCACAAGCTGTTGTGCCGAGTGGTTTCGGACGGTCACGTCATTGACGTTGTCCGAACCAATCCCCTGTTCGCTGACCTCG
>CAWVUS010000279.1:0-7220 GCA_963933195.1 uncultured Planctomycetaceae bacterium
GTCACCGGGCCGCAAATCGGACAATCGACGTCCCGCCCGGTGGCCGTTGTAGTCCAACGAATAAAATGACGGCGCAAGGCCTGGAAGGGAAAGTCTTTCGAGTCGGGCGCCAGGAAATTGTTTCGCAAAGGCATCGCGCCGGAGTTCCATTCATGAAACACCCGTTCAAAAGGCTTCCGGTTCTTTTCGCACTCGCGTTGACCTGGGGGCTCGCCGTTCCTGTCGCCACCTGGGCGTGGCTGATAAACGCATCACCGGAAGTGGAGGCCACGAATCCGGAGCGTGTTGGCAAGACGGAGTTGGACCGTACTCGCAACGCCACGCTGCTATCTGGCTATGACTACGACAAGTATGTCGTCGCCATCACCGGCTACAACGGGCAAGATCGCCAGGAGGTGGTGTTCTGGAATCGGCAGCATGCCGTCCGGACACGTGTCGGCCCACGGGGGAACTACAAATGCGGAATGACGGTGTTGAAGGATGGCAAACTGTTATTGGCGACGTGCAAAAATAACAACGACGAAGATGCAACCAAAAAAATATTCGACATCTTCGTTTACTCATCAACAGACAATGGGGAAACGTGGAAAATCATCGGCGAGACCCCACTAACAGGTAAAGAGCCGAGCCTCACGGCATTGCCGGACGGGTCAGTCGTATTGTCGGCCCAGAAAGGCTACTTCGGGCCAGGAACGAAATACAAAGAAGAAATCAACTTGGCTCGCTCTACCGATGGCGGCAGGACTTGGGAACGATCGGTCCTGCGAGGCAGCGATCTCCCACGCAATATGATTGCGGAAAAGGATGGCTCGCTGTTGTTCGTGCGAGCCGCAAAGTTCGACTGGTCGCAGGCGAACGTCGGGAGCCCCAATTTCCAACTGTGCCGATCACGAGATGGCGGCAAAAGTTGGTCATTCGCCGAGGGTCTCATCAAGTGGGACAAAAAACGTCGTTTTGGAGAAGTCTCGGCCATCCGTCTGCGTGATGGTCGACTGTTGGCGACAATCCGTAGTCTTCAGAAAGGGTCGCCGAACAAAGACATGCATGGTTTTGGAATCACGCTGCTCACCGAGTCACGCGACGATGGAAAGACGTGGTCTCGTCCGCGTGCGATTTCCCGTACCGCAGAGGTGCATGCCTTTCTTACCGAACTGAAGGACGGTCGACTTCTCGCCACGTATTCGAACTACCACCTGCCTTTCGGAGTTTATGCCATTGTGAGCCGCGACGGCGGCCGTACCTGGGACCGGGACCATCCCGTTCAATTGGCACTTTCGACCCATAACCAGGTGGGATGGCCGGTGACGGTTCAACTTGGTGACGGCAGCTTGCTGACAGGATACGCGTTGACGGCGTACCTGAAACAACCCCCGGACAAGTTCGTGACCGAGACGGTGCGTTGGCGATTGCCGTAACCTCCTGCACATCGCTTGTGCGTCATTCGCCACAACTGGCTGATCATTGTCGTCATGCAGTAAAGGCAATATGTGGGCGATTCGGCCGGACAACTGACTCTGAAAACAAGAACTGCACAACAACAGGTTGAACCGGAGTGGCGGTTCACACGGAATCGGAAATCACAAATGGTTGGCCGCTCTTGGACGATTGCTAGCTATCGGGACAGACAAAAATGACGAGCCAGGGAATCTCGGTGTCGATGGTCGCGGTTTTGATCTGTGCGGGTCTGCACGGTGTCGGGACCGTCGCTGCTTCTGAGCCTGTCCCTTCGAAAAGAGGGGGCGTGCTGTTCTACGCTGCATTCGACCAGGCCAAGGATGCCGATTACGCCGCTGGAAGTTCGCGGGCGAAGTTTCACGAGGGTGGTGGAACGCTGAATGCCGACGGACTTGGTTTTCGTGGGTCGGCGTTGCGCACGGGGGACGGAGAGGGTTACGTCGAGTTTCCCGCCAAGGACAATATCAATGCCAGCGAAGGCACGATCGAGTTCTGGATTTATGCCCAGAATTGGGATCACGACGACGGCCACTTTCACCGTTTCATCGATGTCACTGGAGGCGGGCGGATATTCTTCTACATCAGGCCACCGGGTGCGGGAGAGTTTGTTGTGCGATCGACGAACAAAATGGCCAACAGGGCCTACGGATGCAATCCGCTCAAAGGGAGGTGGAACTGGCACGCACTGACCTGGAAAAAAGGCAAGCGGTTGGGTTTCTACATCGGTGGCATCAAGGCCTCAGGGGAAGGCTGGACCCACGACTGTTCGGCAGAATCTGGTTCGGTCCCCGAACCGGAGGACCTGCGAAAGATTCTCATCGGCGACTTCGGAGGAAATGCGGCCCGTCGAGCCCACACGCTTGTCGACGAGGTCTACATTTATGACCGCGCGTTGACCCGAGAGGAGATTGACTGGGCTGCGGCCAACTCGCTGACTCGCAAACGGGGCATGGATATCCCGTTAGACTTTATGAAGCCCACGGCCAAGGTCGTGCCGGATCCAACCAAAAAGACGCTGGTTGTCGAGATTGACAGCGGCGACCGCACCGGCAATTTCTCCGGCAAAGCTCGACTGGAGCCTGCGAGTGGAACGTTGCCCGCGGTCATCACGCGGACGACAGGGCGGTTTGGCCACGCCGTCATCCCGTACGCCAAATTACCACAAGGCGAATACAGGGTGATCTCGGACCTCACGACCCGAGACGGCAAGGCCACCGCTTCGCTGACAACCAGGTTTGTTGTTCCCGGTCCGCCGGTCTGGCTTGAAGAGAAGGTTGGGGTGAGCGACACACCGCCGCAGCCATGGACTCCTGTCGAGGTCGACCAGGACCGCATCAAGGTCTGGGGACGCGATTACCAACTGGGAGCACTGGGTCTGCCGGCGAAGATACAGACGCAGGGCGCTTCGATCCTGGCGGGCCCTGTCAGTTTCCGGGCCGTCAGCGATGGTTCGGACGTGAGTTGGACTTCGGGAAGTCGGCGTGTCGCAAAACAAACCAAGGCGGAAGTGGTTTGGGAGGGGACGTCGCAATGCGAGCTGGGCGAGATGAGTTGGCGGACACAAACGGAATTTGATGGATTTCTGCTACATGATTTGTCGCTGAAACCGGCCGAAGGGGCTGCGGTTGAGCTGATGGAGGTGCGGATACCGATCCGCAGTGAATTCGCCCGTCTGTACTCACAAGGCTCAAGGGCCAGGGGGTTTCTTCCCAAGGGGGTGGGGAAGATCCTTGGGGCTGGTGGCTACTGGTGGATTGGCACGGACGACTTCGGGCTGTGTGGTGCGACCGAGCACGACGGTTCTCTGATCGACGGTGGTGATGGAACCTTCTCGATTGTGCGTGAGTCCAACGGCGACATCACGGTCATCTATCGGTTTGCCAGTAAGCGGGTCTCGCTCGTTCGGCCGTGGAAGCTGAGGTTGATCCTGGAGGCTACGCCCACCAAACCGCTACCAACCGGTTGGAGAACCTGGCGTGATGCCGCCCCGTTTGCAGGTCCGAAAGCAGACTATTTGAGATGGAAGAGCGACGTAAAATTGTGGATCGCGTATCCCTGGCCACATAAGGCCGCGCACAGGCATTTTGCATTTCCTGTCGCCAAAGACTCAGGTTGGTTTCGGAATCACGTCAAGAGCCTACACGCCGGTGGCCCGGAAATGTGGCGGGACCACAAGGGGGGGGCCAAAAACAAGAAGACTCGTCGCCCGAAGTCAAAACGATTTGGGAACAGGGTGCTTCCCTACAGCATGTTCGCATTCATGGCGCCCGGAATGCCCGAATGCGACTTCTACTGGAAGGAGTGGTACAACCCGCTGGGTTTCTCCAGCCTCGGATCTGGGCTCTACAAATATGCCGCCGTGCGTCCTGTTCCGTCGTATATCGACTTCATGGTCTGGAAGCACCGCGAACTAATCAGAGAATACGGCCACGACGGGCTTTATGTTGATTTTGCCGGTCTGTGCCAGCCTGCTCTCGATGTGAAGAACGGTCTCGGATACGAACGCGACGGTGTTGCGAGCCGGGCTGAATTTCCGATTGTGGCAAATCGGGAGATCTGGAAACGGATGTACACGATGCTCCGTCAAGAGAATCCAGCTGCGATTATCGCCGGTCACACTTCCGAAAATTCGTGCGCGCCTATCCTGTCGTTCCTGGATGTTTGGGAACCGGGCGAAGGCAACTGGTTTGGCCAGTTGAGGGACAACTACCTCGACGTGCTTCCGCTTGATGAACTACGAGCCGAGTTCCGGGCGCAGCATTTCGGTGGCATTCCGTGGTGGTTGCCCGCATGGCAGAGGGCAGCGGTTCTCGAAGACAAGGACGTGGCCGTTCGCCGCGAGGACGGCAGTGTTGGAACGGTCAGTGTCGAAAAGACCCATCACATGCTCGGTATCGGACTACTGCTGGACATCTTCGTCTGGCCGATCACCGGGACGAACTATGGAGCCGTCAGGCCGCTGTACGCCGTCCAGGACGAATTTGGCCTTGGCGACGTGAAGTTCTTCGGCTACTGGGATAATGCCAAGCTCATCGGAGGACAGACTGAAGAGATCAAGGCGAGCGTTTACAGGAAACCCACGGGCGAGTCGCTTGTGGTCGTCTACAACACGACCCGAGAGGCCAGGACCGCAAAGCTCACCGTCGCCTGGGATCGTCTGAAATCAGCCGATCCGCTCACAGTAATTGACGCCTTTACAAAGAAAGGCGTCGTTGTGAACGGCAGTTCTCTCGTCGTGGCGGTTCCACCGCTCAACTATCGGTTGATATGGATTCGGTGACAGGCCGAATCCGAACCACTGTCACAGACGCTTTTCCATTTACGAGAATTTCACCAACCCCGCACAAACCGTTATCGCAAAGATCGCTGCGGCAACACCTCCCCCGATTAGCCAAACGACATTGAACCAAAAGATTTTGGGATACGTTTCTCGTCGGATGCGATGCGGCGCTGCCTCCTCATCTGGAGTATCTACTGGTCGGAGTTCACCCGCAGTTATTGCTGATATTCCCGATCGAATCATCCGCAGCCCAACCCACCCGCCCAAACCAACAAAAAGAATTTCGAACAGAACGGGCATAACATCCTCCGGATTCGCGCAACGTCCTCTCGAGTCTCCCCATCCCAGTCGCAGTGTGCAAACCGTTTGGTTCGAAACGCGGTCAGTAGCGGCGAAGGGAATTGGTCCAAAAAACAAATCCCACGTGGCAGTTGGGTTTCGTTCACGACGCAATTGTCGGACGTCTGGCCTCGCACGAGTTCTCGGCGTATTGGTTAATGAGATGGAGAAGTGGACCGGCCACGGATAAGCTGATATGAATTCCATGAGTACGGCGGCACGATCGCGGGTTGACTGAGGGACGGACATGTCGAGGGGGCGGGAATTGGCGAAAACGATGCACGGTAACCATTTTACGCGGCGAGATTGGTTGTTCGGCGGGTCCGCCTTGGCCGGGGCAGCGATCGGCGGCGGCGGTCTGGCTGCCGGTCCACCGGTGCTCTCCTCGGGGACTGCGCTCGGCCGAGCGAAGTCCGTGATCGTGATCTTTCTCGGGGGCGGCCCGCCGCAGCACGAGACATGGGATCCCAAGCCGCAAGCCTCCGAAGAAGTCCGCGGTGCGTTTGGTTCGATTGCCACCAAAACACCCGGGTTGTTCGTCGGCGAACTCATGCCGCGAACGGCCCAGTTGACCGACAAGATCGCCGTGCTCCGAGCGATGGTCACGAATGACAACGCGCATTCGTCAAGCGGTTATCAGATGATGACCGGTGTGCCGCACATTCCGCTGAACGCGGAAAGCGCCATCTCGAAGCGGCCCAACCTGGCCCCCCACTGGGGAGCAATGGCGCAGTATGTCGATCAACGATTCGGAGCTCTTCCACAAGCCGTCACGCTTCCCAATCGCATCGCCAACATGGGTGTGATTCCGTGGCCCGGACAAACGGGCGGAGTGTTGGGGCCGCAATACGATCCGTGGTTACTGACTTGCGACCCGTCCCAGGCGGACTTCAAAATCCCAGATCTCGCTCTGCCAAAAGAGATTTCCGAGCGGCGTCTCGGAAAACGACTCGCTCTGCTGGAACAAGTGAATCGCCGCGCTGGACGCGTCGCTGAATCGACCGCCGTGGCGAGTTTGAATCGTCAGAGAAAACAGGCGATAGGGCTGTTGGGGCGTTCGAAATCCGGCTCTGTGTTTGATCTATCACAGGAAACCGATGCAACACGCGATCGTTACGGTCGGAGCCGTTGGGCGCAGAGTGTCCTGCTGGCGCGGCGTCTTGTAGAGGCCGGTGTCTCGCTCGTGCAGGTCAACTGGGCCAAGGTCGACAAAGAACCGAATGGAGGAAGCTGGGACACTCACGACAAACACAACGATCTGCTGAAACGGTTTTTAATGCCGTGGATGGACCAGGCCTACTCGGCCTTGTTGACGGATCTGTCCGACCGGGGGCTGTTGGACGAGACCCTCGTCTTATGGGTGGGCGAATTTGGCCACACGCCGAAGTTCAACACCCGGGCCGGACGAGATCATTGGGGCAATTGTTTTTCGATCGCACTGGCTGGAGGCGGCGTGCAGGGCGGCGTTGTTCACGGCGAGTCGGATGACCGCGCCGCCTATCCGATTTCCGGAAGAGTGGAGCCTCGTGACTTGATGGCAACGGTCTTTCATTGCCTGGGCTATTCGCCCGACACAGAATTGCATGACACGAGCGGCCGTCCGCTTCCCATCAGTCGTGGTCGGGTAATCGAACAGATCCTGTAGGGTCCGGGCCGTCCGTCCCACCAGGGGAAACGCAGTTCGTCGAGGTGCTTGCCATCTCAATCGTCTATCGGTGAATCGGCGACTCCCAGCCGAACACCTTGCAGCACGATCTTCCGGTCCACGATTTGTGTTTCTCGAAAACTGAAGCCACTGCGTTGCCGCAGGCGGCCGTCCTGCCTTGCACGGGGTCACTTTTTCCCTTGCGGCGGACCCTCGATCAGTGTTTCGGCTTCTTTGATGAAACGCTCAAGATCTGCGTTCCTTACCTTTTTTGTTTTGGCGAGGGCTTTGACTTTTTTCAGAAGGCCTGCCGCCTTGGTCTTCGAGTTGAGCTGAAAATGAGTCATGGCCAGGAACACGAGGTCTCGTAATGACACACCACCGTACAGGGGTGCATTGAGCTTTTCTGCGTGCGTGAGAGTTGCCAGGGCTTCCTGATACTTCTTCGCTCGGTATTGAGCGATGCCCAGTGTATTCAGTACATAGCCTCTGCCTGGAATC
>CAWVUS010000280.1:0-7150 GCA_963933195.1 uncultured Planctomycetaceae bacterium
GGTCCGCCCCAGATGCCGATCAGGAAGTACATCGGCAGCAGCATGACTTCCCAGAAGACGTAGAACAGGAAGAAGTCTGTCGCCATGAAGACGCCCAGCATTCCCGTTTCCAGCAGCAGGAACAGGATCAGGTAGCCCTTGATCTGCTTGGTGATGCTCCACGAGGCGACCATGGCCCACAGCGAGATGAAACTGGTCAGCAGTACCAGCGGCAGGCTGATGCCATCCAGGCCCAACTGGTAATTGATGTTCCAGTTGGGGATCCACTCGTAGGAGACCTCGTACTGCATGCCGGGATTGGAGGTGTCGTAGCCGGGCAGCAACATCAGGGTCAGCAGGAACGTGGCCACGGTGACGGCCAGCGCCGTGTACCTTAACGAGTCCTCGTTGTCCTTGGGCATCAACACAAGGGCGAGGGCGCCAAGGGTGGGAGCGAAGATGATTAGGGTCGGAAGGAATGGTTGTTCGAACATGGCTTGTCAGCTTCCTGGTCGGGGACTGCCCGTGGTGGAGAGGCCGTTGATCAGGTCTGGTTGGGAAAAAGTGTGAAGATCAATACGAAGAGTGTGACGACGCCCAGGGCGATGAACATGACGTACTGGCGGAGTCGTCCGGTTTGGACACCGCGTAACGACCGACCAATTTCCTGGGTCTTTTCCGCCATCCAGTCGACCGTCCGGTCGACGATTCGTTCATCGATTTGTCGATCCCAGCCGGCGATGGTCACGCCCGTCCGGGCGACCCAGTGGAGGAATCCGTCGAGCACCGTGCCGTCGAAACCGGCGAACCACCTCGCGACGACATGGACCGGGCGGACGAACATCGCGTCGTAGAGTTCATCGAATCGCCACTTCTCGACCAGGAACTCGTGCGTCGCGGCGAATTGCCGCTTGATCAGCGCCGGGTCAGGTCGGCGATGGCAGTACATCAGGTAGGCCAGCAGCGCACCCAGTCCAGCCACCAGCAGGGCCAGGACACCCGCACTGAAGTGGTTGTCGTGGATCTGTGCGGTCTTGGGCAAGACGATACCCGAACCGGCGACATCCTGTACCTGTTCGAGACCACCCTGTTTGAGCAGTGAGTACAGCGGTCCGCTTTCTCCGCCGACGGCAACGAAAATGGCAAAGAACGACAGGATCAGCAGCGGGACCGTCATGACCCGGGGCGATTCGTGGCAGTGGTCGTAAAGTTCCAGGTCGCGTGGTTCACCGGCAAAGGTGTAGAACCAGAGTCGGAACATGTAGAAGGCGGTGATTCCGGCCGTGACCAGTGGGGCCAAAAACAGCAGCGAGTGGACCGAGTTGAGGCCGGCGTATGTCATCGCCGTGGCCACGATCGCGTCCTTGGAGTGGTAGCCGGAGAAGGCGATGTCGAAGCCGGGACCCGTTTCCGAGCCGAACAGGTGGAACACCCAGTGAAGCGGGATGGCCAGTCCACAGATCGCGATCACGCCGACCAGCATCGTGTAGGCGGTGATCGGCATCTTCTTCCGCAGGCCGCCCATGCGGGGCATTTCCTGCTCGTGGTGACAACCGACGATCACGCTGCCGGAGGCCAGGAACATCAATGACTTGAAGAACGCGTGAGTGATCAGGTGGAACAGCCCGGCAATCCACCCGCCCAGTCCGATGGCCAGCATCATGTAACCGAGCTGGCTGATGGTCGAATAGGCCAGCACGCGTTTGATGTCGGTGGCCACCACCGCGATCGTGGCTGCCACGAACAACGTGATGGCTCCGGTGTAGGCGATTGTCAGCAGGACCTCGGGCAGGAAAACCGGGAAAAATCTCCCGGCCAGGTAAACCCCTGCGGCGACCATCGTGGCCGAATGGACCAGTGCCGAGACGGGAGTGGGGCCCTCCATCGCGTCGGGTAGCCATGTCTGGAGAGGGAATTGGGCGCTCTTGCCGATGCATCCGGCGAAGATGCCCAGCCCGGCCGTGACCATCAGCCAGTAGGGGATCGAACTGTGCGTCCCGTGGGCCTGCTGGAACTCGATAACCCGGCCGTCCTGCTCGGTCTCGTGGACGAGCACTCCCCCCTGGCTGTCCCGGGCCATGTCGAACAGGCCGGGAGCCGGGTTGAGGCCGGCGTGGTCGTTGTAAGCGGTGAAGCTGAAAGTGCCGAAGGAGGTGACCAGGATCATCAGCCCGATGATGAATCCGAAATCGCCAACACGGTTGACGATGAATGCCTTGTTGGCGGCGGTCGAGGCCGAGTGCCGCTCGACATAGAACCCGATCAGCAGGTAGCTGCAGATGCCGACCAGTTCCCAGAAGGCGAACACCATGAAGATGTTACCAGCCAGCACCAGGCCGAGCATGGAGAAACAGAACAGGGAGAGATAGGCGAAGAATCGGTAGAAGCGACCAGGACGATGCAGGTGCGACCCGTCGGCCATGTGCACCTCGTGATCGACATGATCCTCTTCCCGCTCATCGTCCATGTACCCGATCGCGAAGATGTGGATGCAGGTGGCGATCAGTGTGACCATGGTGAACATCACCAGTGTCAGGCTGTCGATGTAGTAGTCGATGGCAATCCGCAGTTCGCCAAAGCGGGCGAGTTCGTAGAGCTGGCCGCTGACGTACTTGGGCTTGCCCTGACCGTCTGCGGCGTGACCGTCTGCGGCGTGACCGTCTGCGGCGTGAGTGTCTGGTTTGTCAGCGACTGAAAAGTGGCTGGCGTGTTCTGTTGAGTCATGGTGGTCGGCAGAGTCCCACAACGAGAGATCGAAATCGGAAATGCCCATCAGCAGTGCCGAGAGGCTCAGCAGGAACCCACCGCCGATGCAACTCACGGCGATGTAGGCCGGGAGTCGTGATTTGAATCGACCGCCCTGCGCGTGGTGCGACCAGTAGCCGCCGAAGATCTCGACGACAAAGCCGACGAGAGGCAGCAGCCACGCGGTGCTCAGAAGGCAGGCCTTGATGTCCATCGTGATTCCGGAGTGGTCGTTCTTGTCAGGGCGAGTGGGGGGCGATCAGCCTTGCAGCTGGTTGCCCCTGTCGACGTCGATAGTCTGGTGGTTGTTGTAGAAGTTCAATGCGATCGCCAGCGCGACGGCTGCCTCGGCGGCGGCCAATACGATAACGAACAGCGAAATGATCTGGCCGTCGAGTCCAAGGTTGGTGTACCGGGCAAAGGCGACGAAGTTGACGTTGGCCCCGTTGAGGACCAGTTCGACGCCCATCAACACTGCAATCCCGTTTCGTTTGGTGGCCATGCAGACCACGCCAGAGACGAACATCACGGCGCCGATGACCAGGTAATGTGTCAGGGAGATTTCCATCGGCTAGGCGTTCTCCTCGCTCGACTGGGACGGTTCTTGACGCTTGGCACGGGCCAGGTAGGCGGCTCCGACCAGGACAACCAGCAGGTGAACCGAGACGATCTCGAATGGCAGCAGGTAGCCTGCCCGGCTGTTTTTCTTCGTGTCCATACCGATATTGGTGTCGGCGGCGATGCCGACCAGTCGCAGGCCGATGGCCCGCGAGGTGTTGCCGGTTTCGTCACCGGGAGTGGTGGCCACCTGCCGATTGTTGCCGGCTTCCCAGTTCACATCGATGACGGTGAAGACAATCACCGAAAAGAACAGCAATCCCACGGCGGCACCCAGGAAGGTCTCGCCCGCGGACATCTTGATTCGTTGGAACGGGCCACTGGCCGTCAGCATCACGCCGAAGATCAACAGCACCAGGGTGCCACCGACATAGACGAGCAATTGCGTGGCAGCGACGAAGTCGGCTCCGACCAGGAAGAACAGCCCGGCGGTGGATCCCAGCGAAATGATCAGCGAAAAGGCCATGCGGACGATGTCCTGCAGGATCACCACCCCAATCGCCCCTCCGCCGGCCAGGATCGCAAAGATCCAGAAGAGTGTTTGTTCGGTCACGGGGCGGTCTCCTTGTTGGAGGCGGCCAGCGGACCCGGTGTGGAGTTCGATGTGGAGTTCGGTGTGGTGCTGGATTCCAGCCTCAGCGTGGGTGCGACGCGGTTGCCGGCCGGATCGCCCCAGGTGGTGCGGCCGGTGACCGAGAGTGCCAGGGGCCAGATCACCGCACCCAGGAACAGCACGCAACTGATGGGCACCAGGTACTTCAGACAGGTCATCATCACCTGGTCGATCCGCAGTCTTGGGAGTGTCCAGCGGATCCAGATCTGCACGCAGACCAGCAATGAGGCCTTGCCAAAGAACACACCAAAGCCCAGCAGGTTGGCGAGCCAGTTGAAGACAAAGCCGCCGGAACCGTAACGGGGGCCGTCGAGTACGCCGTCGAGGCCTGGGATACCGGTGTGCCAGCCTCCCAGGAACAGCAGCACGGCGATACCACACACCGTGAACATACTGGCGTACTCGGCCAGGAAGAAGAAACTCCAGCGGAAACCGCTGTATTCGGTCAGGAACCCGGCCACCAGTTCACTTTCGGCCTCGGCCAGGTCGAAGGGGGCCCGCTTGCAACTGGCCGTGGCACAGACGAAGTAGACGAAGAAGGCGATGAAGGTGAACGGGTCGTTCAGGAGAATCCAGTTGCCGAACCATCCACTCTGCATGGCACCGATTTCGTTGAGGTTCAACGAGCCGGCCGTGACGATGGGAATCACCACGCAGATTGACATGGGGATCTCGTAGCTGACCATCTGTGCGGCTTCCCGCATACCGCCGAACAACGCCCACTTCGAGCCGCTGGCGTATCCGGCCAGGATCACTCCGATAACCTCCAGTGACATCACCGCCAGCATGACGTACAGCCCGATGTCGAGGCTGACGGCGATCCACCCGTCGGAGAAGGGCAGGAACATCAAGGCCGCCAGGGAACTCACGACCACCACGTAGGGGGCAACCCGGAAAAGCGGCCCGTCCGCATCGGCCGGGACAAGATCTTCTTTCTGGACCAGTTTTCCGCCATCGGCGAGTGCCTGGAGCCAGCCGAACTTGCCTCCGACCCGGGTGGGGCCAAGCCGATCCTGGATTCGTCCTGAGACCTTGCGTTCAGCCCAGATGAAAATGCCCGCCGGCAGGCCAAAAAAGCCGGCAACCAGCGCGACGTGAATCACCGCGGCCAGAAACATGGCCCCGCTTTCGGGGAGGACGTCCCATCCCTCGAGAGTTGACTGGATCGTCGTGGCGGTTTCGGCCAGCGTCGGGATCATCATGGTGTCCAAATTCCCGGCGTCCTGCCGGGTTGATCATCGCATACAGGTCCGGCGCGTCCCGCATCACAAGACGCGCCTACGCGTCGAGATCGACGGGGCCACAAACGGGACCCGGAACGTCACAATTCTTAGCCGGAACCCACAGGGACCCCGGCCAAAGGCTGAACTATGCCAGATGGGTACGGGGACTTCAAGAGAACGGGAGACCGGTCGCTGGTGGGTATTTAACGAGCGGCCGCCGGGACGGTGTCGCTGGTCGTGGGCGCGGCGATGGCGAAGTGAATGGCTTGGAAATCAGCCGCCCGCGCCGCGTCGTAGGTGGCCAGCGCTTCACCGAGGGGAACCTCTGGCTCGATGTCCAGGATCACCGGCAATTCGGGCGCGGTTTGGGCCAGTGTTTTGAGGAATGTCGAAAGCAGCCGGTGACGGTCGGGACCGGAAAACAATCGTCCTTCGACTTCGATCCGTAAACCATCTCCGGTGTTGTTGGGAGACAGCACCCGCACCCAAGCCTCGCCCAACGGCCGTGGCCCGGGGATCGAGTCAGAGGCCTCGATGGCGCCTCCGGAAAGTTCCGTGGGCAATAGGCTCTCGCGAACCTGGTCGGTCGAGGCGCACACGAAAAAGATCAGCAGCAGAAACACGACATCAATCAACGGCGTCATGGCCTGGCTGTCATCGCGCTGCCGGTGGAAGTGGGCCGAGGGAACTCTCATGGGCTACCAGGCATCGTGTGTGTGGGGCGATCCAGATCGGGTGAAGTCATTCGGGAAGCACGGCGTAGCCGATTCGGGTGATACCGGCCTGGGCGCAGGCGATCATCAGCGGTTCGACGGCATGAAACGGAACCCGCCGGTCACCCCGGATACGGACTTCGTAGGCGGCGTCCTGCTTTTCGGCGGCGGCTTTGGCCAACAGGTCGGCGACCTGGTCCAGCGTGACCATGCGGCCACCAACGTGCAGCACCTGGTCGGCGGTGACGGTCACCACCAGCCGTCGTGGCACCTGGTCCTGGCCGTCATCGACCTCGCTGGCCAGTGGCAATTCCACCGGTTCGGTCGATTCGGTCCGTGCCGTGTGGCTGGCGACCAGGAAAAAGATCACCAGCAGGAAGACGATGTCGATCAACGGCGTGAGGTCCAGTGCAACACCCAGCCGCCTCGCGCGGATGGGGATTCTCATGTCGAGGGTTCCTCGGGCCGTTCGATCGCGACCGGTGGCACGCGGCGTTCCCGTCGTCCGGCTGACTGGGACTGGCTGCCACTGGCCTGTGGACGAGTCTGCCCGCCGGCTAGCCCAAGACTGGCTCGCTTGAACCCGGTCCAGGCGTGTTCGGCCGTCAAGCTCGCCTCGGCCACCAGTTCATCGATCCGGTTCCGGAAGATGGCGAAAGCAGACAACGCCGGAACGGCCACTCCCAATCCCATCAGCGTGGTGACGAGGGCCTGGTAGATCCCGGGCGCGAGTTCACTGACAGGGGGATTGAGCTTGGTGGCAAATTCCTGGAACGCGACGATCATGCCCCAGACGGTGCCCAGCAGTCCCAGCATCGGGGCGATGGTGCCGATGACCGACAGGTATTCGATCTTACGGAACAGGCGGGCCGACTGTTCTGCACTTGCGTCTTCCATGGATTTTTCGACGGCCGCGTACCCCAGCGGAGCCTCGGCCAATCCCTCGGCCAGAACCGCCCCCAGAAAACTGTGTCGTTCACGGCACAACCGCTCTGCATCGGCAAAGCGACCGGTGGCCACCAGCGAGGAAACCGAATCGGCCAGACCGTCGGGCATCAGGGACTTGCGGCGGATCGTCAACATGTGTTCGACGATCAGGGCGACCATGGCCATTGACAATCCCAGGATCACCAGCCCGATGGTGCCCCCGGCACGGAGCAACTGCCTGAGTGTCATGCCGTCGGCAGGTTGGGTCTCGGCAGGCTGGGTCTCGGCAGGCTGGGTCTCGGCAGGCTGGGTCTCGGCAGGCAATTGGGCCT
>CAWVUS010000281.1:0-7099 GCA_963933195.1 uncultured Planctomycetaceae bacterium
TGGCGTCTCCATGAATGGCACCGGGGAAATATCTCAACAGGAACGGCACGTCCCGTTCCAGCACGCCCCAGGTGCATTCGCCGCTGACAAACACCGCTCCGCGGGCCGACAGCCGGGATCGCAGGCGGTCGGGCAACGAGCGAACCACCAGTGGCTGGAACTTGCCGGGGGTGGTCTGCATCCAGAGTTTCGTGTGGGAGACCCGGGGGACCCACAGCGGGTCACCGGCCCGGGCGATCTCGCTGAAGAACACGTCGACCTGGCGTCCGGCCTCGGCTTGCCCTCCGATTCGGATGAACAGGAAGTGTGCCTCGGACCGGGCCGTCAGCATGGCCAGGAGTCCGAGCGTGAGCAGTATCAGGCGGTGTGAGCGAATCATTGGTTTTCCTTTTGAATCCCGACCGGTATTCTCGACCGGCCTACTGACCAGTTTAGCCGCTTGTACGAGGTTTGTGATACCGTGACAAATTCTGAGGATTCAACTGCACTGGGCCTGCTGGTCGACATGGATGGCGTGCTGGTCGACTTTGTCACCGCAGCCCTCCGCCTGCACGATCGGCTCGAGGTTCTCCAGGACTGGCCAGCTGGCGAGTGGGACATGTCCGAGGTGCTGGGGATCAGCGGCCCGGAGTTCTGGGGTCCGATTGCCGAGGCCGGAGCGGATTTCTGGGCGACGCTCGAGCCTTACCCATGGTGCGATGACCTGTTCGAACTGGTCGAGTCGACCGGTCCGTGGTGTATCCTGACCAGTCCCAGCGGCGACCCGTTCTGTGCCGCGGGCAAGATCACCTGGTTGCAAAGACGCTTCGGCCGCGGTTTTCGCAGGTTCCTGATTGGCCCTCCCAAGTGGGTCTGTGCCCGACCCGACCAATTGTTGATCGACGACAACGACACCAACGTCGACAGGTTCCGGGAACGTGGTGGACGGGCGATCCTGTTTCCTCAACCGTGGAACCGCAATCACTCGCTGGCCGAGGACCGCATGAGCTACCTGGAGGATGAGTTGAGCCAGGCGGTGCTGGCCAGGTGAATCATCAAGGTTCACTCACCCATCTCGAGTGATTCGAGCCGATCGACGAAGTCGGCTTCGAGCCCGGCCTCCAGCCGAGCGTCTCGCTGGAATGCCTCGCCGCGGGCCTTGGATGGTCGCAGTGGCCAGTGCAGGTGACGCGCGAACGTGTCCCAGTCACTGTCTCCTGGCGGCTTCATTCGCCTGAGCCACTCGATACCGAACCGCACGTGTCGGATTTCGTCCCTGTGGATCGTCCTGAGGGCAGCCGCTCCTCGCGTGTCGCCTGCCTGGTCGAACACTGCAGCGAAAGCCAGCGTGTGATCCAGGTTGGCTCCCTCGAAGACCAACGGCAAACCGGCCAGGTAGTCCAGGGGACAGGTGAAGTCCTGGGATTTCTTCCAGATGTAGCCATTCACCGGGAGGTCACCGAAAGTCAGCCCGCAGGCTGCGGCGCGTTCGATGTGCATGCGGGTGTGCCGCTGCTCGTCTGCCATGACCTCGACCAGGCCTGTCCGGAATTCCGCCGGCGCCTCGGGGAAGCCGCACAGCACCAATCCCATCACTTCCAGCGCCTGCAACTCGTGATTGGCCATGATGTGGTGGGCGATGGCTCGCGATTCGATCCGCTCCATTGCGCCCGGGGCGGGCATCTGGGGAGTCGACCGTCGCGGAGCGATGACCAGTTCCTCCGGACGTCCCGGCTGGAGTGGAAAGACGGCCAGGCCGGGGTCGGTGTCGTCGAGTTCTCCGGAAGGGGGAGACAACTTCTCGTCCAGCGACCGGCTCAACAGCACCCGCTCGGCGAATTCGCGAATGCTCATCCGCTGGTCCTTTCGGTGACCACGCCGGCTAGCCCCGGCCACCTTCGCAGCAGGTTTCGCAGATCGCGTGGCAACGGCTGCAGGTCAGCTTGTGACGGATTTCAATCAACTGGCCACCACACACCGGGCAGGCCGGGGTGACACATGCGGATTCGTCGGCCGTCGTCGTCGGTGGACCGTCCGGTCGATTCGACTGGTGTGATGAGGTGACAGGGGCGGCCGGCCGAGAATCCGGGAATGACATGCGTGGAGATCTCTGGTTGGACGGTGAACCGGAGCATCGTCGAAGAATCGCCGTGGGCTGTCAAACCCGATCAGTTTCGATATGCTCCGCAATCATGACCACAGTACTGGAGTCCATTCGTCAGTGGCTGACCGAGGATGGCGTGTCGTTTCGTGAGGTGCATCACGAGCCGACGCGGACATCCGAGGACTCGGCTCGCGTGCGCGGTGAGGAACTGAAGAACGGCGGCAAGGCACTGGTCATGAAACTGGATGACAAGTTTGCCGTGTTCGTGTTGCCGGCCGACCGTCGTGCTCATTCGGGAACGATCCGAAAAACCCTGGGCGTCCGGAAACTGAGATTTGCGACCGCCGAGGAATTGAGCGAGTTGACCGCCGCGGACGGGCGACCGGGGCTTGTTCCGGGCAGCGTGCCGCCGTTTGGCGAGCCGATCCTGGCGTTTCCGCTTTACGTGGATTCGGCGGTGGAAGAGAACGAGCGGATCGCGTTTAACGCCGGTTCTCTGACCGATTCGATCATTCTGCCGGTTCCCGATTACTTCCGGTTGGCCTGTCCGACTCGAGTTTTCGAGTTCGCGCGTGGTGACTGAACCGGTCGGCCGTGTCGCGAACTCATTGCCGCACAATCGGCACAATCCAACGATCCGGAGGGGACACGACCGGACAGAGCATCCTGTTTGGCTCTAACGGGACTCATGACACGAAACGAGTGTCCGGGTGGGACGAATCGGCTTGACACCCGTGAATTTCGGGGTGATAACCAAGTGTAGTTCACTGGGAACGGTCCTTTTCCGACTCATCCCTTCTCACCGTATTCCAGTGGCATCACATCTTTTCGGTTCCCGAAACTCCACATCTCAACACGACGTAGTCCCGATTCACTCGACCCTGGTGGCGTGATAGGCCGGAGGGGGCGTTTGGGAAGGGCACGAGGTACAACAACAGAGTTATGAGGTCGGGTTGGAACCGGTGGTAAATCCCCATTGTTGACGCTAATTTGAGAGTCAGCGGACCCGTTGTCCGGTGGTCGTCGGTTTGACCTCCTCCGCTCATCGGTTCTTGTTGCGTGATGGAAGGGACAATTGGTTTTGAGACATTCGGGTGCGAATTGCGAATCGATCCGTCTCGGCGGATTGGTTGCTTGTGCCGCTGCTTGTGTCGGCCTGGTGCTGACCGGCATGTCGGTTTACGCCCAGGGTACCGATAAAAAAGCGGCCAAAAAGCCAGCTTCGGCACCCAAGAAGTCGGCTCCGGCGGCCAAGAAGTCGGCCCCGGCAGCCAAGAAGCCGGCTCGTCCTTCCGGACCACCTTTGCCGTTGGGATTTGTGCCACCTCCGCCGTTGCCACAGGTCATGGGACTCAACAACTCCCTGTTGGATGCAAAAGACGAATTGGCTTTTCGCCGCTCAGGATACTCGGCCTTCATGAAAGCCGTTCGTGCTCCCGGGCTCGGATCCAAAGCCCAGAAAGATATCCAGGCCGGGATTCGCTGGGTGGTGGCACGCATGACAATGCCCAAGAACCGCGAATCCCTGCCGGTTCGTCGTCGCGAGATTCGGCAGATGGTTCAGTTGCAGGCCAAGTCTCCGCAGGTTCGCAGTTTCGTGTTGTTGGAATTGAAGCTGGCACTCTCGGAACTGCTGGAAACCGCCCACTTCAAAATCACTCACAACAATGGTCGACAGATCGTTGTCGTGATCACCCGGCCTGACACGAAGACTGGCAAGACGGTGTCCCAGAGCTTCAAGGCTGACACCCTTGAGGGGCTGCGAGACGTCAAGGGAGCTGGCGAAGCGGTACGGTTCTTCGAGCGCTATTCGACACGCTCAATTTTTGGTGGCCAGGGTGGACTGCAGAACTTCCATGTCCGGCTGAACGTCGCTTACCTGCTGGGTGAGTTGGTTGTTCGAAAAGGTGACCCGGCCAAGGGGATACCAGCCGCCCGTTACACCGATGCGGCCTACCCGTTGTGTGATGTGATCAACGAACCACGGCAACTCGACGCGATCAAGGTTGTGGCGGTACGTGGACTGGTTCGCCTGATGCAGACCGGGCAGCCGGATGCCCCGTATGACCTGCGACTGCGGGTGGCCGAGTGCTTCGTGAACCAGTTGAAGCGTCCATTCCAGCGGGATCCGGTCAGGCAACGAGTCGATCACCATCTCCAGCACATCTGGTACCAGGAGGTCCTGGTAGAGGGGCTGGCTGGAGTCGGGATCATGGTCAACAAGCAGGCCCAGCCGTTCGTGGAAATCGAACTGGCGGGTGTGATGGCTGATCCGAATCGTCATTTCCTGGCCCGTACGGCTGCGGCCAAGGCGATCGGTCGTGCTCCGCTGGCTGCATTTGACGACGGGTTGCGGAGTTATCAGCTGGTGGAATTGGCCGGCCAGATGGCAGCCGCTTACAACAAGGCCCCCAACTTGGGGTTCTGGCCGCGGTGTTACCAGCAACTGTATTTTGCTTTCAAGGCGGTGAACAAGGACGAAGTGACGCCGGCCGGTAAGCCCGCCGGTCTTCTCGGCCAGGTTTCCACCGCCAGGCTTCAGGACGCCTATCGACAGGTTGTCCCGCTGGTCGCCCACGTGATTGTGCAGCCGACGGTGGCCGCCGATGGAAAGCAGTACTTCCAGGCGATTTCCAGTGAAACTCTCAAGCCGGTCACCGACTGGTTGACCGAGAATCGTCCGGCCAACTACAAGCCGTCGCAACCTTCTGCGACCACCTCGCCAACCTCCACGCCCACTCCGGCCCCCAAGTCGAACAAGGGCACCAAGCCCAAGGCGACAACCGGAGCAGCGGCGGGTGCCAGTCGTTCTTGACGCTTGAGCCGACGTTGAATTATCGTCCGGCCGCTCCCCGGTATTTCCGGGTGAGACGTTCCTCGAAGGACTCGTTCCGGGCGTTGATTTTATGTGTGGTATTGTTGGTTACGTCGGGCACCGTCCCGCCTCGGATCTTCTGCTGGAAGGTCTCTCGCGGCTGGAATATCGCGGGTATGACAGTGCCGGGATCGCGGTGGTCGACGACAGCGAGATCGAGGTCAGGAAACGCCTGGGACGCGTGGCCGGCCTGATCGAAATGCTGGAATTGCAGCCGGTGGCCGGTTCGATCGGTATTGGTCACACCCGCTGGGCAACTCACGGAGAAGCCTCCGACATCAATTCGCACCCGCACCGGGATGAAACCGGTCGTGTTGTGATTGTTCACAACGGCGTGATCGAGAACTACGACCGCTTGAAATCAGAACTGGCCAAGGCCGGTCGTGGATTTCAGTCAACAACCGACACCGAGGTGGTGGCGCAGTTGATCGGGTGGAAACTGGACCAGTTGATTGAATCGGGTCGGGCCGCTGACGACCCCGAGACCTGCTGGGATGCCCTGCAGGCTGCCCTGGGAGAACTCAAGGGGACCTATGGACTGGGAGTCCTTTTCCGCGACTGTCCGGGGCATCTGTGGACAACCCGTTGTGGCAGTCCGCTGGTTGTCGGAGTGGGTGACCACGAATTTTTCCTGGCCAGCGACACCAGTCCGTTGATTGGCTACACGCGTGATGTGGTCTACCTGGACGATCACGACACGGCACGACTGGGAAGCGACGGGATCGAGGTGCGGCACCGTGATGCGGGAATTCGGGACATCCCGGTGCAGACGATCCCGGACGAGGCGGTTGATGTCGAACTGGGCGACTATCCCCATTACATGCTCAAGGAGATCTACGAACAGCCGGAAAGTATTCGCAGTGCCCTGAGAGGTCGTTTGAATCTGGATGATGCGACGGCGGTGTTTGGTGGTTTGAATGCGGATCTCGCCGAAATCCGTCGAATCGATCGCATCGTGCTGACGGCTTGTGGTACGAGTTGGCATGCCGGGTTGGTGGGGGAATACCTGCTCGAGGAATTCGCCAGGATTCCGACCGAGGTCGAATACGCCAGCGAACTGCGGTACCGCAATTCGCCACTGACAGACACCACGATGGTGTTCGCGATCACCCAGAGTGGCGAAACGGCCGATACGCTGGCTGCGATGCGGGAGTGCCGGCGGAAGGGCCACAAGACTCTTGCCATCTGCAACACCGTCGGGTCGACGATCGCCCGCGAGGCCGATGGAGGGATTTACCTGCACGCGGGGCCGGAAATTGGTGTCGCCTCGACCAAGGCATTCACCTCGCAGGTCACCGTCCTGGCGTTGTTGGCGCTGTACCTGGGGCGAATGAGACACATGTCATTCCGGGCCGGACAGTCATTTGCCGAGGCATTGCAGAGGATGCCTGAGCTGATTTCCGAGACACTGGAGTGTCACGACAAGGTGCGTCGGGTGGCGATGCGTTTTGCCGACTGCGAGAACTTCCTCTATCTCGGGCGACAATACAACTTCCCGGTGGCGTTGGAAGGGGCATTGAAGCTGAAAGAGATCAGCTACATCCACGCCGAGGGGTATCCGGCAGCTGAGATGAAACACGGTCCGATTGCACTGGTCGATCGCCAGACCCCCAGCGTGTTCGTCACGCCGCGGGGTAGTGTGTACGAGAAGGTGATCAGCAACATGGAGGAGATCAAGGCCCGGGGTGGACCGGTGATAGCGATTGCAGGTCGAGACGATGAAAGAATCGGACACCTGGCCGATGAAGTGATTTCGGTTCCTGATGTTCCCGAGTTCCTGCAGCCGTTGGTGACGAGCATTCCGTTGCAGTTGCTGGCCTACGAGATTGCGTTGTTGCGAGGCTGCAACGTGGATCGTCCGCGGAACTTGGCCAAGAGTGTGACGGTCGAATAAGTCGGGTCGGCCTGGCTGTTCCCCCCCCCGGTGATGAGAGTGGTAGCCGGCTGCGCGCAAAAAACCCCGGCTCATCCGAAGATGAGCCGGGGCTACAGTTTTGGTTGGTGACCGGAACTCCGGGACACGTCATCAGTGTGATGGATACCGAAGCATCCATCGGATCGTTTTCTTCTCGTATGCTTTCACATCGAGAAGCAATTTATCCTTAGAAAGGAGGTGATCCAGCCGCAGGTTCCCCTACGGC
>CAWVUS010000282.1:0-7057 GCA_963933195.1 uncultured Planctomycetaceae bacterium
TGTCGCAGATACGCCACAACCGAAAGTGGATGCAGATCCGGTAACCAAGCCAAAATCCAAGCCAAAATCCAAGTCGGAACCCGGAAGTGAACCCAGGTTCATGCGGCCATTCTGGGAGGGTGACACCGTCGAAGGAGAAACAGTGTTATTCATCAAGGATTCGGCGAACAGTCAAGCCAAAGCGTCATTGCTCTTCCCCGTGACGAAAATCCTCTCGGTTCGCAACTCTGCGGACGACGTCATCTACGAGGAAGGGCGGGACTACACGTGGAAATCAGGCTCACGTGAAATCGTTCTCCCGGCTGGTTCGCGCATTGTGTCACGGACTCCTGACGAATTGCGTCGCCCGGCTGGCTCGCAGAAGTACAAATTGACGCATCGTGACGGCAATGGGGAAATCTTCTTCGGCGCCAAGCTTGAGTATGCCGGCATGCAAACCTGCATCACATATCAGCACGCGCCAAACCAGTGGAAGTCCCCCGTTCCCAAATTCGACGCCCAAGCGTTGCCTCGGTCGATTCGCCAATTGCTCAATCGGAGACCGCTGTCAATCGTCGTGCTTGGAGACAGCATTTCGACGGGATTGAATTCTTCAAAAAACGGAGAAGCGGCTCCCTGGCAACCCGGGTATCCGGAATTGCTGCGTCTTCACCTGAAAACGCGGTTTGGATCGGCGATCAAACTCACAAACCTCTCCGTCGGCGGGAAGGACACTGCCTGGGCGCTGACGCAGATCGACGAGATGGTTAAAGCGAAGCCAGACCTTGTGATCCTGGCGTTTGGCATGAACGATTCTGCGGGCCGATCCGCGCAAGACTACAAAGCGAACACTGAGAACATTGTCGGCCGGATACGCGCTACCTTGCCGGAGTGCGAGTTCATTCTGGTGGCTTCCATGCTCGGCAATCGTGATTGGACGGGGCTGCGTCACGAGTTGTTTCCTGAGTATCGCAATGCTCTCGAGGAGTTGTGCGCATCAGATGGGATCGCGCTGGCCGACGTGACATCGATCTGGACAGGTTTCCTGGCACTCAAGAAGGACTGGGATCAGACGGGGAACGGAGTGAATCACCCGAACGATTTTGGCCACCGCGTCTATGCTCAGGTGATCGCAACGTTGCTGGATTCCCGCGGCGAACCTTCGGCCGCCGTCGAGCCAGCGAAGACGATCGCCTCCGGGCCGTTGAGGTTCACCGAACAGCGGTTGCTGGGCAACTACACGTATTCTTACGCGTGTGTCGCGGCCGATCTCGATGGTGATGGCGATCTGGACTTGACCAGCTCCGACGCCGAGCCGAACAGCAATCTCTATTTACTCCGGAACGATGGCAATGGACGTTTCAAGCACTCGTTCATTCAAAAGTACACAGGTAAAGACAACCAGCCGATTCGTTTGGAGCGGCATGCAATCGGCGACATCAACCGCGACGGTTGGGTCGACGTCGTGATCGTCGACAATCTGAAGTGGGACATCCGCTGGTTCGAGAATCCTGGGCCGACGAAGATTACTCAGCCGTGGAAGCTGCATCGCGTCGCCCAGCCGAAGGAGGTCCCCGGTTCGTATGACGTCGCTTTGTCTGACCTGGATGGTGACGGCGATCTCGATGTCGCTGCTTCCAGTTGGCGATTTGGCAATCGATTCGACTGGTTCGAAAACGTTGGCCAGCCGGGTGATGGTCGCGAGTGGACTCGGCATGAGGTCGACAAGATGATTGCAGAGACCCGCACGATCGCCATCGCCGACTTTAACCGAGACGGCAAACCAGACCTGCTGGGGAGCGCCCGCGTTGCCAATCAGGTTGTCTGGTACGAGAGCGTCGGCAAACCGGCCGGCCGATCCTGGAACAAGTACATCATCGATGCGAAAACGGTGGGACCCCAGCATGGACATCCGGTCGACCTCGATCGCGATGGAGACCAGGATGTGGTGATGGCTTTCGGCGCTGCTCAAGCCGACAACGATTCGCCGAATTCGCACCAGGTTGCCTGGTACGAGAATCGTGGCACGCCAGGCCGGGGAATCGAGTGGACGAAACACACGATTGCCGCGAGATTTCCTCAAGGTGTTGAAGCGGTCGCGGGAGACCTCGACGGCGACGGTGATCTCGATGTTGTCGCCACTGGTTGGACTCCACACGGCCGGATCGCCTGGTTCGAGAATCCGGGTGATCCAAGAGGCGAGTGGAAAATGCACTCGATCAAAGAACGCTGGTCCAACGCGGTCACCGTCGTTCTGGCCGACCTGGACAAAGACGGCCGCCTGGACATCGTCGCGTGTGCCGAACGTGGGTCTAACGAGCTACGCTGGTGGCGAAATCTCGGCGACTCATCAGCCGGCGGGCGTTAGCCCCCGGTTTCTGTTTGCGGGGCGTTCGGAACCGGACTGCGAGTTTAGAACAGAGACCAAAGTTGAGCGACCTTTAGATTCGGGCGAAGAACATGTTACGACACGCCGTCGCGTTGCTTCTGGCCGGCCTGATCATCAGTGGTGGATCAAACCGCCGGACCGGAGCCCCGCCGGACGACAGGACCGGGAAGTGGAGAATCCTCGTTGACAAAGTCGTGTCGCACGAGACCCGTCCGAATATCACCAACGACCAGGTTCGCGAGATCGCAGACGCCGGTTTCAATGTGATTGTTCCCCGATGGGGAGGCGACAATCTGGTAGTCGTCAGACACGGGGCAACATTGGCGCAGCGAAATGGCATCCGTTACATGCCATGGATCCGCGGCTCGGCCTATACGCAGGACCCTGCCAGAATGATGGTCTGGCGCGACGGTGTTGTTGGCACCAAGGCACTCTACAGCCCCAACTGTGAGGAGCTCTGGAAGAAGATCACCGAATTACTGGAAGCCCACGCCCGTCTTTCGAGGTCGATTCCGTCACTCGTGGGCACGTTCCTGGACTTTGAGAACTACGACACGCACGGAGGCTACGGACACTGCTACGACCTGTCGTATGACGAGTTAATTCTCGATCGCTTCTCGAAGTTCGCCAACATCGAGATTCCGCGGCTGCAACCCAGGGACCGGTATCCGTGGCTTGTGGAGCACAACCACCACGACGAATTCGAGAAATTCCAGATCGGCGAATGGAAGCGACGATGCCGGGCACTCCGGGATCGCATTGATGCGATCAACCCCTCGTTTCAACTGGCCGTTTATCCCGTTCCTGGTCCGCGATTTCTGGAGGAGGCGGCCTACCGGAACTGGTCCACGCGTGCGGCCCCGCTGATTCTTGCCGATGCGGCAACGTACGGCCCCCCGATGGGGTTCGTGAAACACAAGGCGGCGCTCCGCGAGAATCGCCGTAAGTTGCTGGATCACATTTCGTACGTCCGGAAACTCGGAATTCCTTTTCAGTACGTGGGCGGAGTTGATCCGATTGTTGATCCCGGCAACCCCGAGTTTCACGGAAAGAACGCCGACATGATTGCGTCGGTGGGCGACGGTTATTGGGTGTTCTATGAAGGCCCGACTCACGGCCAGGACGACCACCGTAAGGCGTTCGATTGGTTTGCCAGGGCCAACAGGTCGATTAAACGCCAGACATTCCACCTCCAGTATCAGCCGAGACAAACACCGGAACGCGAGCTTCCCGCAACCATTCAGCGTGTGCCTGGCAAGCTCACTATCGCACACGAAGGGGTGACCATCGGTCTGCATAAGGCCCTCAATCGAACCGGCCGGTTTCACGCCCGGTCTCTCGAGAGCCTGGACCTGAAGTATCTGCAATCGGCCGACATCGTGTGGATTCAGGCGGGAATGCGCTGGATGGATTCCAGTCCCGAGCTGGTGGCTAATCTTCGCTCCTACGTGGAGCGGGGCGGTCGCCTGCTGGTGACGCACCTCGGCTGGAGCAAGACAGCCTGTGCTCATCAGCACGCTGACAAGTTCGCCACGGCTCTGCTGGACATCCACCCGGTGCCGGCCATGGACATGTTCCGCGAAGTCGCCAGCTGGTCTGCACCCAGGCACGACCGATGCCGTGGTCCGTATGTACTCGATGATCGCATCGTTGTTACAGACCCTGATTTCGTCCCGGGGTTGAACACCCGGACAAAGCTCATCACCAACTCACCCAACCATATGGTGTTACTTGCCGGTCAGCACGGGCGAGTGATTGCGGAAGATGGCTTTGGAGACCCCGTCTGTGTCTCAGGCCAGTTCGGTAAGGGAAGGGTTGTTCTGTCGGGCTGTTACTACGGCTACTGGGCTCCGGCCAGGACGTTTCCGTTTGGCTGCGCGGAGGAGCGGCAATTGTTCTATGCGATGCTGGATTGGCTGGCGGAAGGGAAAGATGGCCAGTGACGACAAGGATTGCTCCAGTCAACGCCTGCAGTGTATGTCGAACAGTCCGTCACTTCTCATACACTTCCAACTCGGCCACGCACATTTGCCCACCCTTCTGGCCGGGTCCGTTGGGTTTGTAGCTGAGGGCTCGCACATACCGGACTTTGGTGGGGGCAAAGGTGTGCTCATATTTCCCGTTCGGGGTTCCTGCCCCGCGGTGAACATCGGTCCAAGATTTGCCGTCGGCGGATACCGCTATCGCGTATTCGGTGGGATAGCCGGTGGCGAAGAGAATCCGCACCCGGGCCACAGTTTGTGCCTTGCCCAGGTCGATCTCGAGGGTCCAAGCAAAATGCCCACCGGCCACAGCAAATGAGTTGGGGTCACCGTCCACGGCAAGGGAGGCGAAGTAGACTTCGCTCGAAGGGAAAAGACCTTGGTTGCCGTCCAGGGACAGCAGCCTTCCCGGCTTCTGCCAGGCCATGTTGCCAGGGATCTGCTTCCCGCCGGCTCTCGCCGTCGGCTTGAACGGAGCAAGTCTCGGAACCTCGCTTTCCGGCAACGGTTGTTTGAATTCGATGCGAATGATGGTGTCAGCGATGTCCTTCTTCACTCCGGTCAAGTCGATGGTCACTCCGTCACCCTGGGGGGCGAATTTCAGCGACCGGTTTTCGTTCATCCAGACCACCCGCCGGACTTGGGATGCAGCGAGGGGTTTCGCAGTCAACTGGCCCGCGGAAGGCAGGCCGGTCTTGCCGCGGGGGTTCTCCAGCAGATGCAAATACAGGTTCCGGCGATCGATGGAGATGACGTTATACCCCCACGCAGCTCCGCGGAGCGGGCCGGGGTTGACGTTCGTGTAGGCTGGCCGCAGCGATGGCAGGCCCCTGGGATTTGCCCAATCCGCAAGTTGCTGATGGATATGGACAGTGGAATTGTGTTGCAGGGAAGTTGGCGGAAACGGGGCCCCGGCCTTCTTTGCCCAGATTGCGGAGCTACTGACGGTGTGATCGAAGTCGACAATGTATCCCTCCCCGACCAGGCTGATGACTTCCTTCACGTAATCCGGCCAGTTCCTCTTTTCGGTAGGAGTCGGGTTGACGGTGAGCCAGCTGTCCACGTTGTAGGTCTTGGGCCAGTCGGCCAGCATGGGGTAGAGCCAGTTCAGGTATTCCCCCGGCCAGAGGTGCCACACGGATTCGCGACACTCCTGGCAAAGAAGATCCCAGTCTCCATTTTGCGGCATGTTCGTGCCGTTCAGGATCAGCACGCACTGCGGATCGTAACTGCGGATCATGCTGTACCAGGCATCGGTGTCCGGGTAGTGCTGGGGCGGGCCTCGCCAGTCGAAGAAGAAGCTGGCCGGCTGGTATCGCCGCATCGCGTCCTCCAGGATCAGGATCACCTGGTCATAGCTGAAGAGCGACGGGATGGATTCGAACTGGCCGACGTACATCCCGAATTTGATTCCTTCGGCGTCAAAGGCCTTCTTCAGCCCGGGGATGACGTGTGCCGCGGGAGTCTTTGCATGGAAACGCACTGGCCAACGGAACAGCGTATCCCCGTTGCCGTAGGAGATCGGCATGACGTAGCCGTAACCCTGTTGCTTCATCAACTTCGCTAATTCGGGATACGAATCGGGCTGAATGTTTTCGGGCCCGTGAATCAAGGCAGTGAGCCGGGCCTTCTCCACAGCACGCGTAGGGTTCTCTTTGACATTCAGTACAAGTCGTTTTTCGGCAGACGCGCCTTCGGCGTCGCGTACCTGGACCACCAGGGGATATTCGCCCAGCCGAACAGTCGGATCGACTCGGCCGACGATGCGGCCCTCTGCGGTCAGGATCAGCCCCGTCGGCAGCTTTCCCTGAACCAGACGCCACCGGAATGGTGCCCGTTTTCCTTCGGCGTTCAGTCGAAATTCCGAAGCCTGCGGCCAGGCATAATTGAACTGTGACAGTTCCGGGACCCTTTTCGCCAATGCTTCGACACCCGGGACCTGGAACTTCACGTAGGACCAGCTGCGACGGGCAGTGGGCAGGGCCGGCGTCGTCACGGCCAACTTTTTAGCCGGGCCGCCCACCGAAAAGATCAGGTCAGGGATCGAGTTGCCCTGGTCATTGGAGAGACGGGCGTAGAACCCGAGGAGACCCTCGGCGCGGTTTCCCACCTTGAGTAGGAGCGAATTCCATCCGGCCCGCAGGGAGACAGTCCGCATCATCGCGTCCTTCAGCCGGAACTGTACTCCCGACCGATAGAGGGCTTTGCGGCGAGAACCATGCGGCCCAGGAGCGGGCCCGGGCGGGACGTCTGATGGTGTCGGCAACGTCACCACTTGCCCGTTGATCCTGGCAGACCACTCGTGATTCACACCCACTCGGAGTTCGACCTGTTGCGCCCGCGAGCTCCAGACCCATGTGTGCAGGTAGGCCATTCGTCCGTCGCGAGGATCGTCCTGCTTGACGAAGAAGTAGCTGAAGAGATCCTGGTAATCGTCATAGTTACGCGAGAAAGTCCGGTCGTCGAAGAACCGCCATGTCTTTCCGGCCACCTGTTCGCCAGTTCGCGGCCGGATCGTGGCCTCGCCGATCAGGTCGGCCTTCATCCCAAAGCCTTCCCGGTTGTCGAAGGTTCCGAGGACAAGCCAGGTGTTGATGAAAGGCGCGTCTCCGGGGGCCCAGTTTGCTGAAACGGGCGCTGCGAGCAATGCCGCCAATACAGGAACTATCAGGAATTTCGCTTTCATCTAATTCTCTGCAGGAATGAG
>CAWVUS010000283.1:0-7041 GCA_963933195.1 uncultured Planctomycetaceae bacterium
TGACAAGAAGGCTGACAAGAAGGCTGACAAGAAGGCTGACAAGAAGGCTGACAAGAAGGCTGACAAGCCGGAGGCCGAAGAAGCGCCGCCTCTTGATCTCGACGACACTGACCCGCCGCCACCGCCGACGTTTCGGGAAATCGAACGGAAATACCTCAGTCTGGAGTCACAACGCGAAAAAATTCGTCGAGGTTTGTTGAACTGGCGAACCGAAAGTTTGATCCGAAAATCGCTGAAGGTGCTCGATGACGAGTCGGGTGAATTCAACCTGTCCAAGGTCATTGACTCGGTGCGTCGTGCTGATGCCACTGGGGACCCCGAATCCCAGGACAATGACACGGTCAAGAAGGCTCGCACGAACCAACGCAAGGTCAAAACGCTGAACGCCGACCTCGAAAAAATCGGCCAGGCAGCCGGATTGACTTACCGAACGACCGGCCTGGTGACCCTGGCTGATATTCACCGGCGATCCGAAGCAAACCCAGGCGGTCCGGACGCGGACGCGGCCGAATTTTACAGTGCGTTGACTCGCCAACAGCAAATCAAGACCGGATTCAATCTGGCCACCCGTCGCCGTTTCCCAGAGCAATCGGTGGTCGGTGAGATTTTCTCGAGACAAACCGCGACCATCTACACCCGCAACACCCTGATTCCCGCCGAATCACGCGAGTACAATCTCGAGGATGAACCGAAGAATGTGGTCCGATTCGCCGACCAATCGGCGATGAAACCCGATGGGAAGTACTTTCTGTGGGTGATCCTCGAGGAGGTTCCCGGCCACATCCCGCAATTTGAGCCAATGGAATGGACCGGCACGGAGACGATCGATGATATCAACCAGGAACACGACTACGACGTGCTGGTTCCACCACCTGGCACCGTCAACTCGCTGACCGTCAAGGAGTGGTTTGAGATTCTCAGCCAGGACAACAAGTCGGTCCGCAACCGCCATCTCGAGGTCACTCAAACCGAAGAGGAGGGCAAGACTGTCTACACGGCCACTGAATTTGTCGGCGACCAAACTCTCAAGAGTGTTGTCGAAGATGCCATAAGGATGAAGAACGCGGCCCAAAGGGCAAAGGCGCATGCCGAAAAGAAAATCAAACCACTCATCGAGAAGTCCAAACCAGAGACTCCGCTGGCCGAGATACTGGCCGACCGGACCAATTCCGGGAAAAAAGCGGATCCCAAGCAGGTGAAGGCCGGTGATGAGGTGGAAGTGAAGTTCCAGTTGATCCAGACGGCCGTCACGGCCGATTTTTCTTGGCAAGGCACTTCGCTGCCAACGGCCGCCCCAACGGGGATTCTCAGCCCCACTCGGGAAGGGATCAGCGAAATCTCCGATCTGCCAGTGCCCTCAAGCGGGCAGGGCGCCGGGCAGGAGTTCATGAAAGTGTTCTGTGAGACTCTCGCCCCCGGCGAGGTTGGCATCGCATTCAACCACGACCACACGGCGGTGTATGTTGGCCGGGTGATCAGTCGGACCGAGATTGAGCCCAGTAAATTCAATGCCGAAGTCGGCTCGCTTTTCAACAGCGAGACATTCCAGCTGCAGCGGCAAACCGAAACCAGAAACTTGCTCGCCGCCTGGCTGGCGGCTTTCCAGAAGCGACACAAGTGGAATGGTACGGTGTTGTCGGTCGGAACCCGTTGAAGACGCGACAAAGCAGGCCCTGCGGACTGGAAAACTGCAGGCATCGCGTCTAACTTCAAGGCTAGAGTGGCGGATGGGGCTGGCGACCGGCTCGGGTTGCCCCCCTGCTCTGGAAACGTGCCCACGGATGGCAGTGCCGCCTAGACGACACGCCGAATCACCCGGAACTTCTGGAGTTCACACAACCGGCCACCGGCCCTGACAACCAGCGAAAGTCTCACCCAATGAGCAGCAACGACACAGCCACGAGCACCCTGGACGAAGCGACCGCCGCATCCGACGGCTTGATGATCGAAGCGGTCGGTCTCAGCAAGTACTACGGCCAATTTGTGGCAATCGAACAGGTCAGTTTCTCTGTTCCCGGTGGCCAGGTCGCAGCCTTCCTCGGACCCAACGGTGCTGGCAAATCGACCACGATGAAACTCCTGACCGGGTACCTGGCCCCCAGCGAGGGCCGGGCTCGCATTGGCGGACACGATGTTGCTGAAGAGCGACTGGCCGCCAGCCGCCTGATCGGCTACATGCCCGAGGGCGGACCGCTCTATTACGAGATGACTCCACAGGGGTTGCTGAACTACGCCGGAGCCGCCCGGGGACTTTCGAAGACCGAACTCGCCGAACGGACCGAGTACGTGGTCGACAAGTGTTCCCTGACGAGTGTCTGGGGCAAGGCCATCGGAAAACTCTCGCGCGGCTACAAGCAACGTGTCGGAATGGCCCAGGCCCTGCTGCACGATCCCGAGGTGCTGATTCTCGACGAACCGACCAGCGGACTCGACCCCAACCAGGTGGCCCAGGTGCGTGACCTGATCCAGGACCTGTCCCAGAACAAGACGATCCTGCTCTCGACACACATTCTTCGCGAGGTGCAGGCGATCTGTGACCGCGTGATCCTGATCAATTCCGGACGGATTGTCTTCGACGGCCCGGTCGATGACCTGGGAGGCAACTCCGACGCGATGGAATCACAGTTCCGCGACCTGACCACCTCCGACGACTAACACCACAAAGCCAACCGTTCCACACAGTTGGACCAGACTCTCGAAACGAGACCTCACGATGAACTACCTCTCGGCTGTCCTCCTGATTTTGATCATCGTCGGTGGCATTGGCTGGATCGGCTACAGCAGCGCGATCATCCGTGCCGTGTGCCGCCGCAACGTGGTGAGCTATTTCTCAAGTACCAGGGGGTACCTGTTCATTTTTGCCTTCGTCACCCTGAGCGGGTTCTATGCCTACCGGGACGAATTCTTCACCAACAACCTGGCCAACCTCGACCAACTGAGCCTGTGGTTCCCCATGTTACTGTTGTTCATCGTGCCGGCGATCACGATGAGCGCATGGGCGGACGAGAAGAAGATGGGAACAGACGAGTTGCTGTTCACACTTCCGGCTCGCGACACCGAAATCCTGCTGGGCAAGTTCCTGGCGGTCCTCTCCATCTACACCGTGGCTCTCGTATTTTCGATGACTCATGCGTTCGTGCTTGCAGCACTGGGCAACCCCGACTGGGGTGTCCTGCTGACGACCTACTTTGGCTACTGGCTCTCCGGGGCAGCCCTGCTGGCTGCCGGACTTGTCGCCTCGGCCCTGACCGGCAGCACCACTGTCGCTTTCGTGTTGACCGTGGTGATCTGTCTGCTGCCAGTCGGCATTGGAGCCGTTTCGAGCGAATACCAGGTGTTGCGGCAGTTGAGTGTTGCCGAACAACTGTTCAGTTTCACCAACGGGCTGATCTCACTCGCCTCGCTGGCCTATTTCGGCTCGCTGGTGTGCTTCATGCTCTACGTCAACAAGATCCTGATCAGTCGTCGGCACTGGTCGGCACAACGGGCAACCAACATGGGGTGGCACTATCTCACCCGCATCGCCTGCCTGGCCGTCGCCTTGATCAGCTTCAATCTCTTCACCACCCGCAACGACACCACGATCGACCTGACTGCCGAGGGCCTTTACACGCTCAGCAATTCCACCCGGGAGGTGATCAACTCGATCCCCGAGGATGGTTCGGTCAGCATCAGTGCTTTTCTCAGCACTGACATTCCCAGGCAATACGTGCCGGTCCGCAAAAAACTCATCGGCCTGCTGCGACAGGTCGACCAGATCGGCGGCAGCCATGTGACGGTGCGGATCGTCGACATTGAACCCTTCAGCGTTCAGGCGGAAGAAGCCGAGCAAAAGGGAATCCGGTCACGACAGGTCCAGGAGGTCCGTGGCGGAAAAGTCAGTGGCGAGGACATCTTCCTCGGGCTGGTCATCAATGGTGCCGACGAGGTCGTGATCCCCTTCTGTGATGTGGGATTGCCACTCGAATACGAGTTGACACGATCGATTCGCACGGCGGCCCAGGAAGACACCAAGCGACGCCGTATCGGCGTGCTGACCACCGACGCCCAACTGTATGGCAATTTCTCGTTCGCCGGAGGAGCGCCCAGGCGGACTCCCAAGTGGCAGATCATCAACGAACTCGAAAAACAGTTCGACGTCCAGCAACTCTCGGCCGACACGCCAATCGATCGAAAACGATTTGATCTCGTACTGGCCGTGATGCCGAGTTCGTTGACCGCACCGCAAATGGCCAACCTGGTCGACTATGTCAAGAGTGGGCAAAGCGTCCTGATTTTCGACGACCCGTTGCCGATGACAGTGCCCGGCGGTGCCCCCCGACAACCCAAGCCCGCTCCGGGAGGTGGTGGCATGATGGGGATGGGCAGACAGCCGGCCCAGCCAAAAGCCTCGGGAGGCCGAGCCACCACCCTGCTGACAGCGCTGGGGCTGGAATGGGACTACGAGGAAATCATCTGGGACAGGTACAACCCACATCCCCAGTTCAGCCAACTGGCTCCCGAGATCGTGTTTGTCAGTTCCAGCCGGGGTGACGGCAACGCCGACTCATTCAACACGGACAACCCGATCACCAACGGACTCAATGAACTGGTGCTCTTTTATTCCGGTTGTGTCCGTGCCCCATCGTCCGACGACAAGCCGGCGGGAATCAGCTACGAACAACTCCTGTTGACGTCCACCGATTCGGGCACGTTGAAGTTCGACGAGATCATGGAGAGTGGCTTCATGGGGCAAAGCCAGTTGCGACGCGACCCGCCCAGAAAAATGGACGATTACGCGCAGGTGATCGCTTATCACGTGCAGGGAAAACGCGACGTTGCCGCGCCACCGCTGCCCCCGGGACTCACCAAGGACAGCCCCCCGGCACCGCAGACGGTCACCGAAAAGATCAACTGCATCTACGTCGCCGACACAGATGTGATCTCCGACCAGATGTTCGTCCTCAGAGCCCAGGGGCTCAGGCCCAGCCAGGACGGTGACCCGATCGAATTCGACAACGTCACCTTTGCCCTGAACTGTATCGACGTACTCGTCGGTGACACCGAGTTGATCCCGTTGCGGACCCGGCGAGCCGAACTGCGAACACTCGAAACCGTCGAGGCGGAAAAGAAGACGTCGCTCTCGGCACAGATCAAAGAACTCGAGGACGCCGAGACCGAATTCAAGGAACGGGTTGAAAAGAAACAGCAACAACTCGATGAGGATGTCAATCGCATCCGGGATGACAAGTCGATTGACGACACGACACGAAACCGGCTGATGCAAATGGCCCAGGAACAGCGAAACGAGGAACTGGAACAGGAGAACGAGGAGATCAGCCAGGAGAAACAGGCAAAGATCCGGGAGATCCGAAACCGAACCGAACGCCAGGTCCGGTCTATTGAAGCCACCTACAAATGGCTCGGCATCCTGTTGCCACCATTGCCGGCCATCCTGCTGGGAATCTTCTTCCTGGTCATTCGAATCAAAAACGAAACCACCAATATCCCCGACGATCGCAACCGCACCACGGGATCACGCTCCGGCACGATCTCGTCAGACGCAGGTTGAGGAATACCAACATGAATACCGAAACCCGAAACACGCTCTGCTTCGCCGTCGCGGCCGTTGTCTGCACCGCGCTGGCCATCGCCTTCAATACCGGAGGAGTGCCCGCCGGCCAACAGGCCAAGAACCTGGGCACACCCTTCTTCCCTGACTTCGACGCGGTCAACGACGCCCGTGAACTGGAAGTGATCGTCTTCACCAAGGGGCAGTCCGCACCCAGCAAGTTCCGGGTCGTGCAGGATCAGACCACCCGACGGTACGTGATTCCGACTCACCACAACTACGAGGCCGACGCCAAGGACCGCCTGGCCAAGACCGCCGCCTCGCTCAACGGAATCAAGCGAGCCTACCTGGAACCACGCAACAAACTCGGGACCGACAGCTACCACGAGAAGTACGGTGTGCTCGACCCCGACAAGGCCACCAACTTCAGCGAAGGACTCGGAAGCCGGGTCACAATCCGTGACGGCGAAGGCACCGCACTGGTCGACTACATCATCGGCAAAAAGGTCGAATCCGCCGGTGGCGAGGACGCCACCGATCGGTACTACGTGCGAGACCCCGAGGACGACGATGTTTACATTGCCGAATGCAAGATGGATCTCTCGGCAAAGTTCTCCGACTGGATTGAACCCGATCTGCTCAACGTCCAGGGCGACGACATCACCCACCTGGTCATCGATCGGTACTCCTTTGATGAACAACAGGGAAAGCCTGTCGATCAACAGATCAACAAACTCTCGCGAAAAGACTTCTCCGACAAGTGGAAACTCGAGGGTTTCGACGATCCCACGAAGGAAGTCGACGCCGACAAGCTTCGCGACCTCGTCTCCGCGCTCGATGACCTCAAGATCGCCGGAGTTCGAAAAAAACCCGAACGGCTCAACGCCGACTTCAGTGTCGATCTCAAGGGAATCGACGACCAACTCGCACTTCGGGCCGAGATTGGAAACATCCAGCGGAGCCTCTTCACCCGAGGTTTTTTCCCGGTCCAGGATCGAGAGAACGACGCCCTGAAACTCTACGGCAACTCCGGCGAACTGAACGCCGCCACCAAGCAAGGGGTTGTTTATACCCTTCTGTTTGGAGAAGTTTTCACCGGCTCGGAGCTCGAGATTCAGATCGGCGACGAAGACAAGGCTGAAGACAAGAAGAGCGACAAAACCGGGGACAAAAAAAGCGACAAAGACGCCGCTGCCCCGACCAGCGGACTCAGCACTCACCGTTACCTGTTGATCCGGGCCAGCTTCGACAAGAATTACCTCGCCGGAGCGCCCACGCCACCAGTCGCCCCCAAGAAACCCGCCGGATACGACGACGCGAAAAAACAAACCAGCTCCACCAAGAAGAAACCAGCTGACAAGAAGGCCGACCCCAAGAAGGCTGACAAGAAGAAACCAGCTGACAAGAAGAAACCGGCTGATGGAGACTGCGGAGTTCAAGATCCAGCCGACAAGAAGGCCGACAAAAAAGCTGCTCCCAAAAAAGCTGCT
>CAWVUS010000284.1:0-7018 GCA_963933195.1 uncultured Planctomycetaceae bacterium
ATCCCCGCATTGTTGACCAGCAGATCGACAGGCCCCAGAGCGGCGTCGACGTCAGTGATCAAGCGGTCGACGTCGGTCTCGTTGGAGACGTCGGCAGCCACAGCCGTCGCTGTGCCGCCAGCCGACTGAATCGCCGCCACCGTCTCGGCTGCGGCGTCATGATCGGAACGGTAATTGACAGCGACCCGAGCACCGGCTGCTGCCAACTGTTCGCTGATTGCCCGACCGATCCCTCGTGACCCACCGGTCACCAGTGCAACTCGACCTGCAATTCCATGGTCACTCATCGGCTCGCCCCTGACAGTTCACACACACACAGGCCTTGAGTCACTCAGTCTAAGCCGGATCGTGTCTCGTATCGAGGACACCTGTCATCGATACGACACGTGACAACGATTCCACCACGACCAAAACTCCCGAGATTCCACGGCTGAATTCTCACCGGACGCTCTGGCATGCGGATTGCTATTTTCCAAGACAAGATTCCGCCACTCACTGTCCCCTGCATCCTGAAACGGAGATTCTGACTATGGCTCGCACGAGACTGACACTGCTGTGGTTCCTGGCAATGGGACTGCTGGCGACAAACGTGAATGGGGAGATCGTGATCCGAAAAAGCGGCTCGACGTGGGCCCGGGTTGACGACGACGGTACGATCCGCATCAAGGGCAGTTCGGTGGGTCGCTTCGAGTCAAATGGCACGGTCCGCAAGCGTGGCAGTTCCGTGGGCTCGATCGACAGTGATGGCACAATCCGCCGCAGTGGCAGTTCAATCGGCAAGATCCAGAACGACGGAACAGTGCGACGGCGTGGCTCGTCGATCGGACGGATCGAGAGTGGAGGAACGATTCGCAAACGAGGTTCCTCGTGGGGCAGCGCCTCGAACTGCTGCGGCAGCTTCGGCAGCAAAAAAGCCATCGCCGCCGTGCTGGTCTTCTTTGCAGATGACTATTTCGACCGCTAGCCGTCCCTGTCGTCACTCGCGACAACGACATGGTCATGGTCTCGCAAGTGGGCCTGGCAGTACTCGTGGTCACCGTCACACCGCGAACAATATTGAAAGAGCATTTGCGGATCGTCCTTGTCGGTCAGGCCACAATGGCTGCAGGTGTGGAACGCGGAGGCCTCGGCCTGTGCCGCCTGCCGGCGGTGTTGTTGTCGACGACGTCCCGCCTTGAACTTCAACGCGAGATCCATTCCGAAGAACACCGCAAAGTTGAACGTGGCCGCCAGGACCAGCAATCGATCAATCGAGGATCCTCTCACCAACTGGAAGCCAAACATCAGCCACGTGATCCACGCCAGGTACTTGATCGGCACGGGCAGCACGAACATCACGTGGAGCTTGAATTCCGGAAACAGCCAGGCGAAAGCCAGGAACACGCTGCCGCCCAGGAACCCCACGCTGGCAGTTTCGCCCGGAGCGATGAAAGCGGCGGCCACCGAGGCGGACCAGCCCAGCAACAGGTAGACGTTGTACCGGAACGGTCCCCATTGTGACTCGAGCGTCCCGCCCATGATCAGGAACAGGTACAGTGCGAACAGGACCAGGATGCCACGACCGGGAGGCACCAGCACGAACGTCACCAGTCGCCACCACTGGCCCGCGAGAACCTCGGTCCCCTTCAGTTCCAGTTCCGAGATGATTCCTCCAGCTCCCGGCTGGCCACCATCCATCATCGTCAACAGCAGGACGATTCCCTGTCCCACCACGATCAACAGCGAGAGATTCGGGATCGCGAAACGACCGAAGCGTCGTTCAAGACGATCGAGCAACTTCATCATCGGGTCCGTGGATTCCTGTCCGAGTCGACGTCAATCGCGTACGACCAACGACACCCGCTCGATGTCACAATGCCCACTCTTGCGAAAGGGCCGCGGCAACGGCTGGGCAATGCCCTGGTTGTTGATGGCCCGGCACCTGAGGTCATATCGGCCGGCCGGCACGCCGGGCAGCAACCCCGCCCAATGAGCCAGGGCATACACCCGTGGCCATGATTCGGGACGACCGGTCTTGGAGTTGAAGCCGTGCACCGGTGACGCTCCGCCGGGCCCGATCGTGCCCGCGGGCAAGCCACCACCAAAATTACCCGGTGGCGGAAGGATGTCCATATCCTGCCACGGCGCCTTCTGGAAAAAAGGATCCTCCTTCGGCAGGGGTTTGTCCTTGGGATGAAGCCACGCCTGGACCTTCGAGGCCCCGTTGACACCGGCCTGCACGAAGCCCGTCAACGGGATCGGTTGCCCCGCCTGACCGCGCCGAGGCTTGCTGATAAACCTCGCCATCGTCTTCATCAGGCTGTCGATGTCGTTGTTGCCGCCCGCATAAGTGTCGTTGGCGTTGAAACGGTTGGTCAGAAACACCTTCGTCAACCACTTGATGTTCTTGAATCCGTAACACTCGGGAATCACCATCCGCACCGGACCTCCCCGTTTGCCGGAGATCCAGTCGCCGTTGAGCTTGTAGCAGAGGATGACCGGAGGGACACCGGGAGGATCTTCAAGTATCCGGCCAATCGATAACGAACCGCGAAACTCCTGCTTCGGGTCCTCGTTGTGGTACCCGTAGAACCAGGCACGACGGATGTTGGCCGTCGGATTGGCCGTCCAGATCACATCCCGCAAGGGCACTCCCTCCCAGAGTCCCGTTCCCAGGGGAGCATCTTCGTTGTTGCAGGTCATCGTCTTGAGAAAACGGACCGAGTGTTTCTCGGCCATTTTCATCAGCCCTTCAAACGTCAAGGCCGTCTCGTCGGCCAACCGGAGCGGTCGCGTGACCTGGGCGTTGGATTCCGGGTCAGCCAGCACTTCCAATCGCCAACTCTCTCGCGTCAATCCAGCCGTCTTGAGCTTCTCCGGCGGCAACTTGTAAGGCAACGGATTGCCACGTTCGACCGTACCAAAGGCTGCCGGCTTGGTGAGAAACTCGAGTTTCTTGACCAGTCCGTCCAGCGTCACCGGGCTCGCCGCCACCGGCTTGCCCTCGTCCCCCAACAAGTCGTCGTTCAGTCCCGACGCTCCAACGCAAGCCGCCCCGCCACCGAGTTCCAGGCTGCGACGCAGGAAATATCGGCGAGAGACCTCCTGGTGTTCCGGAAAAAAATCCTGTTGCATGGTCCCACCTCTCGACCTGATCGACTTGTAACACCACGTCAGTGGATCGTCGATAGGCTAATCGGCCTTCCGGAGCCGTGCAATCGAGTGACCCGCCGACACCATGGCCCGCGCGAGATCAGTACTCGACTCGACACTCCGGCAGAGCATCACGCAACGTCGCCACACCCTTTTTTGTGATCCAGGTGCCATGCAAGTCGAGAAACTCAAGAGACTCGATTTCAGCAAGCACCGGAATCCCCGCGTCAGTGACCCGCGTGCGATCCAGCGTGAGATACTTCAAGCGTGGCAACCGGGCCAGGGTCACCAATCCGTCATCTCCGATTTCAGTCCCGCCCAGCTTGATCGATTCGAGCCTGGTCAGCCCTGCAAGTTGACCCAGGCCAGCATTCGTGACACGGGTCCCGGTGAGATAAAGTTGCCGCAGCCCCGCCAATCGGTTCAGGTGCACAAGTCCCTGGTCAGAAATGGCCGTCCGTTCCAACGACAGCAGTCTCAACTGCAACCGGCCTTCCAGCGCACTCAAGGAATCGTCATCTATCCCGGTCCCCAAAAGGCTCAATCCCCACACCTGGGGTTGCGAGACCACCGGAGCAATCCCCTCGGCCATGACTTCCGTCTGGGCCAGGGAAACCACCTGCGGCCCGAGTTCTTCAAGTTGCTTCAGCAACTCACTATCAACACGGCCGTTGGTGATGTGTTCGTCGACCAGCGTGACCAACGTCGCGTCGGAGTTGTCCAACTGGTCGGCGCGAACCGGTCCCAGGCGGACTCCCTGGAGTTCAAGCGCCGAAACGGTACGTCGCCGGACCTCGGCGCGTGCGGCTTCGTCGTCCTGATCGAACAGCCCACAGGTGATGGCAACAACCACCAGCAACACGAGCACCAAACCGGCTGCCGCCGCCAGCCGCCCACGCTTTCCGGGCGTTGCCTCGATCCGTCCCTGTCGACCACCATGACCGTTACCGGAATCAGGGCTGTCGCATGAGATGTCGTTCGCCGGAGATTCCGATTCGCTGCTGAGCATAAAATTTGATCGGCAAAAGAGAGTCGAATGATCGGTTTCGCGGCATATAGCACAGCAAAGGCTGGCCATTCAAGATCGGCTCACCACAGCCACAGCCGCCCCGGGGACCAGATCCTTGACAAGGACGACCCGGTTGAATAATTCAGTTGGGCATCGAAGTCGGAGCCGGGCCACGATGCGGAATTTTCCAGACAGCAATTTCTTCTGCGAGACGCCTGGGAAGGCTCCGGCCTGGCAGCCATCACTTGTTGGCACCATGGTGCCAACAAGTGACAATGTGGACGAGGACGAATTCATTCATCGCAATTCAGTACGGTGCAACGGATCGGCCATTCGAGGAGAGACACACTGATGAGTGAATTGCGAGAGCGAATCGAGGAAGCGTGTGCAGTCATTTCGGCCCAATGGTCCACTCCACCGGCGATTGGCCTGGTGCTGGGAACCGGGTTGGGTGGCCTCGCCGAGCAGATCGAAACGGCCGCTGCCATCGACTACGCCGATATTCCACACTTCCCAGTCTCCACGGCCCCGTCACACGCCGGCCGCCTGGTCTGCGGCACGCTTGCCGGTGTGCCACTGGTTGCAATGGAAGGTCGATTTCACTTTTACGAGGGCTATTCACTGGCCGAGGTGACTTTTCCGGTCCGCGTGATGCGGCTGCTGGGAGCCGAAACACTGATGCTGACCAACGCGGCAGGTGGCATGAACCCCGAGTTTCAACTCGCCGACGTCGTGGCAATTTCCGACCAGATGAACCTGCTCGGAGACAATCCTCTCCGTGGCCCCAACGACGACAGTCTTGGGCCGCGATTCCCTGACATGTGCGACCCGTACGATCCCAACTTGATCCAGCTCGCCACCGAGTGTGCCCAGGAACTGGGCTGGAGCCTGAAAACTGGTGTGTTTGCCGCCGTGGCTGGCCCCAACCTGGAAACCCGCGCCGAGTACCGCATGCTCCGGCGTTTGGGAGCTGACCTGGTCGGCATGTCGACGGTACCCGAGTGCCTGGTGGCCCGGCACATGGCGATGCGGGTACTCGGTTTTTCAATCGTCACCGACATGGGATTGCCCGAAGAATTGCACCCGGTCGATATCGACATGGTGCTCGAACAGGCCGCTCGCGGGGGCCAAACCCTTGCCGAATTAATTCCGCGAATCGTGGCGCGGCTGGCCTAGGCGAACCCGTCTCGCTCTTGCCCCAGCCTCAAACCAATCAATACAGTAGCCTCTTGCGCGGCCCCTTCCTCGCGTTTCGACTATGCCCGAGCAGCCCGACTCCACTCCGCATTTCCAGAAAGTGTCCGAAGCGGCATTTGTCCGTGGCGAGCACGACGTGCTGAGGTTCTGGACCCAGCGACGGGTCTTCGAGCGACTCAACGAAAAAAATGCAGACGGCCCTCTGTGGAGTTTCCTGGATGGCCCCATAACCGCGAACAATCCCATGGGCGTCCACCACGCCTGGGGCCGTACGTACAAGGATGTCTACCAGCGATTCCACGCCATGACCGGACACCGGTTGCGGTACCAGAATGGTTTCGACTGCCAGGGATTGTGGGTTGAGGTGGAAGTCGAACGCGACCTGGGGCTGGCCACCAAACAAGACGTGCACGAGTTCGGTATCGATCGATTCGTCACCGAGTGCAAACGACGGGTGCTGCGATTTGCCGCCCGGCAGACTGAACAGTCGATCCGACTGGGCTACTGGATGGACTGGGACGCTCCCGAGACGCTCACCGAACTCTCCCAGACCATCGGCACAGACCAGGACGTGACGATCCAGACCCCTCGAGGCGACACCGTCACCGGCCCGGCTCACCAGCTGGTCGCTCGGCTGGGCAATTCCGAATGGGGAGGCAGCTACTTCACGTTCTCCACGGAGAACAACGAGACCATCTGGGCCTTTCTCAAGAAGTGTTTCACCCGAGAAAAACTCTACCGCGGCCATGACGTGATGCCCTGGTCGGGGCGCGGTGGCAGCGCCTACAGCCAGATGGAAGTGGCCGACGGACGACGATTGAGCGTTCACGAAAGCGTTTTCGCCAGGTTCCCATTGGCAGACGCGGACAATGAGTTCCTGCTGATCTGGACAACCACCCCCTGGACACTCGCAGCCAACGTCGCCTGTGCGATCAATCCCGAACTCGACTATGTCCAGTTGCGGGCCGAACGCGACGGAGCGATCTATTACTTCGCCGCCGACAATCTCGAATTCGCCCGACTGGATCGTGAATTCCGCGAGGGTTTCGGGCGTCCGGAATGGAGTTGGCCCGAGAAGGTCCCCAAGCTGAAGACGATTGCCCAGTTGTTCAAGGAACAGGGCGGTTACGAGATCCTGCAGACGATCAAGGGAGCCGAACTGGTCGGTCGCCCATACCGCGGCCCGTTCGACGAACTTCCAGCACAGCAGGCACCCGGTGGCATTCCCCCTGTCGAATCTCTCGCCGACGTATCCGCCGCCGACAGCCACCGCGTGATCGACGGTGGCCGCGACAACAAGGGAAATGCCCATGTCGTCAGCGGCGAGGGTACAGGAATCGTCCACATCGCCCCGGGCTGTGGTGACGTGGATTTTCATCTCGGACGAGACAACGGCCTGGTTGCCCTGGCACCGCTGGCCGAGGACGGACGGTTCACCGAGGAATTTGGTTTCCTGGCCGGACAAGAAGCCACCGACCCCAAGACCCACCAGGCCGTCTTCCAACACCTCACCGACGCCGGACTGCTGGTCGCCACCGAAGCCTACCCGCACATCTATCCACACTGCTGGAGAACCGGCGACGAACTGGTGTTCCGGCTGGTTGACGAGTGGTTCATCAACATGGACTGGCGGGAGGAGATCAAGGAGGTCACTCGCCAGATCCGCTGGTTGCCCGAGGC
>CAWVUS010000285.1:0-6996 GCA_963933195.1 uncultured Planctomycetaceae bacterium
GGTGGCGGTGGCCCTGTTTCACTTCAGCAACGGAAACCTCGGTGGAGCACGCAAGCTGTACCACTCGTCGCACAAGTACCTCCAACAGTACCCCTCCACCTACATGGGTCTCGATCTCGAGAACTTGCTCAACGACCTCCAGGCCTGTTTCAAAGAATTGCTCGAAGCCGGCAACACCTATCCCACTGACCTGGTGATCGACGAATCCCTCATCCCACGCGTGGCGATGCCCACCTCATGACACCATTCGAATCAGATCCTGATCAGCTGCGAAACTTCACCGGCGACGTCCCGTTGTTTCCGTTGCCCGACACCGTGCTGTTGCCGAATGGCATGTTACCACTGATGATTTTCGAGCCACGGTATCGACAGATGATCGCCGACGCTCTGGCTGGCGACAGGCTGATCGCCATGGCACTGCTGACACCCGGATGGGAATCGAACTACGAATCAAAAACGGCCACGATCCATCAAACCGTCTGCATCGGTCGCATTGCCTCCTCGAAAATGCTCTCCGACGGCCGGTACCAGGTCGTCATCGAAGGACTGGCTCGCGGTGAGGTGCTCGATGAAGACCACGAATCACGTCTCTACCGGATCGGTCGAGTCGAGTTGAACCCGGAAATGCCCGTAGACCTCTCGACCGAAGTGCGGCGACGCCGCCAGCGAGAACTGCTGGTCGGATTCCAGCAGGTGGCGGCTGGTTGCGACTTCGACAGCACGTTCCATGACTCGCTCGACACCGACCTCCCTCTCGGTGGATTGTGTGACGTGATTGCCTTCTCACTGCCACTGGAACCCAATACGGCACAGTCGATTCTCGAGGAAACCAACATCGCCATCCGTGCGCTACTGGTCCTGGATGAACTGAAAAACTGTCTTGGTGCAAGTGGTAGTACCGTTCAGCCGTCGACCTTTCCGCCACCTTACAGTCTCAACTGATCCCCCTCCCCAAGCCCCCAATAGATTCTTCACGAGTTCCAGATGTCCCGTTCAACTCTCGACACCAACGACTCTCCCGACCCCACGCCGACTCCCACGTCGCCGGTTGACCAACCCCGGATTGCCCAGGCCGTCCGTGAGATTCTCGAGGCGATCGGAGAAGATCCAGATCGATCGAGCCTGCTCGAAACACCTGATCGAGTGGCTCGCATGTACACCGAGCTATTCTCCGGGCTGCATTCGGATCCCGCCCGACACCTGCAGAAATGCTTCCAGGAAGCCTTTGACGAATTGGTATTGGTCCGAGAGATCAGTTTCAACAGCCTGTGTGAACATCACCTGCTGCCCTTCATGGGAGTCGCTCACGTTGGTTACCTTCCCAACGGACGGATCGTCGGCCTCAGCAAGCTGGCCAGGGTGGTCGAAGAGGTCTCACACCGCCCACAGGTCCAGGAACGGATGACCGACCAGATTGCCGACCTGCTCTCCGAGGAACTCGACGCCAAGGGGGTCGTCGTGGTGATTGAGGCGACGCACACCTGCATGACAATCCGGGGCGTCCGTAAGCCGGGCAGCCGGACAGTCACCAGCGCGGTCCGGGGTCTGTTCAAGACCAACCAGTCCAGCCGTGCCGAGGTCATGTCGCTGATCAACCGAGGCTGAACTCCCACAGCTGGTCCCCAAGAGAATCCTCGTGATCGCCCAGTTCGCCATCCGGTTGATCTGTGGAATGAGCCTGGCATGGTGCCTGGCGGCCAGGCGGCAGATCACCGATGGCTTCTTTCGGATCCAGATGCTGATTGTCCTGGGGCTGTCGGTCCTCGCCGGCCTGACTCACCTGGGAGGCTGGAACAGTCCCTCTCCCGAGGAGGTGGCAAATCCTGGCCACCCGTGGGAAATTCATACCGACACTTGGCTCTGCGGAGCGACGGCCGTCGCGGCCTATATCGGCAGCTTCACCTGGGCCCTGGGCCGACGCCGATTCGGAACGGTGTGCATCGTTCTGATCACGGGGCTTTCACTCGCGCTGCTGGTCCAATCAGCCTGGATCACCAATCCGACCTCTTTGCCAATGTCTCTGATGGTCGTTGTCTCGGAACTGTCAACCGCCCTGTTGCTGGGTGCTGCCATGGTCAGCATGCTGCTGGGACACTGGTACCTGACGGCCACCGGCATGCCTCTGGCACCTCTCAAACGACTCAATCTCGTCCTGGGAGCCGCCACGCTGTTGAGAATCGTGCTGGCCACCATTGGGCTCCTACTAATCGGAGGCCTGCCCGACTCGGACCACCAGAGGTTACTGTTGTCGCTGCGATGGCTTGCCGGACTGATCAGTCCACTGGTGGTCGTGGTGATGGTCTGGAGAATTCTCGAGTACCGCAACACGCAATCGGCCACCGGCGTACTCTACGTGGGAGTGGTGTTGACCCTCACGGGAGAATTGACCGCTACGCTGCTGGCTCATGAACTTTCGATCCCGGTCTAGGTTGACCACAGCCTGTTCCCCCATCATCAAGAATCCGCTCGACGCCCGGCCACTTCCCATGCAACTCGACTTCAATTGTCCACGATGTGAACAGACCCGGCGGGTCACCGATGGCCTGAACGAGAATCTCCTGGCCTGTCCCGCCTGTGATTTTCAAAAGTCCATCCCCGAATCGTCATGGGAAGACGGCCGGCTGGCCGAATGCCTGGCGTGCGGCGAACGAGATCTCTGGCGACAAAAGGACTTCCCACACGCAGTTGGGATCGGCCTGGTCGTTCTCGGCGGCGTCCTCTCGACCCTCGCCTGGGCACAGTACCAACCCGAGTGGGCCATCGGCATCCTGATGCTGTTCGCACTCCTCGATTTGGCGTTGTATAGTTTGATGAAAGACGTGCTGGTCTGTTACCGATGCCAGGCCCGGCACCGGCTCGAGGGCCCGACCGACGGCTACGAGCGATTCGATCACGAACGAGCCGAACGTTATCGTCAGGAGGCTCTCCGCCGGGATCCATCCGATCTCGCGGAATAATCCGCCGATAACTCACACATCACCGGATGGTGCCAAACGAATCCACAAACGGATTCTGCTCACCGAGTCAACGGAGTCGCGAACGCGTGGATGAGCAACGCCAGTTGATGCTCGAAGATCTTGGCAGCGTTCTCGAGGGCGAACTGCTCGTCGACCCGCTCTCGACAGCTCTCTACGCCAGCGACGCCAGTCTCTACGAGATCCCGCCCCTGGCCGTCGCCCGCCCACGCACCCGGGATGATGTCGTGGCCATCGTGCAGTACGCGGCCGAGGCCGAGTTGGGAGTGTTTCCACGCGGAGCCGGCAGTGGCGTGGCAGGCGGCTGTCTCGGCCCGGGCATCGTCGTCGATTTCTCGCGACACCTCCACCATGTCGTCTCGGTCGACTCGGGAACGGTCACCGTCGAACCAGGTGTCGTGCGTGATGAACTCAACCGGTATCTCCGACCACTGGGACGATACTTCCCACCAGATCCTTCCACCGGTGCAGTCACGACCGTCGGCGGCATGCTGGCCGTCGATGCCGCCGGATCACGTTCGGTCCGTGTCGGTTCGACGCGCGATCATGTCCAGCAAATCGAACTGGTCACCGGAGACGGTTCGGTAATCCAAGCGGGAAGTGAACAACTGGTGAGCCGGACAATCGGCGGGGCGATCGATCCAACCGACCCCCACCAGAGGCTCTGCGATAACCTCGAACGCATCCTCCGAGAAAACGACGAACTGATTCGCGAACGCCAACCAGCACTGCCACGCAATTGCAGCGGGTATCTTCTGCGAGGAATTCTCTCCGAGGATCGGCTCGAACTCGCCCGCATGCTCGTTGGTTCAGAAGGAACACTGGGGCTGTTCACTCGTGCCACGTTGCACACGTCCCCCCTGCCCGAACACCGTGGCATCGTGTTGCTCCTGTTCGGACGCCTCCAGGAAGCCACCCGGTGTGTCCAGGCCATCTCCACGCTGCAACCCTCAGCCTGTGACCTGATGGACCGACGAGTTCTGAGCCTGGGGCGAGAGTCGGACCCACGATTCGGATCTATGATTCCCGCGGGAACCGAGGCGGCGCTGATCGTTGAACAGGTCGGAATGAGTGAACGCGAAACGCGGGAAAGAATTGCCCGGGTCGTTTCGGCCGCACGCGCCACGGCCCAGTCAACCCGGGTCGCATTCGAAGCTCACAACTTCGACGACGTGGAATTCCTCTGGTCATTGCCGCAACGTGTTGTCCCGTTGCTGTCCCGGCTCAAGGGCGCCACCCGCCCACTGCCGTTTGTCGAGGACATCGCCGTGCCTCCCGAGCAATTGCATGAATTCCTGATCTCCGCACAGCGGGTCTTCCAGGACCAGGAAACCACCGCTTCGCTTTACGCGCACGCGGCAGCCGGCCAATTGCACCTGCGACCGTTTCTCCCGGCTCCCGCCATCGACGATGGAGCCCGGCTCGAACAACTCGCCGCGAGCCTCTACGAGGAGGTGTTCCGATTGGGTGGAACCATCAGCGGGGAACACGGCGACGGCCTCTCGCGCACCCGCTTCCTCACGAAACAGTACGGACCACTCTGCCGAGTCTTCCAGTTCGTCAAGGATCTCTTTGACCCCCAGGGCCGGCTCAATCCCGGAAAAATCGTGCCCGACTCACGACACCTGAGTCGGCTCGACTTTCGCCCGGCAGAACAGGCCACCGTTTCCACCACACCACTCTCTCCCCCGGACATCGTTCCCGAACCGGCAGAGACTGACCTGGTGGCACTGGGGGCATCATGGACAGCGGAGGAATTCACCGAAGCGGCCAACGACTGCAACGGCTGCGCGGCCTGTCGGACGGTGTCTCCCCTACAGCGAATGTGCCCGTTTTTTCGGATCGATCCCTCCGAGCACGCCAGCCCAAGAGCCAAGGCCAACGCCATCCGCTCGGTGTTTGGATCACTCGGTTCCGAGGCCCTCGCCTCCGAGGAACTCCGACAACTCTCCTCGCTGTGCTTCAACTGCAAGCAATGCCAGTTGGAGTGTCCTGGCCACGTCAACGTGCCGCAGATGATGGTCGAGGCCAAGGCGGTCCAGGCCACCGTCGATGGAATGACCCGGGCCGACCGGGCCGCTGCCGGAATCCACAACCTGGTCGCCCTGGGCGGGCTGATGCCCAGGGCAACAAACTGGCTGCTTGAGCAACCTCCGGCCCGATGGCTGATCGAAAAACTGTTCGGGATTCACCGTGAAAGGCGTTTGCCAACACTGGCCCGACGCTCGTTTCTCCGGAACCTGCCACGACGCTGGTCGTTCCGGCCACGCCCCGGCGCACGCCCCAAACCGGTGGTCTACTTCGTCGACCACTTTGCCAACCACCATGACCCCGAACTCGCCACGGCACTGATCCGCATCCTCGAACACAACGACATTCCCGTCTACGTGCCCCGCGATCAATACCCCTCGGGCATGGCGATGATCACCGCTGGCGACCTCGATTCGGCCCGGCGACTGGCTGAATGGAATCTTCGAGAACTTGGAGAACTCGCGCGTGAGGGCCATCGGATCATCTGCAGTGAGCCCTCAGCTGTCGTCTGCCTGCAACAGGAGTACCCCCGCCTGGTCGATCACCCCGACGCCCCGGCGGTGGCAGAACAGGTGATCGAGGCCGGGACATTCCTCGCCGAACTTCACGCCGCCGGTCAATTGTCGCTGGATTTTCAGGAACTGGAACTGGTGGCCGGGTACCACACCCCCTGTCACCTCAAGGCCCTGGGCGACCGGTCCTCATTGAGAGATTTGCTCGGTTTGATTCCCGGTTTGCAGGTTTCTACAATTGAATCAGGTTGTTCGGGAATGGCTGGCGCCTGGGGGATCGCGCACGACAATTTTGTGACGTCGATCGAAATCGGGCGGCCGCTGATCAGCAGGATGCAACAGAGCGATCTTGGAATCGGAACTACCGAATGCAGTGGATGTCGGCTGCAGATGCAGCAGGGATCCCACACACCGACTCTTCATCCTCTGAAACTCATGGCATTGGCCTACGGCCTGATCCCGGAAATCCAGCAACACCTGCCCCAGTCGCGGGGCCAATCGCATCATCGTTCACAAAAGCAACTGGTAATCACGTGAAAGTGGCCGTCCAACTGTTTGCCCACGCCCGGGACCTTGCCGGACGGGAACAGGTCGACCTGGAACTCGCCGAACCGGTCTCCGTTGGGGACGTGCGGTCCGCGCTGGCCGTCCACGTACCGCAATTGGTGCCATTGGCCGATGGGTTACTGATCGCCGTGGGTACCGATTACGCTGACGATGCCGTCAAGCTGAATGCCAACGACACCATTGCCTGCTTCCCACCCGTCAGCGGCGGCTAACACAACTCTCAACGCCACTCCATGGCCTGGCTCGATGATCCAACTCACTCACGACCCAATCGACACTCACCAGTTGACCGAATCGGTCCGCGACCATGCCGCTGGCGCCGTCGTGCTGTTCCTGGGTACAGTCCGAGAACTCACGGATGGACGACGCACGCTGGCCCTCGACTACGAATCCTATCCCGAGATGGCAACGGCGAAGTTGGAGGAACTTGTCGAGAACGCTCGTTCCCAATGGCCCATCACGGCTTGTGGAATCGTCCACCGGCTCGGACATCTCGAACTGGGTGACGTCAGTGTTGCCGTGGCCGTCAGTTGTCCGCACCGGGTCGAGGCTTTCGAAGCCGGACGATTCCTGATTGACACGCTCAAGGAAGTCGTGCCAATCTGGAAAAAAGAGAACTTTGAGGATGGGACCACCGAGTGGGTTCATCCGGGCCTGGACACTTCCAGCGATGCTGCTTCCACCGACACCTCTCTCTCCAGTTGATCAACATCCTCCGAGCGTGACCCGCCCATGACTCCCTCGCACCCACTTGTCGATACATTTGGCCGACACCACAACAATCTGAGAATCAGCGTCACCGACCGCTGCAACATCCGTTGTTTCTATTGCATGCCGGCCGACAACGTCCAGTTCATGAATCGAAGCGAATTGCTGACGTTCGAGGAAATCGAACGATTCGTCCGCGTGGC
>CAWVUS010000286.1:0-6986 GCA_963933195.1 uncultured Planctomycetaceae bacterium
TTTTACTTCATCGGCAGGCCACCGGCCACCCCGACCTTTTTTTGGCTCCATTCACGGCCTCAACTCCCACCTGCACGTGTTACACTGTGCTCACATCCAACCCATTTCAGCGAACAATCGCGTCGGAACGATGTGATGATCTCTTTCCTGGACCAACCACGTCGGCTCTGTGACGGCATCGCTCGACGCGAATTGCTGAGCCTGGGTGGACTGTCACTGCTGGGACTCGGGCTGCCCGAGTTCCTCCGACAGCAGGCGGCCCAGGCCGACCAACCAGAACATGGCAATGGTTTTGGTGCAGCCAAGTCGGTGGTCCTGATCTACCTGCAGGGTTCCCCCAGCCACATCGACCTCTGGGACCCCAAGCCCAAGGCCCCGGCCGAAATCCGGGGCGAATTCCGCCCGATCGCCACACGATCCCCGGGACTGGAAATCGGCGAGGTGCTGCCCAGGCTGGCTCAGCAATCCCATCACTACTCGCTGGTGCGATCGATCGGCGTCGATCCCAAGGGCCTGCGGAACCACGGGGCGGCCATCTACATGCTGTTGACCGGCCACAGCCCGACCAACTTCTCGCCCACCGGGCTGGCGGTGCCCCCCTCGCGCGAGGACCTGCCGTCGGTGGGAGCCAACGTCGGTCGCTACCAACCGGCCGACCGCGGCCGTTTCGGCTACGTCGCGGTGGGAGCACCGGTCCAGGAGGGCCGCGTGACCGGTGTCGGCCAGGCGGCCGGATTGCACGGAGCCGCGTTTGACCCCTACACGATGTACGACGACGCCACCAAGCCGTTGCAGCCACTGGGATTCACGCTGCCCCGCGAGATGACGCTCGACCGGATCAGTTCCCGTGTCAATCTTCGGGCGGCCATCGACACGCACCGCGACGCCCTCGCCGGGGCCCAGGCCAGCTTCGACCAGTACTACGACCAGGCCCTGTCACTGATCCAGACCCGCCGCGCCGCAACCGCCTTTGGGCTGGACGAGGAATCCACCGCAACCCGCAACCGTTACGGCATGACACGCTTCGGACAGTCGTTGCTGCTGGCACGACGACTGGTCGAGGCGGAGACCCGTTTCGTGCAGGTGACCTGGCCGGCCGGATCAGACAGCGAACCGGTCCCCGGCCCCGACGGATCGTGGGACACGCACCGCAACAACTTCCCCATGCTCCGCGACCACCGCTGCCCGGTCTTCGACCAGTCGCTCTCGGCCTTCATCCAGGACATGGCCCTGCGGGGACTGCTGGAGAACACCCTGGTGGTGGCGATCGGCGAATTCGGACGCTCGCCCAAGATCGGTTCCCCCACGACCAACAATGTCGGCCCGGGAGGACGGGATCACTGGCCCGAGTGTTACAGTTTCCTGGTCGCTGGAGGTGGTGTCCGACCGGGACGTGTTTACGGACAGTCGGATCGCCATGGCGGGTGGCCCAAGACCGACCCGGTGCACCCCTACGACCTGGTGGCCACCATCTACCATGCCATCGGCATCAACCCGGCCACCGAATATCACGACACGCTGAACCGGCCACGCCGCCTGGTGGCGTCCGGACGACCGATCCTGGGACTGTTCTAGTCAATCGACCGCGCGACACCACACTTTTTCCACATCGCGACTGGTTTGATACGCTGGCCCTCTAGCCAGGCAACAACAACCGCTTGCACAGGGACACGCGTCGTGAATCAAATGACCATTCATCATCGGGGCCGACCCAATACTCGTTGTGGCTGGAGTGTGCTGCTCGGCATCACGCTGCTGTTTGTTCTCTCAACAACCGCCTCAGCCGCCGACGCACCATTCCCGGGAAAAAAGACCGCCTGGAACGGGTTCGACCAATACGATTTCCCACTGAAGGATACTCGCGGAAACGACATCGCCTGTCGGGTTGTCACTCCCAAGAAAACAGCCAAGGGACGGCCGTGGATCTGGAGGGCACGGTTCTGGGCCCACGAGCCACAAACCGACATCGCCCTGCTGAAGAAGGGCTTCCACCTGGTCTATTGCGACGTGGCCAACCTCTGGGGCAACCGACAGGCCATCGCTCGCTGGGACATCTGTTACAGCCACCTGACCAGGAAGCACCGGTTCTCGAAACGCCCGGCGCTGGAGGGAATGAGCCGCGGGGGATTGATGATCTACCACTGGGCCATCCAGCACCCCGGCCAGGTCTCGTGCATCTATGGTGACGCGCCCGCGATGGGCATCCGTCCCTACGTCAAGGGCCGCAAGCCCGGCTCACCGGACCTCAAGAAACTCCAGGCGTGGATGACAGCCCACGACCTGTCGTTGGAGAAAGCCCAGGCCTACCAACATGATGCGATGGATACGGCCCGCGTGCTGGCCCGGGCGAAGGTGCCGGTGATTCACGTCTGTGGAGACGCCGACGAGAGCGTTCCGTTCAAGGAACACACCGCCGAGTTCGCCCGGCGTTACCGCAAGTGGGGCGGCACGATCAAGGTGATCGTCAAGAAGGGTGGCAAGCACCACCCACACAGCCTCAAGGACCCCACGCCGATTGTCGATTTCATTCTCGCTGCCCAGTAGGTTTCCGCCCCTCCCTCCCCCCGTATCACATGCCCCTGACACCTCGCCTTTCACGTCGCACACTGCTCCAGGCGGGCTCGCTGGGCCTGGCGGGCACCGGACTGGCCGATGTGTTGGCGGCACGCGAGACGTCGTCATCGGCAACCACGCCGCCCCGTTCTGTCCTGGTCGTCTTTCTCTCGGGCGGACTCTCGCAGTTGGACAGTTTCGACATGAAGCCCGAGGCGCCCGACCGCGTGCGGGGCGAGTTCCAGCCGGTCTCGACCCGTGTGCCGGGCCTGCAGGTCTGTGAACACCTGCCGATGCTGGCTGCACGGGCTCACCGGTTGACACTTCTGCGTTCTCTGACCCACTGGTCCAACGAGCACAACGAGGCCCACACGATCATGCTCACCGGGCGCAGCCAGTTACCACCCGGGTACCGGCCCAACCGCCCGCAACCAAGCGATTGGCCGGCCGTCACCGCCGTGGCCGGACGGATGGTCAAGGACCGCAACAACGGGTTGCCGTCCGGAGTCGTTTTGCCGCAGCGACTGGTGAACATGAACCAGGGCGGAGTGGTCACTCCCGGGCAGTTCGGTGGCCAGATGGGCCCCAGCTTTGACCCGTGGTTCATCGAGGCATCGCCCTACCGCGGCGGCGACGTCAAGGGAGCTTATCCACAGTACGCCTACCGTCGAAGCACCGAATCACTGGTCCAGGACAAGTCACGTTTCCAGGCCCCGGTGCTACGACTGCCCGAGGGCCTGACCGACCGTCGCCTGAGCCGACGAGCCGAACTGTTGTCGTCGATTGAAAACCAACGACGCGGACTGGAACGCCATGCCGCAACCGCCCGACTGGGCCGGCACCGCGAGGCGGCCATCTCGCTGTTGACCGACCCCCGCGTGCAGGACGCCTTCGACGTGGTCAACGCGCCCCAGCGGGACGCCGAGCGTTACGGCCGACATCTCTTCGGCTGGACGCTGCTGATGGCACGCCGATTGATCGGGGCCGGTGTCCCAGTCGTGCAGGCCAACCTGGGCAACTACAACACGTGGGATCTGCACGGAGGCATTTTCCGGTTGTCCCGCAACTGGCTGTACCCACCGGCCGACCAGGCCATCTCGGCCCTGCTGGACGACCTGGGAGAGAGTGGCCTGCTGGAGACCACCCTGGTGGCCATCGTCAGTGAGTTCGGACGGACGCCCAAGATCTTCAAGGTGCCCAACGCCTACGTGACTCCGGGTCGCGACCACTGGGGTGCGGTGCAAACGGCAGTCTTTGCCGGCGGCGGCACCGCCACCGGCCACGTGATCGGTGCCTCGGACCGCCTGGGAGCCTACCCGGTCTCCTCACCTCGCCGTCCCGAGGACGTGGCAGCCACGATCTACCGCACCCTGGGATTGCCCCCCACGACAGCGTGGCCCGATGCCGACGGACGCCCGCATTTCATCTATCACGGCCGACCAATCACCGGCATCGGATCTGCCAGTTGAGATCCTGTCGGGGGTCTCGCCGGAACGATCACGCGTCCGGGAAATCGGTCGACAGAAACACCTCGTGCACGTCCAGCTTGGCCGGCCCACGGAACATCTCCTTGGGCGCCCGGTTGGCGTGGGCCTCGGCGAATGCCGGGCTGCGGGTCCAGGCCACAAAGTTGTCCATCGACTCCCACCACGTCTTCACCTCGTAGTAGCCCTCCACCTCCGGATCATCCACGAAGGTCCCCTGCTCGTGGTCGAACCGGACCGGGCGAGGCCGATGCACCTCGTTGCGGATGAACCCGGGAGCCTGGTCGACCAGGTGAACTCGGTTGCGGAATCGGTCTTCAAAATCGATCTCGTGACCGCTGGCCACGGGAATCCGGTTGGTGACAACAATCATCAGCTCTACATCCTCACCTGGTCAGCACTAGTCAGGCCGGCGGCTTCCAGCCAGCCCCGATCATCGAGAAACAGTATTCAATTGCACAATGGCATCGGCAAACGCCCGTCGCGATTGATCCAGTGCACCGGGCACCAGTTTGCAGAAGTACTCGAGCCACCGACCGTTGATCGATTCGAAGTGCTGCTTGCGAACCCCGCGAGCAGCTTCCAGCACGGTGGCCAGTTTCGACGGCGGATTGGGCTGTTTCAGTCGAGCCTCGGCGACGGCGATCGCCCGGTCGAGTGCCTCGAGATAACGCACATCATCGATCCCGGCCCGGTGCGCTTCCCAGGCCAGCGTCGGGATCGGGTGACCAAACTGGTCGGGATAGGCCACCTTGTGGGTTGTCTTGTCGGGGTCATAAAGTCCGTTGCCGGGAAAATCCTGGTAGGCCCAGGGACTCGACCCCAGGTACCCGCAACGCGTGTTGTACAAGCCGGTCAGGGCCCGGTAGGGCAAGGGAAACGCGGTTGCCGAGACCCAGTAGGAAATCGGCCGAAACCCCTTCTTGCGGGCGTACATCACCTCGGCGTTGTCGGGGCCTCCGAAGACATAGATGTTGTAGACCGGGCGATCGATGAAATCCCTGGTGGCTTGCTGGGCCACCTTGGAATTGATGGCCGTGAACATGTGCAACCCCGTCGCCCGTCGACGTTCAGCCTCCTTGCGACACCGTTCGATCTGTTCCGGCTGGGTCGGTTCATCCACCCCGTAATAGAACAGGTCGCTGAACCCCATCTTCCTGGCAGCCGCCACCTGCGCGACCGCATTGCCATCGGGCCAGTGCATCAGGCACGGGGCCCTGGTCATCCCGGCCTTCCGAGCCAGGCCCAGCACCGAGAAGCCCGAATACAGTGTCGCGGCGTTGAGCCCGTGCCGCACCTGGTCCTGCAACTCGGCCAGGTACCGTTCCTCGCTGACATGGTGAGGCGCCTTGGCATTGGTCGTCTGGTTCCGGTGATAAATGCCGTAATACCCCTGGGCCGCTTCCAACCGAATGGGCAACACGTCGAGCACAAGCGGCAATCGCATCCCGCCCCGGTCACCCAGCACGATCTCGCCACGGTATTCCCCCGCCGGCGACCCATCGGGCACGTGCACGGTCAGCCAGAACTGGCGACTCTCGTGAGCGGGGATCCGGGTCACGCAGCGACCACCACCAAACCCACCCTGCTTGCCCCGGGGCGGCAACGTCGTGCGATCGTCTCGCAACAGGATCTCGGGGGTCAGCATCCGGACCTGGCTGGGCCGAAACAGTGCGTTCTTCCGCTCGCGAACGTGCACCACGCGGACATCAATCCTGTCGGATTTCAGTTCAACACCATCGGGCCCCTTCAACGTCGCCAGTGTCACGGTCAGTTCAGAAATCTCGCGGAGGGCCCGGACTGCAAATGTCCCGCTGATGTACTGGTTGGCCGAACCCCACATCCGCAGCCGGTCGAAAGACGGCTTGTCCTTCGTGCCGGGCATCCAGTCATAAAGGACCTCCGAGAACCCGACGACCGGACCCGCGACAATTCCGGTGGCGGTGGCACGACTCGCCAGTCTCGAATCGTCGCGGTAGGTGCGTGGTGCCCTCAGCCGGGGCTTGGCGATGGGCTTGGGCAACGTTTCAGCGGTGGGAACCAGGCTGGCATCGGTGGTGAATGCCACGGCATCGAACATGCCCATCTTCACGTCCAGGTCGACATGATGCCGACCGGCCGTCACGGCGATCTTGCCCGCGTGACGCCAGACATAACGTGCACCACCACTGCCTCCACGCCCGTCCGCCAGGGGACGTTCGTCGACCAGGACCGTCACCGTGCCATAGCCACCGTAATTTCGAATCCACACGTGGTACTCGGCCTGGCGAGGAAATTCGGCGACCCACGTCAGTCGCCCCGAATTGCCGGCCGAGCACCATGCGGCGTGACGTCCCAGGGGCCGGGTGCCGCCATAACTCGCCTGCAATGGATAGAAACCCCAGGCGGGCATCAACTGATCACCGGTCGTCCAGAACGTCGTCGCCCTGGCCTGCTCGACATCAGCCGCGGCTGCTCCCGGTGGTCCGGCAAGCTGCCAGAGGCCAATGACAATCGCGAACCGCAACACCCTGGCCACCATCACCATCATCACCATCTTGCTTGCAGGCCGAGAAACCAACCGAGTGCCACCCGCCGGACCGGACAACAGCACTCCCTTCGAGAATCGAACCTTCGCCGGATCCCACGACAAATGCAACGGTCCCGACCACCGACCGTCACCTCCCGGTCTTGTCGACTCTTGACCTGCAGCAATCACCGGACTATTCCTGATCCGAGATCTCGCCGTCGTCGGCTGCTACACCACATGCCCCTGCACCCGGTGCCGACCAGTGCCCCGAATCGCCATCCGTTGCCGATTGCTGCAGGCCATCGTGCTCGGCACGCTGTGGATCACGTCGGCCCCGGCCTCCGATCCACTGCCCTCCTGGAACGACGGGGCGACCAAGCAACGAATCGTCGAGTTCGTCCGCTCGGTGACCACCGCCGGTGGACCGGACTTCGTTCCGG
>CAWVUS010000287.1:0-6909 GCA_963933195.1 uncultured Planctomycetaceae bacterium
GTGTCTGGTCGCCGACAAACATCTGGTCCTTGAAGTCACCGAACTTGCCGTTGGTTGTGTCGCAGGCGATGCCACTGGCCGACTGGCCCATTTTCTTGTACGGGAAGTAGATGGCCGGCGGCAGCAATTCGGGAATCCGCTTGGCCTCGACCATCATCCGGCTACCGCTCTTGGGATCGGCCGGACGCTTGCCCAGCGCGTCGGTGAGTTCGTACCAGCGGTTGCCGCCGGGATGGCCGACAAATTTCCCCGGTTCGAGGTGCTGGAGTTTCGACGTCCCGTTCCAGGGTCCCTGGTTGTCGGTGTAGAACATGTCGCCCACGTGGTTCATGCCGATCCCTCCGGGAGATCTCAGCCCACTGCAGGTTGGCACACTGGTTCCGTCGGGCTTGATCCGCAGGCACCACCCCCGGTACTCGGTGTTGCTGTTGAATGAACCGGTCAGGCACAGCACGACCCACATGTCGCCCCGGGCATCGAACTTGGATCCAAACGCATACTCGTGGTAGTCCCCGGTGATGCCCCAGTCGGAGTTCACCGTTTCGAAGATGTCGGCCCGTCCATCATTGTCGGTGTCCTTCATCCGGGTCACTTCACACCGTTGGGTCGCGTAGAGCCATCCGTCTTTCCACGACAGGCCCAGCACCTCGTGCAGCCCCTGCGCGTACCGGGTGAATTTCATCGACGCGGGTTCTGAGAACGGGTTGTCGACCAGGTAGATGTCACCCCGTCGACTCGATGCGGCCAGTTGCCCGGTGGGGAGCAGTTCCAGCCCTCCGGCTTCCAGCACCACTCCCTTGGGAATCGGTAGCGTGGTGATCCGGTAGAAGTCGTTTTCTGTCGCCGGTTTTTCCTGGGCGGCAACCGACGCGGTGACGACCAGGCCGGACAGGACTACCAGGAGGCTGTGACGTGCGAGTGACATGCGGTGGCTCATGATCTTGAGGTGGGTTTTCGAGAGGCCCGGCTGTCCGGGTTCCTGGGACGTTACCACGCGTACCTGTGAACAATGACGGCCTTGTCGCCGTCCCAGTGCACGGGCACGAGCAGTTCGGTCTGGTTGCCGCGTTTTCGGAGGACCGGTTTTTGGCCGCCGACCTGTTGGATCGAGACGTTGAGGATCTGGTCGATCACGAACGACCCGTTTTTTTGCACTTCGATCGTGGGTGCCGCCGCGGCCCGGTACCACAGCGCGGCGGGTGCCTTGTCTTTGGCTGGCCCGGGAGTGGATCGTTGGAGCGTCAACGTACGAACCAGGGCGGCGTCCTTGTCGGTCTTGACCGGACGGGGATGATCCTCGACCTCGATCGCTCCGAAGCGATACCGGAAGACCGGACGTCGTTGTTTGTCGATCCGGTAGCCGGTGAACCGGTAACCCAGTTTGCGGGCTGCCCCGGTTGGCCAGGCGGTCGTGGTGGTCGCCAGCGTGGCGAAAGGCACTCCACCGGCCAGTGTGACCAGATGATCACCCAGCGGGGGCTGGAACCCCTGGCCGCGTCCGTTCCAGTGCTTGGCGGCATCGATGAAGGCGTTGTGCCAGATCAGCTTCAGGGCCACCTGGTCGGCATCGAATGCGAGGTTGGCTTTTTCGGGATAGCCCACGGCGATCCCACGGGGACTGACACCGGTGATAAAGTTGCGGTAGATGATTGGCTCGTCGGTGGGTTCCAACTCGATCGGATTCCGGATCAATCCCCGCGGCAGGCCCGCCTTGGCACCGTCGGCGAGGTATTCCCAGACGCTGGCGACCTGGTGTTTTGAGATTCCGTCGAGCACATCCGGCAGCAGCGTCTGGCCCCGGGGCCAACCGGCCGGCATTCTCGTGCCGGGTCGATACGCCTGGGGGTCGAGCATGTAACGAATGAACCAGTCCTTCCGCAGCCGGCGGGTCATCGTCAACAGGTCCAGCGATTGGATGCCGGTCGCCTTGCGGTTGCCGAAGAAGTGACACTTGATACAGGCCAGGGCCTTGTCGCCGGCGAGGAACCGCCCGGCTGACCGGACACGGTGGATCCGATCGGTCACGGCCAGGGCCACCGGTTTCTTGTTGCGGTCGAGCGAGGCGAAGTCCTTCACCAGGTGGCCGACGTTGGCGGTGCCGAAGCGGGGCATGCGGGTCAGCATGTACGGCCGGTCGTTGGCCCCGTTGTCCAGGACGTGCTTGAGCCAGTTGTCGTTGAGCTTGTCGCCGACCCCGTCGAGAAGTGGGGGGATCCGTCCCTCGTCACCCATCTCCTTGATCGTCGTCAGGAACAGGGCATTGCGGGGGCGTTCCACCCCACCGCGTTTGTCACGCGAATGGCATGCCAGGCAATTGAAGGCCTCGGTGGTGCCCTCGACCCGGGCCACCGTTTGGACATCGGCGGGTGCTTCTTTCCGCGGAGCCGTGATCGCCTTGCCGAGGGCCTGGCGTTGTTTGTTGGAGAGCCGGTAATCGGGAATGCCAGCCACGGGGGCCTGGGACAATCCGGGGGCGAGGCAGCCGCCAGCGACCTTCAATTTCACCAGCGGTCCGGCGGGTTTCCCGGTGGGCTTGATTGCCTGTCCCTTGTGTTTCATCTGGTGACACGAGGCACAACCGATGGAGGCAAACAACTTTCGACCGGTTTCGACCAGCGCGGGGTCGGCGACGAAGGCCTTCTCGCCCTTGGCGGCCGGGACCGGTTTCGGCTTGGCCTGTGGCGTGGCGTGAGTGGCGAGGGTCCTCCTGGAGATCCCCGGACCCTGGAATTCAACTTTCAGCACCTCCTGTCCACCTCCCTCGAAATAATCCACCAGCAATGCGTGTGGTCCGGCGGCGAGTTCGAGGGCCGATTTCTTTTCCTGGTAGGGGTGGATCCCGTTGACTTCGACAACCGTCTTGCCGTCGATCTGCAGCCGGCTGCCGTCGTCGGAACCCAGGAAGAACGTGTAGCGTCCCTTGCGGGGAATCTGCAGGAACCCGGTGAACCTCAGGCCGAACTGGTCGCGTCGTGCGGCGACCCCCAGTTGGAATCCGGCAATTTGTCCGGTGGCCCGGGGCTTGAGCTTGCTGAAATCGGGAATTGTCGACCAGTTGCCTTCGTAATAGGCGAAGTTCAGATTGGGGGGCAGTTGCGTCCCGCGAAAGAAGTAACCGGCGATGTCACGGGATTCCTTGTCGTTGAGGTTGAGGCTGGGCATCCGACCGCCCGGTCGGACGGCCAGGGGGTTCTTGAGGAACGTGGCCAGGCTGTCCCGGGTGTATTTCTTCTCGATCTCACCCAGGGGAACCGATGTTGCCAGCTTCGTGGCTTTCATGTTCCGGCGAGGTTGGTGGCAGGCGATGCAACCGACCTGGTGAAACAACTGCTGCCCGCGAGCGACTTCCTGGGGTTGCGGTGCCGAGGCACGCGTGGTCCCGGTGGTGGCCAGGAAGTTGACCAGGGCAGTGACCTGGGCGGCCTCGGCCTCGGGATCGAGGCCGGGAAACAGGTCGGGCATCGTGGTGCCCGATTTGACGTGGTGTGGGTTGGACAGGAATTTCAACATCCACTCGGGCCGAACACGCGATCCGACAGCATCGAGCACCGGTGCCTGCTTGGTCTTCACCCCGGTGGCCGACGCGCTGCCGGCGTGACAGCTCTGGCAGTTCAATTCCGAGATCAGCAGCCTGCCACCTGCCAACTGGCTCTTGTCGTTGGTGGTGTGAAACCTCTCGAATGCCGGCAGCAGTGGGTGCCCGAACGTCGCGGTCGGTTCGGCCGCGCTGATTGTCGATGGTCCCGCCGCGGTCCCGAACACTGTCGCGAGCAGGCCGATCGCGAAAAATCTGGTGGAAATGCGCATTCGAGACCCCTTGCAGCCGATCCGTTTGTGACAGTGTTGCCGAGTCTACTGCGTGTGAGAAAAACCGACCACCTAGTCGAGCCAGTTGCGGTTGGCCTCTTTACCGTTCCGGAATCCGTGTGTGATAATTGACCAGATACACCGACTGCCTGGTGCGGCCTGCAATGACTGATCTTCATGGCTCAATGACGAGGATGCGATGAGCGACCGGCCAGCGATGGACGCTTGTCATGTCCGCGGGGGCAGCACCCTTGGCGTGCTCGTCGTCGTTGCGGTTGGCATCCTGGCGTGGAGTGGGTGTGGAGACGATCGCCGTCCCAGACCAACTGGAACTGAGCTGGATGTGCCGGTCGTCAAGGATCGGAGCGACTCGAAGTTGCAGCCGGAGGTGAAGGACTCCGTTGATGACTCTCCGTCCTGGGCGTCGGAGGATTTCAACCTGGCGGCTGGACGCCAGTTGCACCTGCTGGTCACCGATCTCGAGAGCGATGGTCAATTTGACCCCGACGTGGTTGGCCGCCTGGCCTCGGCTGATTTCCAGGGAGGTTCCCTGCGACCCGAGTCGATGACGACGGTGCACGAATCCGACGGGCTGTCGGTTCGCCGGCATATTGCCGGAGATACCGGCAAGGCAACGGGTCGGTATCGGGGTGTCGAGGGCCTGGTCGAATCGCTCCAGGGGCTGGTGCCGGGCTGGAAGGGCTGGTCGGATGTCCAATTGCATTTCAAGATTGTTTCCGTCTCGCTGGAGGGGGCACGGGCCACGACTCGCGTGTTGATGGAGGCCGGGGCTCGGCAGGGCGACCGGTTTTCGCAACTGCGCGGCAGGTGGTCCTGCGGTTGGGAGTTGGTTGGCGAATCTCCCCCGAGGCTGGTCGAGTTGTATGCCGATTCTCTCGAGGAGGTGACTGGAGCGTCCCCGGGTGGCCGGTTGCTGGTGGATTCGACCGCCGCGGTCCTGAAAGGGGCCGGCGAGACGCGTAAACAACTCGGCCGCAGCGTTGATCACTGGCGTGGTCGTCTCCAGGCGGAGATGGGGGTGGCGTTGCATGGTCACCAGGGCCTGGCCATTGGCGATATCAATGGTGACGGCTTGGACGACATTTACCTGGCCCAGCCCGGTGGCATGCCCAACCGTCTGCTGGTGCAACAGCCAGATGGCACGGTGGTCGACAGGGCTGCCGCGGGTGGTGTGGATTGGCTGGACCGGTCACGCAGTGCCCTGCTGGTCGATTTCGACAACGACGGTGACCAGGATCTTGCCTGCGTGCTGAATATCAACCTGGTTCTGATGGAGAACGACGGGGCCGGTGTGTTCACCGAGCGGGATGTGATCTTTTCAACCGGCGATCCCTACTCGTTGGCGGCGGCCGACTTTGATGGCGACGGTGACCTGGACCTGTATGTCACGGGCTACGGTGCCGGATTCCTGGCCAACCGGGCCGGCGCCGGGGTGCGCGGCGAGGCGATTCCCTATCCCTATCATGATGCGAACAATGGTGGCCCGAACCGGTTGTTCCGCAACGAGGGCGGTTGGCAGTTCTCCGATGTGACCCAGGCAGTGGGGTTGGAACACAACAACCGGCGGTGGAGTTTTGCGGCAAGCTGGTCGGACTACGACGCCGACGGCGATCTCGACCTCTACGTTGCCAATGACTACGGACGCAATTGTCTGTACCGGAACCAGGACGGTCGTTTCACCGACGTGGCGGCGGAGGCGGGAGTCGAGGACATTGCGGCGGGAATGAGTGTCGCGTGGTGTGATTACAACGGAGACGGTCGTCCGGACCTGTACGTTGGCAACATGTTCTCCTCGGCGGGCGAGCGGATTGCCTACCAGCGGAAATTTCAGCCGGGTGCCGGAACCGGGGTGCGGCGGCAGTTCCAGCGGCATGCCCGGGGAAATACGCTCTTCGAGAACACCGGCCAGGGGACCTTTCGTGATGTCAGCATTGATCGTGATGTCACGATGGGGCGGTGGGCGTGGGGATCGCCATTTGTCGACATCAACAACGACGGTCGTCCTGATCTGTTGGTCGCCAACGGGTACATCACCGGCGAGGACACCGGCGACTTGTGAAGTTTCTTCTGGCGACAGGTCGTGTCGCATTCTCCTCTGAAGCTCGATCAGGGTTCGGTTGATCCACGCTACCGGGCCGGCTGGTCCCGGATCACCAACCTGATTGAGACGGGTGGGTCGTGGAGTGGGCGGGAACGGAATTGCTGTTACCTGAACCTGGGCGGAGATCGTCCGTTTGCCGACGTGTCTTTTGCCAGTGGGTTCGATTTTCCCGACGACGCACGTGCAGTGGCGTCGGTCGACTGGGATCACGACGGCGATCTGGACCTGTGGGTCACCAATCGCACGGCGCCGCGCTTGAGATTCCTCAACAACAACGGATCGGTGGGGCAACGTGGTGTGCTGGTCCGGTTGCAGGGGCAGTCGTGCAATCGCGATGCGATTGGAGCACGTCTGGAGTTGATCGCCGGTGATGACCAATCGCGGCCGCTGGTTCGTTTTGTCACGGCTGGCAGCGGCTTCCTGTCCCAGTCGAGCAAGTGGGTGCACTTTGGGGTCGGTGCGAGGCCGGGACCATTTCGATTGACCATTGGCTGGCCTGGAGGCCCGAGTGAAACGATCGAGGGCCTGATGGCTGGCAATCGTTACCACGTGGTTGAAGGCTCGAACACGGCCACCAGGCAGGACGCTCGCGACATCAAGATCTCTCCCGGTGGTCTGGTGGTGCCGCCGCCGACTGGTATCGCTCGTGTCCCGCTGCTGGAACGATTGCCACTGCCACAGATTGGCTACCTCGACGAGAGCGATCGGCTGCGGACGTTGACTTCCACCGGGCGTCCGACGTTGGTCAACCTCTGGGCGACCTGGTGCCTGCCGTGCGTCCAGGAACTGCAGGAGTTCAGGGAGCGGGCAGACGAGTTGAGAGCCGCCGGGCTGGACGTCGTGTCCCTGTCGGTGGACGGGCTCAAGGACGGTAAGCCCGGTGACCTGGCAGTGATTCGTGGATTTGTCGAGAAGCATGACCTGTCGTGCGGGGTGCGTCGGGCAACCAGCGAGGCGGTCGATCGGTTGGACGTGATCCA
>CAWVUS010000288.1:0-6806 GCA_963933195.1 uncultured Planctomycetaceae bacterium
GGGGCGGGATGGGAGGAGTGGCGTCCGGGGGTTGGTTGAGAATTCCAAGCGAGGTGGGGAAACGGGGATGGCGTCCGGTTGTGTCGTGCAGGACATGAACCCGTCCACCACGTCGGATCCAGTCGATGAAGGCACGTCGTTGCGAGTCCTGCCAGCGGGGAACGTGGTCCAAGAAAACCGTCCCCAGTGCATCGCAGGTCGTGACACTCGCCGGAAACAATTCGTCGTTGAGGACCGAGATTCCGAATGATCCACCAGCCGCGACATCACCGCGGGACAACAACAGGACCTTGGCTGGAGGACCACGACGAGGGGGCGTCTCGAGACGGTAACCACCCGTTTGCCGTCGTGATTCGTCCGACCAGCGCAGACGCCAATTCCAGGTGGACTGACCGTTGCCGTCGACCACGTCGCCGGACTCCAGGTAGACCGGAAACCGTATCCAGTTCTGCTGTTGCGGGGCGAGGACGACCGCCTGGATCAACGGGGCACCTGTTGTGCCGCCCAGGGCATCGTGCTTGTTCAAAGTGAACTGGCCGGTGAATTGGTCGGGGGTGTCGTTGCGGACCAGCACGTGCAACGGGACGAATGTCTCGCTTCGCGCGGTTCCGTCAAATCCCCATCGGGTGTCGACAACCTCAATGGCTTCGGCCGTCCCCGTCGGTTCCATGACGCCACACATCACCAGGACCAACGTGACAACCAGTTGAAGTGCGGTTGGCCTGATGGGGCGTGAAACCGGTTGACCGGCAACAGGTATTCGTGACGGCAGGGTTTTTCGAAGAGGCCCCGGCGATGGGGACTGCCGGATTGAACGATTCGTCACGAGACACCTCCCTGTGGTATCTCAAGCGGAGCAGTCGATTCGCGTCGCCCCAGCAATCGGTCCGCATGGGCCAGACACCATTGTCTCAGGACCGACCAGGCTAAGCCGTAAACGGCAAAGTTGATCAGCGTGTACCAGAGATGATCAGCGCGGCTGATCGAGGCAACCAGCCCTGCGTTTTCGTTGATCACAACGATTGTCGACGGTGAGCAGAGACAGGCAGCCACGGTCAGGACCGGGTTCTGCAGTAGTGACGCCAGGAATTCATCGAGTTGACCGGTCACGGCCAATGACGGCAGAAACGCCCATCCGAAGAGAAAAAACAGGGTCAACAACATGGCACGGACCTGGGATCTGGACTTGATCCCGATCCACAACGCGATCCAGCTGCAAAGGGGGAGATAGACCACGATCGAGAGTACCGAGCAGAGGAAGTAGTCGTATTGGATGACAGCCGAGCGGAACGCTGCCACGGGAACCGTGATGACCGCCTTGAGACCATCCTCGAGTCCCGGAGTTCCCATGGCGAACCAGCTTTCGAACAAATAAATCGTGAGTAGTGGAACCGAAAGCACGTAGATCAGGCGACGGACACCTCGATGCTTCTCCAGGATGATCTCGCGACTGGTCATTGGTGACGCGAGAACCAGATCGAGTGTCTGGTGTGAACGTTCACTGGTGAGCAGGCTGGAGGCGTGCACGGTGATCAGTAGCACCGACAGGGCCCAGACGATGTAGAGGGCTTCGGCGGCGACTCCCAGCCGGGTTTGGAAGGCCAGGCCGGCCACGATGGCCAGGACCAGGAAAAGAGGGGTCTCGATCGAGACCAGCACACGAATCAGGTAACGGGCGGTTCCGAGCGTTTTTTTCTGGGTTTCTCGCCATGTGATTGCTTCGTCTTCAGGCAAACGCTGGTCGTCATGGACCAGGATCACTCCGCCGGTCGTGAGATCGTTCAGCCAGAAAAAGAAGCGATCGAGTTGTCGGAAGAATCTCAGCACCAGGTTGCGACGGATGACGTGGGCGCGGCGGACCAGAAAGACCCGGGCCAGGGCCAGGTAAATCACAATCGGGACACCCAGCACGATCATCTGGATCCAGATCGTTGAGACGCTGTCGGTGGTCAACTGGATCGGCATGGGTGAACTGGTGTAGACGACGGTTGTGGTCCGGGAGACCATGACGGCTGAATCGAGGAGCATCTGGGCTGCCAGGATCAGGAAGGGACAACTCAGTAATCCCAGGGTGTAGGTGCTGACAAATGCGGAGACTGTCGAACCACACCAACTTGAACACATGATCGCCAGGGCGCCGACATGGATGCAGATGAAGAGGAGAGTCACGATTCCACTGACCAGCTCGAGCGTCGAAACGCCTCCCAGGGAATACGCGAAAGCCAGCAACGGGAGCGAGAGCAGCAGAAAGGAGAACATCGGCACCAACCGGCCCAGAAGTTTTTCCAGCAGGATCGTGAAGGGCCCCAGTCGCGTCACTAGCAACATCGTCAGGGAATCGCGTTCTTTCTCCGATGTGATTGCACCGCAGGCCAGTGCGGGCAGGAACAACAGGATGCCCAGGGACTGGAGTTCAATCACCCGGTTGAACATGTCGGTGCCGGATCCGAGAATCGCGAGACTGTTCGATCCGTTACTGGACAGGATCGAAGTGAATTGCCAGAAGGCCAGCAAGAACAGCAACGATGCATACACCAGTCGGACGACATACGTCCGCTTGCGTGCTGCCTGTTCGATGAGTTCTTTGGTCAACAGGGGCAGACCCATTTGTGGCCACCGACGACTCATGCGGTCTTGCCCTCGGTCAGCTTCATGAAAGCGGTTTCCATGTCCATGGCTTCGGGCTGGAACATGTGGATCCGCGCTCCCAGGTCAACCAGTGCATCATGCAGGTCCTCGACTGCCGTGTGGTCTTCACGGAGTTGGATGGCGAGCCGGTCGACCTGGGTTTCAACACCTGAGACACCGTCGATCTGACAGATTTTCTGGATCATCGCGTCGTCGGCGTCAGTGAGTTGAACGTGAACGATCCGCATCAACTGCAATTGACGGTAGATGTCTTCCAGTGAGCCCTGGGCGACCATTTGTCCGGTTTCGATGATTCCAATCTGGGTGCAGAGGTGAGCCAGTTCGTGAAGGATGTGACTGGAGATCAGGATGGTCTTGCCCATTTCAGTCAACGCCTTGAGGAGTTCACGGACCTCGATCCGCGCCCGTGGGTCCAGTCCGCTGGCCGGTTCGTCGAGCAGCAGCAAGTCGGGGTCGTGCAGCAAGACACGTGCGAGAGCCAGTCGCTGTTTCATGCCGCGTGACAGGGAATCCACCTGGTCACCGATCTTGTGAGTCAGGTCGGTCAGTTCCAGGACATCATCGACGACGGTCTTTCGTTGCTGGCGTGGGATGCGGTAGGCAGCGGCGAAGAAGTGCAGGTACTCGCGGACATTGAGATCCTCGTAGACACCAAAGAAATCGGGCATGTAGCCGATCTGTTCCCGCACCATGTGCGGATGATGAGCCACGTCGATGCCATTGACGTGGACGGTTCCATTGAACCTCCCGATCAGGGTGGCCAGCACCTTGATCGTGGTGCTCTTGCCGGCACCGTTGGGACCGATAAATCCGTAGACTTCGCCACGAGGGATCTCGATCGAGATTCCTCGGACCGCGTGGATGGCGCCGTAATGAACGTGCAACTTCTCGATCGAAACGATCGGCGGCGCGTCGGCGTGTGACGGAGGATTCGGCGTGTCAGCGGGCATGTGTGTTACCGTGAGATCGTCGGCGTGGGTGGTGCTGCCTCCCCGATTGCCCCAAGAGTCGGCGGTTGGGCAAGTGTGGGGCGATCGTGATACAGGTGACGATACAGCACAAGGCTTTCACCCTCGGAGACAGCGATGACCAGCAGCCACTGGCCGGGGTCGGTCGGGTCAAGCAGCGGTAGATCCTCAAAATTGTCGCCACCGTGGGGAGCCACTCTTGAAACCGCGCGGAAGATTCCCACGGTGGGCCGGACGCATGAACCTTCCAGGAAACCAATGTTCTGCCTGCCGCCGGAGAAGTTCGAACCGGAGACGCTGAAGCGTTGTGTGGTTGTCAGTCGAGATTGAGAGTCACCGTCAAACAAGGGGACCTGGCTGTCCCAGAGATGCTGGGCTGTGTGGTTTCCGTGGAACAGGATGGCTCCGCTGCCCGATCCGAATGCCTGCTGAACAGTGTCCCGAAATTCGTTGCGGACAGTCTCGGGTGCGGTTGATAGCGCTTCCGGCTCGATGGCTTCCCAGTCGAACTGGGGCACGGGGTCGGCCGGGGCAATCCGGAAAATGCGGTTCACCTGGGGTGACCACTGTGGCAGGTCCTGCACGGCAGTGAATCCGGTTGGTATGGAACCGATGTACTCCGCCGGTTCCGCGATCCCGAGATCGAGGTGAGATTGAATTGTCGGATCGAACTCGGTGTTGGACAGGAAACGACGGTGGTCGATTGGAGTGAACAGTCCATGTTGGACGCTGGTTGTCAGGGCCGTGTGAGAACCGGCCAGATGCAACTCGAACCGGTTTTCCCGGACAAGCGTGCTGCTGTCCCCGATGTCGCGGAAAACCACGCTGCGGGCATTACCGGTGGTGCCCATGTACTCGTGCGAGACTCCGATGATCAGGACCGTGAAGGCAACGGTCATGAGCGGGAAAACGATCCACGTCCACTTGCGGAGTTTCAACCACCCCAGCACGACGTAGTCCACCGGGCCGATCACAATGACATACCCCAGCAGCAGCAACCCCAGCAGCCACATTGGAACGACCTCGAAGTCGTCAGGTGTCAGCCGAGTCACCAGTTTGCCGACGGAATTCAATTGCCACTTGATCTCGTTGTTCAGTCCGGCCACCTGGGCCATCGGTTGCTGAGACGAGATGGCCATTGTCTGTGAGCCTGCGACGGGCCGCGGGGTCGAAGGCTTCAACTCGTGGAGTTGATTCCAGAGAAATGAGACGCTGGCCTGCCAGTCGGGGGAAACCTGGAATTCCGCCGTAAACGGACGGTCCTGGTGTACCACGAGCCGACCAAGCCCTTTGTGCAGTCGGGCGGGGTTGCCGGTCAACTGCGGCATCGAATTGGCGTCGAGCCTGAGTCGTGGAGACTGCGTGGTGGAGCGGACGAGCCGGTTGACGAACTCAGCCTGCAGGCTGGCGAGAGGGCCGTCGAGGAAGAGACAGAGGCTGCCACCGGCGTCGACCCATTGCGAGATCGCGATCAATTGGTTGCGTCGCAGCGCACGCAGTCCATCCGGCAGCACCACCAGAATGTTGTATTCGCACAACCACAGTGGATCGTTCGGGACATCGGACGGGTAGATCCTGGCCGGATAGGTGGCGACCAGTCTTTGCCGGGGCAAGCCCAAAGACCGCTTGAAGGGAAGCTGGATCAAGGCCTCGGCGTTGAGGGTGTTGGTGAGCAGGAGTTCTTCGGGGGAACTGGTCTGCTGCCACGGTTCACAGAAGGCGACGACAAAGGAGCGGCGGAGTGGACCGGCAACTCGCAGGGAGCGTTCTCCCAGGGGGAACACACCATTGTCGCTGATGAAAAAAGCACGGATATCCAGGGGACTGGAGGGGTCATTGTCTGTATTGAACGGAGGCAGAAGCGTCCGAAAGCGGGTGCCAACGTCGGTCAAGACGATCTCGCGATCGCTGAGCAAACGGCCTCGGATACGACGCCCCTGGACAATGTGGACGTCGAGGTGTCCGCGTGGCAGTCGTTCACCACTCCATTGCAATGTCCAGTCGATCGATAGCGGCGAACCGCTGCGGAGGTCCTGGTAACGTCGGTTGAATTCAATGCTCAGCCGAGGATCCACCGGTTCGTCCTGAGAATCAATCTGTGGGGTCACACCTCGTGGTCGGGGTGTATCCTGTGCGATCGCAGTCGCCCTCATCGGCCCCGGCTGGCACAAAACGAGCGCAGGTGCCAGGAGCAGTGTCAGGTGAAGGAAATGAGGGCGATGCATGATGTGACCGGCTAGCTACTCACCCGGGCGGTTTTTCTCTGGAAATACCACCATTCGACCAGCAGAACCACAAAGGCGATCCAGGCCAGGGTGGGCCATAGCGGACGGTCGGAATCTATCGTGGCGGTGGCGGCACCGACACGAAGTTCCTCGTCTCGTGGCACGATCTCGTCGGCCCCGGCCAGAGAGGATTCGCCGGCGTCGAGCACACTGGCTCCGACAATGGCCACTTGGCCATTGGGGTCGCTGATGCGGTAAATACCGACCTGCGGCGCGGGCACACCCGAGAGCACACCATCGTTGCCGGTACGAAACGTCTGGGACGAGGAATCCGGAGCGGTGACCGAGTAGACCTGGTCGGGATCGAGTGTCCTGGGGCTCAGCACTCGCGTTGGCTGTCCCCGCGCTTCGGCAAGACCCGTCGCGTGCTGGGTGATGTCGATGGCGTTTTTGACCAGGACAGGAAAGCCGACCCGGTAGGGCAATGTTGAACGGTCGGTGTGAAAGAGCAGGTAATAGACCTGTCGTGCCGGGCCGTGCCGGGCCAGCACCAGCGGTCCAGATCGGCCGGTGGCCAGGATTTCGTAGCCAGCTTCACGGAAGTGCTGGTCGAGTACATCGTCGCCTCGAACCGGTTCGTCGGTGATCTCGATGCTGTCGAGGTTGACGTGTTGCAGCAACTGGCTGTTGCGATTCCAGTCGACAACTGGTGAGTTGCCCGTGCGGACGGTGATCAGTTCGACGAGATCCTCGGGGATCGCGCCCACCACCAATCGGACCGACGCCTCGATGTTGGGGTTGGCCTTTTCAGTGCTTTCGGTGATCGCCAGATCGAACACGTCGGGTTGTGCTGCTGACGGAGGACCGGGGTAAACGACCACGTCGGGAAACACTTCCAGGGCGTGCCGGTAGCTTTCAAGGTCGGTGTCGCACCAGAGATGAAGTGGCCGGGAGACAGGCAATT
>CAWVUS010000289.1:0-6771 GCA_963933195.1 uncultured Planctomycetaceae bacterium
GCCACGGCCAAACGCAACCTGAAGCAGGTCGGGCGGAACAACGAGGCCAGCCTGCTACAAGCACGCGCGGCCAAAAATGCTTCTGACCGAGCGTTCACGAAAGAGGAAGAGAAACTCGCCAAGTACAAGAAGCAACTCGAGAGATGCGAGATCATCGCTCCCCACGACGGGATGGCCACCTATGCGATTGAACGAGATCGCAAGTCCCACGTTGGCGAGGGCCGCACGGTTCACGAACGACAACGGATCATCACACTGCCCAACCTCAGCCTGATGGAGGTCAAGACAGGGGTGCACGAGTCGGTTCTCGAGACGATTACGGAAGGCCTTCCGGCAACTGTAAAAGTCGATGCTTTCCCGAACCGCCAATTCAAGGCCACTGTCAAATCGGTTGCCGTCCTCGCCGACCCCGGCGAGTGGCACAGTTCGGACGTCAAGGTCTACACGACGATCGTGACACTCGACGACAAGGTCCAGGACCTTCGCCCGGGAATGTCGGCCGTGGTTGACATTCATGTCGAACGAATTCGAAATATCCTCACCGTACCCGTCCAGGCAATTTTCCAGGTGGGCAACGAAAACTGGGTCTACGTGGAGACGGCAGGTGGTACAGAAAAGAAACCTGTCACCGTCGGTAAAACCAATGAAAAGTTCATCGAGATTACGGACGGATTGCAGGAAAACGACCGTGTGGTACTCAACCCAATGACCCTGGTTCAGTCGACCGGAACATCCACCAACAAGATCGATCCGGAAGCCGACCTGGATGATTCGGTCGATTATGGAGTGAAAGAGTCGACGAAAGAGAAATCTGGCTCGAAACCGGATTCCAAAAAGAAAACCTCCAAAACCAAAAAAGCCAAAGCAGGGGCAAAACCCAAAAGCCCCACGGCGAAATCGAAGAAGCCTGGCAAATAAAGCCTGAACACCCCACCTGCGTGGACCGACTCCACACCCATTCCTTCACTGCGGCATTTTCAGGCCATGTGGTTTCAGACCCTTAAGCTGGGAATCAAGAGCCTGCTTCTGCACAAATTGCGAAGCCTCTTGACGATGCTCGGCGTGATTCTCGGGGTCGGCTCAGTCATCTCGATGCTGGCCATCGGCGAAGGTTCCAAACGAGAGGCCCTGGAACGAATCCGCCGCCTCGGCGCGTCCAACGTCATCATCCGCAGCATCAAGCCGACCCAGGGAGATTCCGAAGAGGAAGAAGGCTCCCAGGAGCAGGCGTCGAGCCGTGTCATGGAATACGGTCTCCGCCACAAGGACCTGGAACGGCTCAAGGCCACTCTGCCCACCATTGCCAGGGCGGTGCCGATCACCCTGGTCCGGAAGCGTGCCCAGGCCATGCACCGAGCAATCCCCAACTCGCGGATTCTCGGCACGACTCCCGATTTCATTGACGTGAAGAGCCTGACCCTTTCTCGCGGTCGTTTTATCACCGACCTCGACATGATCACGGGGACAAATGTCGCTGTATTGGCAGCCGGGTCCGCCGACAAACTCTTCAACTTCGAAGATCCAATCGGAAAGTCGGTGCGATTGGGAACGATGGTTTTCCGAGTCGTTGGGGTTCTCAATCCCCAGGGCACCGGAAATGCTGTCGCCGGAGGTGTCGGAGGTCAGAATTTCAACAAGGACATTTACGTCCCGTTGACGTCGGCCCGCAGCCGTTTCGGCGAACTCCAGATCATCGTGTCCGCTGGAAGTTTCAACTTCGAACGCAATCAACTCAGCGAAATCACGTTGACGGTCACCGACCAGAATCTCGTCAGCCAGACAGCGGCCATGGCGAGGAAAATCATCGAAGCTCACCACCCGAGAACTAATGATATCGAGGTGCAAGTTCCACTCGAATTGCTTCAACAAGCCGAGGAAGAAAAACGAATTTGGAATCTTGTTCTCGGCTCAATCGCCGGCATCTCACTTTTGGTCGGTGGCATCGGAATCATGAACATCATGTTGGCCACCGTCACGGAACGGACACGCGAGATCGGTATACGACGAGCACTGGGTGCGAAACGACGCGACATCACCATCCAATTCCTGGTTGAATCGGTGGTCCTGTCCTCCACCGGTGGCCTGCTCGGCATTGCGTTTGGAATCAGCGTGCCACTGGTGGTCACCTATTTTTCCGATATTGACTCGCACATCCAGTGGTGGACGACTCCGCTGACATTTGCCATTTCGGTGGGAATTGGTGCCGTGTTCGGCGTCTATCCCGCACGGCAGGCAGCGTTGCTCGACCCAATCGAGGCATTGCGTCACGAGTAATCGACCGAACGCCATGAGCCGACTCCTTCCACCGACCTGCCTGTTGCTGGCGTTACTCCTGTTAATCGCCGGATTTGCCATCCTGGCAATCGAGAAGCCGCAACCGAGTGTTGAACTTCACCGGGTCACCGCGGCGGGAGACGAGAAACGACGCGAGGTGCTTGAAGATCAACTCGACCAGCAAAAGATGAAACGAACCGGCCTGATCGTCTCGGTTTTCGGACTCGCCATCGTGTTGGGGACCGTCGGTTTCATTTCGATGACTCCGCGGGGCCGTCGGCCTGCATGACGCGTTATTCGCGTGCCGTTCCGGGCTGCGGTGCGTTTTGCATTCGCTTGATCTTCTCCGACGGCCAGACCCCGTTGGGCAACTCCCCGTAGGTCGGGCCACCGTTGTCCGGGAATTCGCTGTTCCTCGCCGGCTGATACGCCTCGTCATTCAATTCGGGCCACATTCCACGGTCATCCAGGAGCAACAATTCCAGGTCGAGTGCCAGGCGAGCGCGATTGACAATGTACCCCAGACGGCCACTGGCGACGCTACTCAAGTTCGATCGGTAGGCACTCTGTGCTTCAAGGAAATCCCTCGCTCGAACAGTGGCCAATCCCAGGGAAAGCTCCAGTTGAGTGCTGTACACCCGCTCCGACGCCAGTGCCGCACTGACCACCGAGATGTTGTACTGCACACGATCCAACGACAATTGCCGAAGATCTTGCCGGGCGCTGAACTTCACGTTGTCCTCGAGTGACATCAGTGAACGTCGCCCCACCTGGTAATTGATCAACGCCTGTCGAAAACCATTGCGCTGCGATCTCCGATTCAATGGAAGGTCCAGGGCCGCCCGCACCTCCGTCTGGCTGTCTTCAACGCTGAAATTGAAAGGCTCGTTGTTTCGTGAGTCCAATGAATGTCGCACATTGAGGTTCAACACAGATTTCAAATCGTCAGCCGCCAGTTTGATTCCGCGCCAGTCGTCAGCCAGGCCGCCACGTTCATTCATCAGGTCCAGTCGTTGAACCAAGGCCGTGACCATGGCGTCGTCGGCGCTGATTTTGATCTCAGGTAATCCAGCTTGCGAATTGCCCCCCAGATCCTCCAGTTTTTCAAGAAGTGACTTGGACTGGACCATGGAGTTCGCCAGTTCAGTTTTGGCATCCGGACGTGCGGCAACGACCCCCACCATACGCCTGGCGACCGGTTCCAGAGCGACTAAGGTTTTGAGCGTTGCATCGGCCTCCGACTGCAAGACCGCCAACATTTCACCGGGTTCACCCCGCAACAACGACGTCATCCGTTCCTGGAGCTTGTCGGTGGCTTCCCTGAGTTCAATGAACGTCTTCAGGACAACTTCTCGCTTGCCTTCCTTGAGGCCCAGTTCATCGAACAACTGCAATTGGCTGGCAGTCAGTTCAAGCTGAGCCTCCACTGAATTCGAAGTGCCGCGGAAGACGGTGATTGGCGCCGCGGGTGGGACAGCTTGCCGAATCATATCCATCTGGCGTTTTGCCCGGTCGACCACGACGTAACTCTTGTCGACACCGATTTTGGCCCGAAGAACTCGCAATTCCTTATCGACCGAATCCAGTTGGTCACGCTGTTCGCGGAGCGATGTCCAAACAAGGATCCTGTCGAGAAGTACCAGCGTCGTGCTGATCAGGTCTTCGCGGTCTTGCCGGGGGCTTTCCAATTGTTCGACGACACGATCGCGAGCCCGCCGGACCAATTCGCCCGCCACCTCCATTTCATCTCGCAGGGTTAGCGACTCGAGTTCCTCGAGACCAATGTTGATCTGGGTCTCGGTCGGCAGCCCAACCGTTAACTTCAACCGATCCAGACTGGTTTCGAGACCGTTACACGAGTTGATCAAGGCCCTCCGGCCGGAGAGCATATTTTGTTCGATCTGGTCGATCTGAAAACGCGGCTGCGCGCTATTCACGCCAGATCGCACTTCTGCCTCAGCCTGATCCAGCGCGCGGACGACGCCGAAGTAGTTCTGAGTATTGATTTCGATCGTTCGGTAAGAACTCAAGAGATCCTGGTAATAGGTCTGGGCGAGGCCCAAATAAAACTGTTTCCGAAACCGTGTGAAACTGCGAGCGGCATAAACAACGTTCCTCTCGGACCGAATCAATGGCTCGAGCAGCACATCTCGTTGGAACACGCTTTGTGTGAATTCAAACAACAGGTTGGAACTGATGTCCTTGGCAAACCCTTGCGGTCCATCGAATGTCATCACAACGCTATTGGCGAAACGGGCAACTGCGGTGCCGCCCAGTGCCACCATTCTGTCGCTGGCCACCGATGAGGGAACCGAAAGTGAATCCGTTTTCACCCCGTCATCGCGGACGTGGTCGTAATCCAATGACGCGCCATTTCCGGCCGCCGAGAATTTTGTCATGTAGTTGTAACGTTGCCGGGTGAGTGCCAACGCGGTGCTATACAGTGATTCCTTCTGCGACTGGTATTCACGACTGTTCAATCGAGCCAGCGTGATGATGTCCGGAAACGTCAGCTTTGGTGCCTGGTCGCGAAGGCCTTCTGGTGCCTCGCTTTTGTAGGTCCGCCGGTACTCCTCGCGAACGCTCTTGAACTCCAGCATTCGCGAGAGGCACAACGGTGGTATCGCATCCCAGTACGACTTCGGAATCGGTTGAATCGTCAATCCCACCTGGGATTCGGCATACGGCTTCTCGGCAGGAGAATCCTGGAACTCGGCCGAGGCGCGACGAACCGAATGTGAAACCCATCGCGGTTGAGTTACTGCCTCGGGAACAACAGTCGGGCGGTTGGTGCGAGCCACCCAGCCTTGAACGTCAGCCTCGTGGTTCTCGTTTGTGTCAGTAGCTCTCGGCGTCGCCGCTGTTGGCCGAAACTGAGGAACCTTGTACGAATAGAGATTCGGCCCGGGTTCCGGGAGCGCGGGATCGTTCGGATCCGAACCGTCAAAGAGACGAGACCGTGGATCGCTATTGACCGTAAACTCGTCCGAAATTTCCCATGGCCGCGCGTGCGTTTTTTCGCGAAGAATACCGACCGTGTCACGATCGGCCGCCCTGTGATAACGGTCTCGCGTACACCCGGTCATCAGGAGCAGAACTACGAGTGCAACAATGCCGAAACCGAGACGCATCAAGCTGAACATCCCTGTTTCCTCACCTTGCGGAACCCCATTTTCCGCGTCACGGCCACTCGGCACCCTTCGATTCCGTCGTCGAGCCACGAGCTATCAGTGGTATCGTGCCAACACCCCTTCCGCCTTTAGCGAATAGGCAAGATGCGGCGGTCTTGCGAGGCCCTGGAGGCCGTGTTGAGGTTACTGGCCGGAACGCAATGGAATGGCCAAACCTTCGGTCCGCCATTTTGGATTTTGATAAATCCGACGGTCAACAAATGGGTAACCGTCCCACGGTGACTCGCCCCGTTGGCGGGGGTCGCCGGTCGCCACCAGGTGCGCCTGCAATCGGCCCGCCAGATCCTTTCGTGTTCCCAACCACTTTGGGTGAAAGGCGAGATTGGACAACTGGCCCGGATCAGATTCCAAATCGTACAACTCCTCGGACGGCCTCCGACCAAAAGCCAGCCGATAAAACGGCGCCACATCCGGACGATGGGCGTTCTGCAAAATAAAACTCTTGGACGCCCCTCGATCGCAATCGCCGAAAAAACGCTGGTGCGAGGAGTAGAAGTCGGGGTCGCCGGCAGGCCAACGTTTCGGTTCGTAATTCCGGATATAGGCGAAACGAGAGGTACGGATAGATCTCATCGGATACCCGACGCCATCCTGTCTCGCAATGATATGGCGCTCGAATGCCGTTACGATGAAATTCCTCGCCGTATCCACCTGCCCCTGACGGCGCGATTCAAGTATCGGCACCAGGCTACGCCCCACCATTCCGGAAGGCGGATCGACCCCGGCGGCTTCGAGGATCGTGGGAGCCAGATCGATCAAGCTCACCAGGTCCACCACCCGCCGACCAGGCGGCACGCGTCCGGGCCATTGTACGGCCAGTGGAACGCGGACTCCGGTGTCGTACAGATTGCATTTGGAGCGTGGGAGTGGATTTCCATGGTCGCTGGTCACAATCACCAGCGTGTTCTTCAACTCCCCTGCGGCCTTCAACGACTTCAACATTCGCCCGAGGTGCGAGTCAAAGTGTTCAATTTCCAATCCATAATCCAGGATTTCGCCTCGTGTGACTGGATCGTCCGGGAGACAGCGAGGCAATCTCGCCTGGTCCAATCGCTTGCCCGCACGTTTCCAAGCCCCCTCCTCGTAAGTCTGGTGTGGCTCGGTGGCTCCAAACCAAAAGAAGAAAGGTTTCGTGGGATCTCGTTCCGCGAGGAAATCATCAAAATTAGCAGCGTAGTCGTTCGGATTGATCCCCACTCGTCGATCCGCAAGACGTCGTTTATCGAACGACTGCCCCATGACGGCCTCCCGTTGAGACCCTCCGCCTTTCTCTGCAAAGCCTTCGATCCGGCCGGGGCCCCAGGTT
>CAWVUS010000290.1:0-6754 GCA_963933195.1 uncultured Planctomycetaceae bacterium
GTCTGCACGCCCGAGGAGGCCTGGCGGTGCTTCATGGCCACCAACATGGACGTGCTGGTGATCGAGGATTTCGTGATGCTCAAGAACCAACAGCCCGGTGCCACCGAACACGAAACCGATGAGTATCTCGCCCGTTTTGAACTCGACTGAACCCGTTGCCGAACCAGCGAAAGACATCCCGATGATCACCATCGACTGGAATCCCACACACCGGTTCCTGCGACAATTCGCCGCCCTGTTCGTCGTGTTCTTCGCGGCAATCGGGGCGTTTCGATTCTTCTACAGAGATGATCTCGCCATGGCGTCTGTGCTGTGGACCATCGCACCACTGGGACTGGTCGGGCTGATCTGGCCCCGTTTCATGCGGTACGTCTATGTCACCTGGATGGCACTGTTCTTTCCGCTGGGCTGGACAGTCTCGATGGTGATTCTCTCGACAATCTTCTACTTGGTGGTCAGCCCGATTGGCCTTATCATGCGTCTCTGCGGACACGATCCGTGCCAGCGCCGCCTCGACCCCGACACCACCAGTTACTGGAAAGCACGGCAGGCAACCACAAACGCCGCACGGTACTTCCGCCAGTTCTAGACGCCCCCGGGACGTGCGGACTCCCCGACCATCACCCTCCTCGGAACGTCTCATGATCGACGACACCACGACTCAAGACGACACCGCACCCCAGGACGACAGTCCGTCAGCCACCGAGACCACCGAGGCGACAACGTCGAGCGACTTCGCGGCGGCCGCCGAGGCTCCCGAGATGGGGTTCTTTGCCGAGTTCTGGGATTTCCTGGTCCACAACAAGGCCTGGTGGCTGACACCGATCATCCTGGTGCTGGTGCTGGTCTTCGTGCTGGTCTGGTTCGCCGGGACACCGTTTGCACCGTTCATATACGGTGCGTGAACCGGGGCCACTCAACGGAACCTCAACGGGTCTCAGTCGCCGTGCAGGCAAACTGCAGGCGAACCGCCACCTGTCCGTCGACAGACACCTTGCCGGTCAGGAACCAGGCCCCCCCCAGCGTTTCATCCAGCCTGGCTTCGATGTCCAGCACGTCGCCGGGTCTCACCATCCGCCGGAACCGGGTTTCCTGCTGGCGGGTCACCACCGGAACCAGGCCGTCGGGAATGTCACCTCCCGCGGCAATCAACACCGCCCCGGCCTGGAATGCCGCTTCACACAGCAGCACCCCGGGCAACACCGGAAACTCGGGATAGTGACCGGCAAACACCGGCAGGTCTTCAGGCACCCGCTTGCGAGCCCGGACCAGGGTTTCGGTCAGTTCGACCACCTCGTCGAGCCACAGGAATGGTTCCCGATGAGGAATCAACGACTCGATCGCCGCACGGTCCAACACCACGGACCCAGGTCCCTGCTGGTCATTCATCATCTGCTCGCCGAAGTGGAAGTCAGCAGCTTGTCGACTTCGTTGGCAACAATCACGCCGTAATTGACCGCCCCCAGCCACCCGGACATGATGATGCCCACGCTGCCAGCATGGAACACCCCCTGGATCTGCTCGGGCAACCCCTGGCTGACCTTCAACCCTTCAAACTTCGTACCGAAACTCGCTCCTTGCAGGTGGCGAGTGTAGTGCTGAAATGTCCGAGGCGTCGACGCCTCCACGTGTTCGACAATCTCCCGCAGTTGCGGAACGTACTGCTCCAGGCAATCCAGGGTCGTCTCGCACAGGTCCTTTTTCGATGCCTCGTAATCCTCTTCCGAGAGATCCGCCCAGTCGCTGTAGTTGGCATTGGTGGAACTGACCACCAGGTGACGGTCACTGCCGGGACGGGTTCGAGGATAGTAGAAGCTGAAGGTGCGACTCGAGATGTCCCGGCTGAGCATCGCGTCGATATCGAAACCACGGTGCTCGGAGTGGAACAACAGGTCGCCACACGGTTCGAAACTCGCCCCGGGCTTCATCGCGATGTAGACCTGGCAACTGCTGTTGTTCAGTCGGACCGAGCGGGCTTCTTCGACAAACTCCGGATCAAACGAATCCTCGCCAACAAGCTCAAGAACCGTCTGCTTGATGTTGGCGTTTGAGACCACGGCGCCACAGGTGATCCGACGTCCGTTGACAACAACCGCGGCCACCTTGCGATCAGGGGTCACCTCGATCGATTCGACCAGGCACCGGATCCGCACGTCGACTCCGTTGGAAACCATCTCGTCCTTCATCGCTCCCACCAGCGCGTCGGTGCCACCCTCAAACGTGTACACCCCCTTGCTCATGAAGTTGGAGAAGACGATTCCGTAAGTCAGGGCCGGGTCTTCCAGGGTCGAGCCGTTGGCGTAAGTGATCGGTTCCATCAACAGCCGCACCACATCATCGCGGCCTGGAAAGAACCGCTCGAACAATTCCCCGGTGGTCATCTCCTGGTCGTCGTAGAAGTTCATCCCGCGGGCGGTGTCGAAGAATTCCGACACCACCTCGGTAGGAATCCCAAACTTGTCGACCAGGATGTTGGTGAAACTGTCCCGGTCGAAGGTCGTCTTCAGCGAGAACTGGGGATTCTCGAACCGGATTCCATCCAGTTGCACGATTCGCTCGGCAATCTCGGGAGTCCAGTACTTGCGACAACTCTTCTTCATCCCGATCGGAAAACCGTGAAGCGAGATGTCAAAGATGTGGCCGCCCTTGCGTTTGAACCACGTGGCCATGCCACCGAGCTGGTAATGGTGTTCCAACAGCAACACCGAGTACCCGGCACGGGCAAGGACATTGGCGGAGGTGAGACCCCCGAGTCCTGATCCGATCACTACCACGTCGTAGTGATCTTGGGCATCCTTGAGAAAATCCCGGGGCATCGTCAGTGACTCTTCGACGGTCTCAACAGGTGCAGATTCGCGATCGTAATTCCCGAGAGCATGGACCCGATGATACCGAGAAAGCCCTGGTCGGTCCCACAAAGGAAGAGGTTTCGCAGATGGGTGCAGCCGTCGCGGATCTTTCGGGGAGCCCCGTAAACGCAGCCATTCTCATGGCCGGTGAACTTGCGAATCGTTCGCGGGGTAAAAATATCGGTGTCGACGATGTGTTCGCGAAAGTCCGGCACATACCGCAGGGTGCTCGTCAACACCCGTTCGGCCCACTCCCGTTTCTGATGTGCGTACTCGTCGGGCGGCAACTGCATCCAATGTCCCGGATCGGCCAACGCGGTGATCCTCATCCGTCCCTCACCAGAGGGTTCCCCGTAGTGGAAATTATTCGGCGAGCAAACAATTCCACTGGTGACATCAACGGGAACGTCGGGACGACGATAATTGAAAGTCGCACTGTCGTTGAAAAAGACAATCGTCTGGTCATGGCCCAGGTCAGCCGGTTGCCGATCGAGCGAGTAGATCGACTCGACAAAGGAAATCTCACCCGGCGGCGCCAGGTCGACGGCCTGGTCACACATCCGCATTGTCTCGAAATTTCCCGCCGAAGACAGCACGTTTTTGGCCTCGATGAACTGGCCGTCGTCGAGCAACACTCCGGTGGCGTGGTCACTGTCACTGACGATCTTCTGCACTCCCGACCGCAACCGTAGTTCACCACCCAGTCCACGAAACTTGCGGACCAGTTTCTTGATGATCAGCCGCACGCCCTCCAACGGACGTCCGAACCCTTCGTGGAAGATGCTGCGAAACATGATCACGAACTGGGGCCACTCGAGATCATCGGGTGTCGCACTCGAATAGAACATCGTCGGGCACAACAACATCTCGACCAGCAGCGGATCATTGAGTTCCTCGCCGAGCACCTCTCGAGTCGAAATCTCTGGTTGATCCAGTGCCATCGGATCGTACTCGGCGATCCGTTGCACCAGGCGTGCGAAGTTGTCTTTCTCGGCCGGAAACCGCTCGACCACCTGCTGTTCGAAATACTCGAAATCGTTCGTGAAACGCAGGGTGCAGTCGGGAAAGACAATCGACGACTGGGTTTGAGGCACCAGGGCGAAGTCTTCCCAGCGGAGTCGGAGTTGCCGAAGAAGCTTCGAAAGAGGACCGGTGAGCGTCCCGGGAGCCGCGTAATTGGTCACCGCATGGAGACCGACATCGTGATTGCGGTCCCGGAGTCGATAAAACGAATTGAGCCCCCCCACGGTGGTGTGCCGCTCCAGCACACAAACCGAGCGGTCGAAGTAGGCCAAACGGATCCCGGCAGCCAACCCGGAAAGGCCGGCACCGATGATGACCGTGTCGTAGCGCATGCTCCGCTCCGCTCCGGTCAGTAGACTCCCCGATCACGCGGGGCTCTGGACATCCTTCAACAACGGCTCGAGATAGCTAACAGTCCCGGCCATCGACGCCAAGTGCTCGTAATCATCTTCTGGAATTTGCACCCGGTACTGCTTCCTCAACTCCATCACGATATCGAGAAAGTCCATGCTGTCCAATTCCAATTGATCACGGAACGGAACATCATCGACCAAGCCCGAAAGATCTTCATCAGGCTGGATTCGGGACAGGATGTCCAGGATCACCCCTCGGATTTCATCCGCGACCATTCCGCTTCGCTCCCATCCGCTCTCGACGTTACCCGTCCGCCTCGAATCTCCGCACAATCACAACAGAGTTGATTCCGAGCATCCCAAACGAGTTATTCAAAATGTAATCAACTCGATCCAACGACCGGGGCGAGTTGGCGACAATCTGAGAAAGACCGCACTCGGGATCCAGTCGATCGAGGTTGATTGTAGCGTGTGCGATTTGGTCTTTGAAGGCAGGCAGGTTGCCAACCAACTCCAAAGCTCCAGCCGCCCCCATCGCATGACCAATGAAACTCTTGGCATTATTGACTGCCAGCGACTCGCGATCACCAAAAACCTCGCGAATCGCGCGACATTCTTCAATATCGCCCTGGTCGGTTGCGGTGGCATGACTGCTGAGAATATCGATGTCCTCGGGCGAAATCTCCGCCCGACCCAGTGCCAACCTGATGCACTCCGCCTGTCGAGTCGCGTCGGGCAAAACGAAATCGGTTGCGTCAGAATTCATCGCATGGCCGACGATTTCCCCGTAGATCGTCGCACCGCGAGCCAACGCGTCTGGGAGCCGTTCAAGCGTACAGATGGCTCCTCCCTCGGCCACCACGATCCCGTTGCGATCGACATCAAACGGACGGCTCGCCTTGGTCGGATCCGCGTGTGACGCCAAAGCCCCCTGGCTCTTGAAGCTCGCGAAAATTCCAAACGTGTGAATGCTCTCCGAGACACCCCCACACACGGCCAAATCGACCTCGTTCAAACGCAGCATCTGCAGGCCCTGGATAAACCCGGCGTTCCCGGCCGCACAGGCAGCTCCCAGCGTCAGGTGAGGACCGGTGATGCCCAGGTTCAACGTCACCTCACCAGCCGGATTGTTCGCCACGGTCCGCGGGTTGTGGTGGTGAGACCAAACACTGGTGTCGTAATCGTACTGGGAAATCTCGTGGATCTCGTTTTCGGTCTCGACGTTCCCGTGCTCGGTGATCCCCAAGTACACCCCGACACGCGACCGGTCCCGCTGAGACAAATCCAACCCCGCATCCGAAACCGCCTCGTGCGCGCAGTAGATCGCGATAGAACCACTGCGAGTGCCCCGCCGAACCTCGCGTCGGTCCTGGTAAGCCAACGCATCGAAATTGCAGACACCGGCCAATACCTCGCCCATGTGACGGGTCTCGTAGGCCACCACTCCCGACCGACCACTCAGCAGGCTCTCACGGAACTCCCCCAGGGAATTCCCATTGGGTGACGCCAAGCCAATACCGGTAATTACGATTCTCTCGTCAACGTACGACGACATGCCAGGCAGATCCGGGACGAACAAAAGACGGAGAGAGATCTCGTCGGTGCCGGCGGAACACCGGCGATGAGACAATCAGGCGAAATGGCCGGAGTATGAATCCGGAAGTCCCGCAGATTACTCGACGCGATCGGCCAGAACAAGCGGCCCCGTGGCACCGAAAGAACAGCTGATCGAGAAACCCACTGCAATGGACCCAATATGGGCTTGCGGCAAATTCGGCCAGAAACTAACTTTCGCCGCCTCGGCAGCCCCGGCGGTTTCATCCGCGGTGTGCCAAGACGCCTCACTCTCACTCCACAACTCACTCCCAACCGGATTCCCGGCAACGCTCACGGAGGGCGGATTCCGATGCGTATCGACTCCCGACAACCACGCACTCTCGGACTGCTCCTGGCCATTGGCCTCATCGCGGGGTGCAATCCCATGAGCGCGTTTCTGATGAACCGCACGGGACTGGCCTATTACGAATCGGGGGATTACACCGCCGCCAGCAAAGAATTCCAACGTGCTGTCGCCGATCATCCCAACAACCCCGACTACATCTACAACCTCGCCAGTGCCGTCCGCAAACAGGGACAACTGGGCCAGGCCGAACAACTCTATCGCCAGGCCCTGGCACTGGACCCGGGACATCAACCAACCTATCACGGACTCGCCCGACTGATGGTCGACAGTGGCCGAGGGATCGAGGCAGCCGAATTGCTTGGTGTCTGGGCCACAGCCGAGAACTGGCGACCCGAGCCCCATATCGAAATGGCCTGGCTCTCCAGGGAATCGGGAGACGTGCCGGGGGCCGAGCGACACTTGCTCAATGCACTGAGAACCAGCCCGTCCCATCCGGTTGTTACCGCTCACCTTGGACAACTCTACCAGGACACCGGACAGTCCGATCGGGCCACCGCGATGTACCAAAGATCACTCTTCAGTGACTGGTATCAGCCGGAAGTTCGCTCGAGATTGGCCTCCCTGCA
>CAWVUS010000291.1:0-6699 GCA_963933195.1 uncultured Planctomycetaceae bacterium
GATGTCGACATCAGTGACATGCCGACCTGGTTCCTGCCTCGCGAGATGGAGAACCTGGCCGAGAACGAACTGGTGATGACCAGTTTCAAGTGGAACGTTCACAACCACGGTCGGACGATGAATCTCAAGTGGCTGGCCGAGATCGTGCACTCGAATCCCGCCTGGCTGAATCCGGTCACCGCCCGGGAACTGGGACTGTCGGATGGTGACTGGATCGAGCTAACCTCCTACTACTCCGTCGAGCTCGAGCACCGGTCGCCTCACCTGAACCGAGACGATCTGGTTGAAGACAACGGTCGCCGCAAGGTGTCGTCGATGCGGGTGCCGATCGTGACCATGGAGGGGATCCATCCCCGTGCGATCGCGATGAGCAACAGTTGTGGGCACTCTCAGTACACCAGCGTGGCCCAGGCTCGCAAGCGGCCCGCCGACGCCGGCCACCTGGTCGGCAGCGATGGCCAGAAGTACGTCGATGACGACTGGGAGCGGAACATGTGGTGGGAGGACGCCAGTCGTGGCGATCCCGATGCCTGGAAGCCAAACACCGGCAGCGGATGGAACCAGAATCGGTTGATGCCGATTGCCCCCGATCCGATCAGCGGCCAGCAGTCGTTTCACGACACGATTGTGTCGGTCCGTAAGCTGTGAGAAACGACGCCGGTGAATTCTTGTTTGATGACGAGGACCTCGAGGGGCTCGTCGGTTTCTATCGCCTCCTCTCGAGGCTCTGGGTTGCGGAAATCGACCAGGAGTGGCTCGAGGCCCTGGTGGAGGGATCACTGAGTGACGTGGCTCGTGACCTCGAGTTGCCGGTGGACGAGGTCACCTCGGACGAGGTCGAACGGTTGGCGGTCGACTATTGCGGGTTGATGATCGGGCCACACGGTCACGTGGCACCACATCAGTCGGTGTGGGCCGAGGGCCAGTTCCAGGGCAACACGGTGATCTCGATGAAGCAGTTCCTGGACGTCGTCGGAGAGGAGGTGGACTCGTCGATGAGCGATCACCTCGGGGTGCAACTGGGAGTGATGGGCCGGATCGTCGAGGAACTGGTCGGGTCGCCGGATGATGCCGGGAAACGGGATGACCTGGTCGAGTTGGGCCAGGCGTTTTTTGTCACCCACGTCGCGTGGATTGAGCAATTCCTGGCACGTGCGGCCGAATCGAACGGGTCGGACTTCTATGGGCGGTTGATCGAAATCACCGCCGAGTTCCTCGGACAGGAGCGAACCACCTGGATCGTGGAACCGTCCAACTGACCAGCACAGGTCGGTTTGTAACGGTTATGACGATTGCAGGTGCCGTGCCCATTCTGACGTCGGCATCGTTCACGCAGCCTTGTTTTCGCTGTTATTGTCCGGCGGCATGGCCGAAATCCCTTCAATGGAGTGGGACGTGGGGAAGGGAGTCTGCTATGGGCCGTTGGATCGTGTGTGGCTTGGTGATGGTCTCGATCGTGTGTGGCCGGGTATCGGCCGAGGAATTGCCGTCGGCGATCGATGAGGTGATGGCCGCTGTCCAGGAGACACCGGCCGAGGAAGAATCTCCGGCGTTCACGGTCCTGGGCTTGGAGATCTCGGGTTGGACCGAATTGTCGGCGACAGCCGGTACGGCCGGTGGCGATCACCGTCCGATGGGATTCAACTACCAGTCCAACGAGTTTCTGCTGCAACAGAACTGGTTGCGGGTGGATCGCGAGTTTGACGGTGGGACCCGGTTGCACTCGGACTGGATTCTTCCTGGTGCTGACTACAATTTCACCCGAGCTGTCGGACTCTTTGACGACCAGGACTCTCGTCACGGAATTGACCCCGTCCAGTTCTTCCTCTCCCGGAAGTTCGATGACGTGGGTGACGGGCTGGAACTGACGCTGGGGCGTTTCTTTGCTCCCTTCGGTGTCGAGAGCGTCGCCGGTCCCGACAACACGCTGGTGTCTCATTCCTACAGCTTCATCTACAACCCGTTCACCCAGACAGGTGGGTTGGCTCAACTGGCCGTCAACGACAATTTGACCCTGCGTGGTGGAGTGGTGATTGGCAGCGACGTGTTCATTCACGAGAGCAACACGCCGACGTTTCTTGCCGGGATGCACTGGGTCGATGATGACGGCCTGTTGAGCGTCGATTTCCTGTCGATCACCAGCCACGGTCGTTACGACGCTCTTCACGAAATCCACAATCCCCAGGTGTTCGATTTGGTCGTGACCCGGGAGGTCTCCGATACGGTCACCGTGACGCTCGAGGGGCTGGGTGGGTACGAGAAAAACTTTCCCGGAGTCGGTACGGCGTACTGGTACTCGGGTGTGGGATACGTCAACTGGGCCCTGGAAGACGATCTCGACGCGGCCGTCCGTCTCGAGTTGTTCAACGACGAGCATGGCAATCGGACCGGGGCTGCCGGTCTCTACACCGGACTGTCAGGCGGGTTGTCTTACCGCTGGAACGAGCACCTGGTGGTTCGGCCCGAACTGCGGCTCGACCACAACAACGAGTCTCGTCCCTTCGACGGTGACCCGATGCTGTTCACGGCCACGGCCGATGTGATCATCCGCTGGTAGGCGGTGGGCCTGTTCGGTCCGGATGTCGCGAGTTGTCGGATGGCCAGGGAGATGATCAAGCTGGTGGCGTCTCGTCCAACTCCGCGCCGCCGGTGAAAATCACCGGGGTCAGCCGGGGGTTGGGTGGCCCGACGGTTTCCTCGACAAGCCGGAAGCCTCTCGCTTCGTAGTTGGGCCGCGCGTGGGGATGATCGTGGTTGCAGGTTCGCAACCAGACCCGGTTGGCTCCCATGTCCCACGCTCGCGCCACGGTCCGGCTCAGCAGCACCGATCCCAGCCCCTGCCCGATAAATTGTGGCAGCAATCCGAAGCAGACGATCCGGACACTGCCGTCCTCCTGGCGTTCGAGTTCCGCGTAACCCACGGGGGTGCCTTCCAGGTACCCCACCCAGGTCTCAAAAGCCTGTTTCTTGATCAACTCGTCCCACTTCTCACGATCCCAATCACCCCGGCCACCCCAGCGGTGCTGTTCTCCCACGGCCTGGAACAGGAACCAGTTGAATTCTGCACAGGGAGGATCGACAGCCCGAAAGCTCATCCGGCTGGCCGTTTCGTTACCCGGTTCGACTTCCTGAAAGGAGTCGTGGTCTTCGAGTGTCAATTCCCAGGTGATCTTCTGTGACTGGTCGTCGGTCATCATGAGGAGATATTGGATTCCATTGTTTGGATCGTGGCAGACCCAGCGTCGCCGGGGTGTTAGAATACAGCCTCACAACAGGTGGGGCACCTGGTCCGGCTCATTGGAGAGATTTCCATGTTCCGTATCCTCGGCAATCAAAGACGACTCTGCGACGGTTTGTCACGTCGCGACTGGCTGCATGTCGGTGGTCTGGGATTTCTTGGGATGGGAATGGCCGATGTGCTTCGGCTGCAGGACGTCTCGAGCCGGGCTGCACAGGCGGCTCCCGCGGGCGATCGCAGTTCCCTGGATGCGACATTTGGACGGGCCAAGCGGTGCATCCTGTTGTTGCCCTACGGTTCGCCACCTCAGCACGAGACCTTCGATCCGAAGCCGGGGGCTCCCGAAGAGATTCAGGGCGAATTGAAGGCAATTCCCACATCCGTACCGGGGTACCAGGTCGGCGAGTACCTGCCGAAGATCTCGCGTATTGCCGACCGGCTGACGGTGATCCGGTCGATGACTCATCCTTTCCCGGTCCATTGCACCGCGTACGTGACCAGCGGCATTCCCGATTACACTCCGGCTCTCGAGTCGAGGCCTCGTGATCCCAAGCTCTGGCCCTACATCGGGTCGGTTGTCGACTATGTAACGAGTCGCCGCGAGTCGGGTGTGCTACCACGGGTGCCACGCAACATGGCCCTGCCCTGGAAAATGAATTCACGTGGCGGACCCAAGGCCGCCGCCGTCCAGGCCGGTCCCTACGCCGCGTTCCTCGGTCCGGCATACGATCCAGTGCTCACTGACTTCGAGGGCGAGGGGAGCCGCAAGTCGATCAAGATCAGTCCCGCCCGTGGCAAGAAACACGAGGTCTACGATCCTTATGCCGGGATGAAACCGGATGGTCGTTTCACGTTGGCCGGGGCCAAGCGGCGTGACAGCGTGACGCTGGAACGCCAGAACCGTCGCAACAGCCTGTTGAGCCGTTTCGGCCAGGCCCGGCGGCAACTGGATCGCAACGCCGAATCGCTGAGCTTTGATCGGTATCAGCAACTGGCACTCTCGTTGCTCTCGACCACTCACGTCCACCAGGCGCTGGATATCCACCAGGAATCCGACGCGATGCGAACCGGTTATGGCATGAACCTGTTTGGGCAATCGTGCCTGGCCGCGCGGCGGCTGGTCGAGGCCGGCAGCCGGTTCGTGACGGTGTTCTGGGACGAGTACGCTTTCCTCAACACCGACTGGGACACGCACTGGAACCACTTCTACCGTCTCAAGGATCGCCTGCTGCCCGGGTTTGACCAGGGTTTCTCGAAGTTGATCCTGGACCTCGAAGATCGTGGCATGCTCGACGACACGCTGGTGGTCTGGATGAGTGAACACGGGCGTACACCGAAGTTCAATTCCAACGCCGGTCGTGATCACTGGTCGCGGGTCTACTCGATCGCGATGGCTGGTGCCGGGGTTGGTCGGGGAAACATCATTGGTGAGAGCGATCGCTTGGCCGGCGACGTGAAATCGCACCCGGTCTCTCCCAAGGACATCCTGGCTACGATTTTGCACCTGATGGGGATCGACGCTCACACGACGATTCCTGACCGACAGGATCGCCCGGTTCCGGTGGCTGGCACGGGGGTGCTGCGGCCCGAGATCTTCCGGGGAACCTGAGGATGAACTGTCTTCGGGACATCGGTCTGGCGTTGGGGGTCCTGTTGTCGCTGGTGGCAACAGCGCCATCGGTTTTGGCCCAGGGTTCGGCCGTTCAGATCCAGGACATTTCACCACGTGGATGGGTGCCGGGAGAGGTGACCCGGGTGATCGTCACCGGTGCGTCCCTGGAGTCGGCACGCACGCTCTGGACCAGTCTGCCGGTGACCGTCGTCCGCGTGAAAGGGCCCGGTGACGGACCCGGGCAGGCGACTTTCGATGTCACGGTACCCAGGACCAGCGTGGGCCGGGGGGCGGTCCGCGTGATGGCCGACGCCGGGCTCTCCAATGTCCGCCTGGTGTTGCTCGACGGCCTGCCCGGCCTGGTCGAATCCCGAGTCGGCGACGACCGGGTGTTGCCCGGCCCGATGGCGGTTGACGGAATGATTGATCCGGCATCAACCGACCAGTATTCGATTCGATTGGACAAGGGGCAGCGGTTGACCGTGGATGCCTGGGCCCGACGCCTGGGCTCCTCGTTGGATCCTGTGATCCGCCTGGCCGATTCGGCCGGTCGATCGCTGGTGACGGTTGATGACTCGCCCGGGCTTGCTGGCGACGCCACGATCTCGTTGGTGGCCCCGGCGACGGGTCTCTACACCGTTGTGGTCACCGATGTCAGCCGACGTGGTGGGAAAGAATTCTTTTACCGGTTGAGGATCGGGCACTTCGAGCCGGTGGCGATGGCCTTTCCTTTCCGGGTGAAGACCGGGCGAGACAACAAGCTGCAGTTGCTGGGTCCACGTGTGGCCGAAACATTGACCTTGGCGTCGTCGACGCCGGTGGGAACAACCTGGGTTGGTGGTCCGGCCGGCCCCGGTGGCGGCCGATCATTGTTGCCCGTGCAGGTGGTTGGTGATGACGTGCTGGTTGAACGCGAGCCCAACGGTCGGCGTGAGCAGGCCCAGGAACTGCCTCCGGGTGGACGGGTCAGTGGGCGGTTCGAGAAACCGAGCGACCAGGACTGGTATCGCGTGTCGTTGAAGAAGGGCCGCAAGATACAGGTTGTTGGCAACACCGCGTCGATCGGTGTCGCCGGACGTTTGTACATGAGACTGGTGGATGCCGAGGGACGGACGATGGTCGAGGTGCCACCGTCGGTTTCAACCCGCACGACACTCGAACACACCACGGGCTCCGACCGTGACGCCTGGCTGGTGGTTGAGGAATTGCAGCGGCGGGGTGGCGCGTCATTCGGGTACCAACTCGAGTGCCGGTTCGTTGAACGGGGGTTTTCGTTGTCGGCCGCCAGCGAGCGACTGCATGCGAAACCCGGAGGAAAGGTGGCGGTCAAGGTGACCGCATCCCGTCGAGAATTCAAAGGCGCGATCAAGCTGGGTGTGGAAGGACTGGGGCCGGATGTCGAACTGGCCGGGCAGTCGATTCCATCCGGAAAAAATGAAACCACGATGACGATCACGTTGCCCGCGGGACGAAAACCGGGGGAGTTGATTGGCCTGAAGATCGTTGGCCGCGGATTGCTCGAGCCTCCCGGTGCGGGCGAGACCGTGATCGAACGATCGTCGGTGAATTACAACCGGGGAGACCTGGGCAAGTACGAGGGGTTTATCAGTGACAAGAAAGGGGGGTTGAACTACGCCGAATACGATGTCGAACTCCCCGAGGCGGGCGAGTACCTGGTGCTGTTGAAGTACGCCGCCATGGCGGTTCGCGTTGCCTCGATGAAACTCAATGGCCAGACCGTCAACAGTGGAATCATGAGCAAGACCACCGGCAGTTGGGATGTGAAAACGGCCCGCTGGTTCAACGAGGGGCTGGTGAAGTTTCCCCAGGGCAAGAGTGTTCTGCGGCT
>CAWVUS010000292.1:0-6672 GCA_963933195.1 uncultured Planctomycetaceae bacterium
ACTTCGATTTCAGCGGCTACAGCGACATGGCCATCGGCCTGGGCCTGATGCTGGGATTCACGTTTCCCAAGAATTTCGACTCGCCCTACCGCTCGGCGTCGATCACCGAATTCTGGCAACGCTGGCACCTCTCGCTGTCCAACTGGCTGCGCGACTACCTGTATATCCCGCTGGGCGGCAACCGCCGCGGGCCGTCACGGACATACGTCAACCTGGCCATGGTGATGCTCCTGGGCGGTCTCTGGCATGGAGCCGCCTGGACATTTGTTGCCTGGGGAGCCCTGCACGGAGTCGCACTCGCTGTCGAACGTGCACTCGGAAAACAGAGCCTCTATCACCGCTTGCCCCGGCCAGTCCGTGTCGCGATCACATTCCTTGTCGTCGCTATCGGCTGGGTCTTCTTCCGCTCCAACTCCCTCTCGGATGCCGGTGATTTTCTCGGATCCCTGGTCGGCATCACGACGTCGGTGCCCGGAAATAACCTTCTCTCGGGAATGACCCACCAACCCTGGTTGGTGGGCTGGCTGATTGTCGCCGCGGTTGTCACCTGGACAGCCCCCCAGAGTTGGGACTGGACTCGCCGGATCACGATTCCGCGGGCCGTCGTATTGGTCGGGCTGTTCTGGATCTCCCTGCTCCTGCTGACCACCCAGTCGTTCAACCCGTTTATCTACTTCATCTTCTAGTCCCAACCAGCCCCTCCTGTTGCCTCCGCCGCCATGCACTCAACCCGAGAAGACCAGGCCACCGCCGAACTCGGCACCACCGAGATCACTGCCGGTGTCGCACGGACCCTGGTAGCGACCATCGCCGCGACGCTGCTCGCGGTGCCGCTGCTGCAATGGGGCGACCAGTTGTATTCCTTCTCGACCGGCCAGCGTGATTCACCGTGGCCCGACGCGGCCGACATCCTCACTGCACCGGGCGTTGCCCTGCACGGCTGGTCACAGTCCCAGGGCAATCTCGGGCACAAGACCCTGGCTGCCAACGCCGAATTGCTCGCCGAGATCCGGCGTTACGAAACATCGCTCGAAGACAATTCCAACATCACCACCACGTTGCTGGGCCCCACGCGGACCTGGCTGGCCCGCTGGGCCAACTGGGGCACCGAGGAGGCCTGGATCGGACGCGATGGGTGGGTGTTTTACCGCCCTGACCTGCAATACAGCATCGGGCCAGGCTTCCTGGACCCCGACGTTCTGGCACGGCGAAGACGCGGCGGCCTGGAGTTCTCCCAGAGACGATATCCCGATCCCAGGCCGGCCATTCTCGACTTCGCCCGGCAACTCTCCAGCCGCAATATCCAACTTGTGCTGGTCCCGACCCCGCACAAGGCGATGATTCATCCCGAAAAATTCGGACGGCACAACAACAGCCGGACACCCTTGCACAACCGGTCGTGGCCAAGATTCCTTGAGACTCTCCAGGCCCCCAACCTCACCATCTTCGACGCTTTACCGGTCCTGGTCGCCCGACAACAGCGAGACAATTCCGACCAGTACCTGGCCACCGACACGCATTGGCAGCCCGCGGCGATGGAAGCGGTCGCCGAAGCCCTGGCTGCCAGGATCGTCAAACTCGACTGCCTGGGCGGCAGTCCACAACCGTCAACGTGGATTCGCGAGTCCCAAAAAGTCAGCCAGCAGGGGGAACTGGTGACGATGATGAGGATGAGTCCCGGTGCAACCGAATTCACCTCCGAAACCGTCACCGTCCAGGCCGTGCTCCAATCCGATCGCAGCCCCTGGCAACCCGACACCACAGCCGAGGTGATCCTGCTTGGCGACAGTTACACCAACATCTATTCGTACGACGCGATGGGCTGGGGGAAATCGGCTGGATTCGCCGAACAACTCTCCTGGCACCTCCAGCGCCCCGTCGACCGCATCGCCAGGAACGCCGACGGTGCCCACGCAACCCGGCGGCAACTCAGCGGCGACACCGACCGGCTCACCAACACCAGGGTGCTCGTGTGGCAATTCGCGGTCCGCGAATTGTCCGCCGGCGACTGGCCCCTGGTCCGCCTGCGTCCCCGCCCCCACGTGCCGGACTCCACCGGACCGTTGTCCGGCATGTTCTACCGCGGCACCGTGCTGGCGACCTCCGGAGTCCCGGCTCCCGGCACGGTCCCTTATCGCGACGCGGTTCTCTCGCTCCACGTCAAAGACAACAACAGTGGTGCCCAACGAATCGTCTTTTGCATGGGGATGAAAAACAACAAATTGACCTCCGCAGCACGCCTGAAACCAGGAGACACCTTGACCGCTCGGCTCATCCCGTGGACAACCGTCCAGGAGACACGTGGTCGGCTGAATCGAATCGAACTCGACGACCCGGATTTCCGACTTCTCGAGTTGCCGACCTACTGGGGAGACCTCGAATGAACCGCCCGATCCTCTCGATCGCACTCCTGCTGGTCGTCGCTGCCACGACCAATGGAACGGCTCGAACCGCGGAGCCCGGTACAGCACCATCTGAAGTGGTGTCCACATTCCACACCATCCTGCGGTTGCACACCGTCGCGGCCGACCAACGCAAGCGCAGCGTCATCCCGGGCAGCGACGGATGGCTGTTCTTCGCCCCGGAATTCCGCTCGTTGACAATCGGACCATTCTGGGGTGACCAGGCTCAAAAAGTCTCCCGGGCGAACAACAAGCGTTACGCCGACCCGCTGGAACCCATCGTCGATTTCCACCGGCAACTCAACAAAGCCGGGATCCGCCTGCTGGTGGTCCCGGTTCCCGCCAAGATCGCCGTCTATCCCGAACGGCTCGACAAGAACACGGCATTCGAATCCACGCGGACCAACACCAGGGCCATCCCACCCCGTATCGACATTCATCACCAGGCGTTCCACAAGTTGCTGGCCTCCCGTGGTGTCGAGGTCATCGACCTGCTGCCGGTCTTTCTCGCCCGCCGCCACGATCGCCTCGGTCCGCTGTACTGCAAAACCGACACACACTGGTCGAGTCGTGGCGTGGCGGTCGCCGCCGCAACCATTCTCAAGAAACTCAAGGACCCCGCATGGCTGCGTGGCCTCTCCCGGAACAATTCCGCCACCATGACCCGGCCGGTGACCATCACCGGTGACCTCGCAAGGATGCTCAATCCCGACAAGCCGGCCCGTGAGACCCTGTCGCTGACCTTCCTGGGCAAGCCGAACAAGGGTGGTCGACCGACCCCGATTCCTCTCGAGAGAAACAGCCCCGTGCTGATCACCGGCGACAGCCACACGCTGGTCTTTCACGACCCGGCACTCCACGCCACCGGCGGCGGGTTGCCCGATCACATTGCAGCCGGGCTGGGCATCCCCGTCGACCTGATCGGTGTCCGCGGGTCGGGTGCCACCGCCACCAGGATCTCGCTGCTGCGACGCAAGGACAACCTCGAGGGCAAGAAACTGGTCATCTGGTGCTTTTCGATCCGCGAATACACCGAGAGCTTCAGCGGGTGGCGGAAAGTGCCCGTGATTCGCCGCTGAGAGTTCCGACAGACTCTTCCGCCGGAGCCACCCATTTCAACTGAGCCTGGCGAACGTCCATTACGGCGATCGTTTTCTTCGACAACGGTCGAATCTCGAAGCTGTACAAGCCAGGGCGTGAGATGGTGACCTGGCCAATCGTCCTTTGACGAAACGCCTGGAATCCGCCGGTGTCCTCGACGGTGAATGCGAGCTTCTGTCCCGCCAGCCTCACCTCCACCCGGCTACCACCATGTCCCTTGCCGCACCCCTGCAACACGCCCACCTGGTAACGACCCGGCCGCTCGACGTAGACATTCCACCAGCACCAGTCTTCGACCCGGGACCAGTAGCCCACCGTGTTCTTGTGGGGTTGAGGTTCGTACCTCAGGTTCTGGCCAACGACATTGGCATCGTGAGCCCCGAGCAGGATCGTGTCTGATGACGCGGTCGCGGGCACCGCCACCCGCGGCAACCTGGCGCTCCAGGGTCGGCCGACCGTCGTGATCCGAAGCCGCAGCGGTGACGCCAGGTCCACTTGTGGCAAGCGAATCTCCCAGTGAGCCGGCTTGGGGGCAATCTGCAACTTCCGTTGCTTGCTGTTTCGCAGTTCCGGGTTGATGATCTCGACACTCTTGACCGGGTTGTTCAACCGGGGCAGTTTCAGCACCCGGTTGGACACGGTCGCGGCGACAACCAGTTCAATCCGATCCGCCGCCCGATACACGTCCACCCCCTCCTGTGTCAGCCAACCGCTTGTCCAGGGAATCAGTTGTCCTGGAGTCGGATCACCAAGATGCCGTGACAGGAACGCGTCGATGTCATCGGCCATGACATCGAACCACGGGTGCTGATTCCAGCAGCCATGTCGACCACGGAAGTAGACGGTGGCCCGGGTTGAGACCTTGTGCCCGGCCAGGCGGGCACGCCCCTGGGTATTGGCCGGCGGAGCATCGTACTGGCCCCGCATGAACAGCATCGGCGGTGTCTTGGAGGAGAAGTGAGTAAACGGGGCCGCGAGTTTGTACAACCCGGGAGCCTGGTCCAGTGTCTTGCCAAACCACTTGTTGGCATTGGAACTCTCGGGCTGTTCACGGGATTTCCGGGCAACCGGTCCCGTGGTCAGTTGCATCGGACCGGCCAACACAACAGCGGCCTGCAACCGACTCGAGACTCCCGCGTGTCCGCCATTTCCCTGCAGGGCCGCCACGTGTGGTGCCGCGGCCATCAGGCCAACGAGATGCCCACCGGCCGAACCGCCCACCGCGCCGATCCGCTTCGGATCCACCCGAAATCGCTCCGCCGACGATCTCAACCACCGGGTCGCCGCATTGCAGTCGTGAACCGCGGCCGGGAACTTCGCCTCTCCACCCAGCCTGTATCCGACTGACACCGCGACAAAACCCCGACGGGCCAAAACCGCGGCCAGGTGATGAAACTTGGCCTTGTCTCCCTTCAACCAGCCTCCGCCGTGCACGACCAGCACGGCCGGTCGAGGTCGCTTCGAGTCCCCACGCGGCAGGAACACGTCGGCGGTCATCTTCCGGTCACCGTTGACCGCGTAAACAACATCCCGCTGCACGTCGATGTCCAGCCCGCCACCGGCGGTCTCGACGGTCGCACGTGACACGGTCAACCCCCGTGCCTTCAACTCCGTGCGAATGGCCGCCGGGGACGATTCGTCGGCCGCGGAAGCTACGCAGGCTCCCATCACCAGCCACGCTCCCATCCACGACACCAGGTGGTCACAACGCAACATCACCGATCTCCTTGGTTCCCTGTACCGACTTGATCCTATCCTCCGGCCCGAAGCCTCTGCCAGTCGTCCACACCGTTTGTTATCATCCCTTCTCATACGCAACTCGCCCCCACGCGGCACCTCATCGCACAGGATTTCTCATGACCGACGAAACCACCCGTCGTGACTTTCTCCAGGCCGGAGTGGCCGCCGGTGTCGCCCTCGGACTCGCCGAGGAAATCCTCGGAGCCCAGCAGGACAACGGCAAGGGCCTGCCCACCCGGCCGCTGGGTAAGACCGGCGAACAGGTCTCGATCCTCTGCCTGGGCGGTTGGCACATAGGCCAGTGCGGCAAGGACGACGGTGAACCCGAGGCGATCAAGATGATGCACGAGGCGATCGATGGAGGCATGACCTTCTTCGACAATGCCTGGGACTACCACGATGGGTACGCCGAGGAGTTGATGGGCAGGGCGATCACCGACCGCCGCGACAAGGTCTTCCTGATGACCAAGAACTGCGAACGCGACTACAAGGGCTCGATGTCCAACCTCGACGACAGCCTCAAGCGACTCAAAACCGACCGCATCGACCTGTGGCAGTTCCACGAGATCAACTACGACAACGACCCGGACTGGGTTTTCGAGAAGGGTGGCCTGAAGGCGGCACTCGAGGCCCAGAAGGCGGGCAAGGTCCGCTTCATCGGCTTCACCGGGCACAAGGATCCCCGCATCCATCTCGAGATGCTCGGCCAACCCTACAAGTGGGCCAGCGCGCAAATGCCGATCAACATCTGCGATTACTTCTACCGCAGCTTCCAGAAAAACGTCGTGCCGGTCTGCCTGAACAATGGCGTCGGGGTGATCGGAATGAAGACACTTGCCGGCAGCCCTGACGGCAAGAGCGGGGCCATCCCCGCCGCCGGCCTGGCCACCGGTGAGGAATGCATCCACTACTCGCTCTCGCAACCGGTCTCCACCCAGGTCGTCGGAATCCGCATCCGCCGTGATCTCGACCAGGCGTTGAAAGCCGGCCGCGGCTTCAAGCCTCTCGACAAGGACCAGTTGGCCGCGATGCGAGCCAAGGTCGAGGAAGCCGCCGGGGACGGACGGATCGAGCTGTTCAAGAGCACCCAGCACTTCGACGGCCCACACCACCAGAAGCAGCATGGGTTTGCGGTCGAGGAAACCAGCTAGCCGATCCGGGCCACCACCACGCGATTGCAACCCGCACTGTCATTGTCGAAGCTGACGGCGTCTTGAATCCTCGTTTGCAGGGAGCGCCGTCGTGTCCATTCGCCAATTCAATCGCCGTGATTTTCTCCACTGCGCCGCAGCTGCGGCCACCACCGGGCTCTCGGGACTCGTCGGCCCCGACAGTCCACTGGCCGCCGCCCAGGAGAAGGCCCGGGGCGAGAAGCTGAAGGTCACCGACCTGAAGACCTTCGTCGTCAACGCCGGTGGAAAGAACTACG
>CAWVUS010000293.1:0-6638 GCA_963933195.1 uncultured Planctomycetaceae bacterium
CCAGGCCGCTGGAGGTGTTTCGCGTCATGTCCGGTTTCGTATTCAACGGTTCGAGGCGGAGTGTGATTGGTCCATGGTAAGTGATAAGTTCGAAATCCTCAGCCTGCATGTGGGAGGTTCCTGGCTGAGAGGTGTTTTTGCCGTCGAACGGTTTTCCTGGTCTGTCGAGTCTGCTCATGACGTTTCGATCTGCCGTGTTGCTGGTGACCGCGTCGGTGCTGGTTGGAATTCCCGGAGTCTTTTCCGCTGAACCGTCCGCACCGCCGCGCCGGTCACAGGACATCAAGCTCATCATCTGGGGGGGCATTCCCGGATCCGGTGGTCAGCCCAACCCCTTCGAGTTCGTCACGAACCATCGCAGGGCGTCGGCACTGCCGGCCGACGGGATGGTGTTCAACCTGACTCACGCCGGTGGGTACTTTGTTGACGACGGGTTCAGCACCAAGCCGAAGCGATTCGTTTACTCGAAGATCAAGCCGGACATCGACACGTGGCGGTCGTTGAAGCTCGGCAACCTGAAACAGAATTTTGTCCGGGTCGATATCGGCATGGTGCCCGATTGCCTGGGGAACGACGCGACATGGGCCAGGGTCCTGGAGAACGTCGCGTTGGCGGCCAGGGGCGCCAGGGAATGCGGCGCCACGGGGCTGATGCTGGATTCGGAGATGTACCACTACTACGGCAGCGGCATCTCGCCGTTCCGTTTTGGCGGCCATCCCGAGTTGACGTTCGAGGAGTACAAGCCTCACGTGCGTCGGAGAGGCCGCCAGTTCATGGCCGCGGTCAATTCTCAGATGCCCGACGCGAAGCTGTTGATCACATTTGCCACATCGTCAGCCTGCCGCGATCCCCGGAATCCCAAATCTCCGCTGACCCACAACATCATGGCCCTGATGCCCGCGTTCGTGGACGGGTTGATGGACAAGGCGACTTCCAGGAACGAGATCATCGACGTGTTCGAAGGGGCCTACGGGTTCCGGGCACGGGCCGAATTCGCCCGCGCCCGCACCCTGATCAGGCAAACGGCGTCGGAACTGTCGGCAGATCCGGCGAGGTACCGGAAGATGATCCGCGTCGGTTTCGGCTTGTTCATTCACGGCGGTGCCGGTGAGAACTCGCTACAGGCCGACTTCAAGAAGAACACCCAGACTCCCGGGCAACTCTACAACACGCTGCGGTACGCGTCGGAATTCAGCGACGGCTATGTCTGGCTGTACAGCCTGCCCTGGTTGAAACTCCCGCCGGAATACCTGCAGGAGATCGAGGAATTTCGCAGGCAGAAGGCGTCGTTGTCGGCCCGGTGGACCTTTCCGGCCAAGAGGATGGAGATCTCCAACTCGTCACCGGCCGGTGCACCCGGAGCCGGCCGACAGAACTGGTTCCTGTCCGGCGATTACGTGTCGCTGTCGACCGTCCCCAAGGGGGGGCCGCTCAACAGCAAGGGATCGGTGACATTCCGACCACGGTCGGACCGGCCGTTGCCAGACGGGCTCTACGAGGTGCTGGTGGACGTGATGCACGCCAACGTCAAGAAGCACAACGCCGGCTCGCCTCCCGGCGACCGCAACGGGTCGTTTTCCTACCGCGTGTCGTTGCGACCCGGGTCGTCGGGCCGCCTGTCGTTTGAACCCGGTTCGCGAGACGGCTTCTTCAAGTACCATCCGGCCGACGCCGACAACTGCAATCCGGGTGGAGTCGGTCCCGTGGCGCTGACCGATTTCATTGCCTTCGGGGCTCATGCGCCGGGTGGATCGACCGGGGCCGTCGAGTTGATCGGGGCGAGGCTCTCGGACATCCGGTTCGAGTTCCGCGACGACGAGTTCCTGAACTACGGGACGGTGGGAGTCCGCTCGATCACGCTGCTGCCGGTGAAGTTGAAGCGTCCCGGCGACGCGAAGTGAGAGATGTCGCTGACCTGGTGACAGGCGTGGATCGGTTGCGGCTGAGGGCCAGCGACGTGAGACTGGTGGCGGTCCGGGATGCGGGCCGGGGGTTCACAACACCAGTAGCCGATTTGTCCGGTACCTGATTCGAGAGAACATCAATGCCACGTTACCCTCAGAACAACCTGGCCGCGTGCATGTTGCCGTGGACCGAGGATTTCGAACTGGATGTTCCCGTCTTCGAACGCCACATCCAGTCGACGCTCGATGATGGTTACAAGTGCCTGTACCTGATGGGCACGGCCGGCGAGGGATATGCGATGACCGAAGACCGGTTTCGCCGCGTCGTCGATGTCTTTGCCGGCCTGGCCGTTCGTGACGGGATCGATCCACAGATCGGTGTCATCGGCACGTCGATGGAACAGTCGATACAGAGGATCCAGTTTGCCTACGACCTGGGCATTCGCATGTTCCAGATCTCATTGCCCAGTTGGGGAACACTGGACGAGGCCGAGACGATGTTGTTCTTCGAAACCGTGTGTGGCGGGTTTCCCGATTGCCGTTTCCTGCACTACAACCTGCCACGCGCCGGACGGATTATCCAGGGGCGCGAGTACCACCGGATCGCCGAGGCGGTTCCCAACCTGGTGGCCACCAAGAACAGTTCGACCGACTATGCCCGAACGGCCGATTTGCTGACACACTCACCGGAACTGCAGCATTTCCTGCTGGAGGGCAACTTTGCCATGGGCTGCACGTTGGCCGAGTGTTCCCTGCTGTGCAGCTTCGATGCCCTGTTCCCGAAAACGACCTGGCAATTTTTCGAAGCTGGCAAGAACAAGGATCTGGAAGAAGTGTTTCGTATCACCCAGTTGTTCCACGATGCCGGCAACAGGCTGGTGTCGATGTGCCAGCGGGACATGATCGATGGGGCCTACGACAAGACATTCCTCTGGCTGGTCGACCCCTCGTTCTCGAATCGTCTGTTGCCCCCGTACCTGGGTCTCAGCCAGGAAGAATCAGCCGCCGTTCGCCAGGTGTACGACGAGCACTTTGCGTCGATCCCCTAGCCGGTACTCCAACCCGGTCAGTTGTCTTCCGGGTTCCTGGTCTCGCCGGCGATCGTTCGGCGGATCCAGTCGACGTGGTTGGGGACACGTGTCGAACAATTGACATCGCCGTACTGTGTCGTGGCCCGTCGTCCTTTGAGCGGATAGTCCGTGCCGAAGCTGCTGATTCCCAGCACTCTCATTCACCGCCAGAGGATGTTCAAGTGCGGCCTGCCCGTCCGGTGATGCGGCTTTCCGATGTGCTTGCACGCTCGATTGGAGCTGTCCATGATCAGGAATGGTGTACCGAGGGTCACCATGGTGCGTGCCGAGCCTGGCCTGTTCGAGGAGTCTGGATTCATGTCTCAGAAGTTCACTGATCTCATTGGTCGCCGAGTTCCTGTGTGCCTGGTCACCGGCCTGCTGGCCTGGGGAATGGTGGCAAACGGCCACGCTTTTGAAACAAAGCCAGGCACCCCGTTCACCGACCAGGCCGTCGAGCACATCCGCCGCCAGGCGCAACACATGGCCCGCGGAAACAGCAAGGTGGCGCCGGAGTTCTTTTCCAGCCTGGCAGCCGCCAACTACGTGCAGTCCCGTTTGAGTTCATTGAATTATGCGATTCTCGGTTCCTCGAAACAGAAGCTGCCGACCAACGTGGAGGAGTGCCTGCAAAAGAAGGCCGGAATCTGCGGCAACCACGTGGCCACATTCCTGGAAATCTCCAAGCGGCTGGGACTCCGTGCGCGGCCGGTGGAGTTCTATTTTCACGGCACCGATCCCGGAAAAAACCATAGTCACATTTGTGCCGAGGTCTTCTACGGTGGTCGCTGGCGGCTGTTCGACATCACCTGGGGAACCTACTTTGCCAAACCGCAGGGTGCCCCCGATGACCTGGCTGATGTTGTCGGACTGCGAGCCGGCCGCGACCGCCGTTCGTGGGCCATCACCAACCAGTCGGACCTCTGGTACCAGCAGTGGAAAGCCAGTGGACTGGATCCGCTGGAATACCTCGACGATCAGAAGGTGGACATCCTGCGTGGCCGACGGGGAACGATCCACCTGCGGGCGTCACGTCGGGAAGGCGGTCGGGAAGAATTTCGTCCGGTGCACCAGCCGAACTTCTTCGGGCGAAACCAGGCCGATCGTGACTTTGGGCCGCTGGTGATTCGCCTGGAGAAACCAACGGGCACGGCCACCACGCTCCATCTTGATGTGCTTGGCAAGGCCGGCCAGGGTTCGTTGTTGGTCACCAGTGGGAAGCAGCGGTACACGGTTCCGTTTGCCGACATCGAGGGTGGCAAGACACTCACGACGAAGTTCACCCAGCCGGTTGCCAAACAACCGGTCACGTTGCAGGCGATTCCCGGAAAACCCGGTGGAGTTGCCTATGTCGTTTTCCGGACCATCACGCTGGAGACCCGCTGAGTGTCCCCGCTCGGTTGGTACTGTCGCGGCAGATGTGGACAATCACCGGCCGGCCGGAGCGGGAAACCCTGTTGAAGAGAGGGCTGCCTTTCGGGGCGGTTGAAAACGGATGAGACGTGATCGTGTCCAACGGCGAACAAACCACACGGGCCTTTGGTGGGCCTGTGCCACAGCGGTCTGCCTGGTGGTTCTTCCGTGTGCTCCGGCCGTTGCGGCCGACAAGGTGCCCGAGTACCGCTGGAAACCGGTGACGCTCAAGGCGCCGTTTGCCGCACGCGATGGTGCGGGAGCACTGGTCTACAAGGGGCGGATGTGGCTGCTGGGTGGCTGGAACCCGGGCGACAAGGTCCATTTCCCTCTCATTTGCAACAACGAGGTCTGGAGTTCACGGGACGGCCTGGACTGGAAACTGGACAAGCCCAACACGTTTCTCGACAAGACATTCGATACGACTCGCGACTGGGAAGGACGTCACACGGCCGGTTACGTGGTCTATCGGAACAAGATGTGGATTGTCGGTGGGGACGTGAACCAGGGTCACTATCAGCACGATGTCTGGAACTCGACGGACGGTCGGACCTGGGTACATGTGAACAAGGGGCACGACGTGCCGTGGGGACCCCGGGCCCTGCATTACACCTTCGTGCTGGATGGCAAGATCTGGATCCTGGGTGGCCAGACCATGCCGGCCTTTGCGAAGCCGGCGTCCAAGGAGAAGTTCTACCAGGACTGCTGGAACACGACCGATGGGGTCCACTGGACGCGGGTCAGTCCCCGGAAACCGGTCTGGTCGCCCCGTGGCATGATCGGTGGCAGCGTGGTTTTCAAGAATCGTGTCTGGGTGCTGGGCGGAGGCACCTACGACACCCCCACGACGAAAATGCGCAAATTCCACGATGACGTGTGGAGTTCCGCCGACGGGGTCCACTGGAAACGACACATCGAACACGCGGCCTGGGAACCCAGGCAGTACCACGATGTGGCTGTTTACGACGGTCGAATGTGGGTCACGGAGGGATACACCAAGGGGGTGGGAAACCGCAAAGACGTCTGGCATTCCGCTGACGGGGTCCACTGGCACGAGGTTCCCAAAACCCCCTGGAAGCCGCGGCATGCCGCCAGCGTGTTCACGTTCAAGAACTCGCTGTGGATGGTCATGGGCAACAACATGGAACCGGATGTCTGGCGGCTGGATCGGGTGAGCCGTTAGTGCCGGGACCGTCCGATGGAGTTTCCGATCCGACCCCCAAGGGGTCGGATCGGTTGCACATTGGATGTGCGGACAACAGCGGGGGTTCCCGCTGTCCGGTCCGCGTCCTTGGCAAGGATGTGAGGTGGCTTGCAGCAGCTGTTGTTTGAAGTGGAAACAGTCGTCGTGTTAGCCTGACACTTTGGCGCGGAATCGCTGATGACTTACAGACTGAAGAAATGGGGACATTGCGATGAGAATCAAGTTTGCCGCTGCTGTTGTCTTGCTGTTGCTGGTCACGAGTGTCCACGCAGAAGATGGCAAGATAAAGGCTGCTGTGGATGCCTTTGCCAAGCAGTTCGAGGGATCGTGGGTTAGTGAATCGGAGTTGGACAATGACGCGCCGGGTATCGGCAAGAAGGGCGACAGGCTGACCGGTCACCTGACATTCAAGAAGCAGGACGGCCTGATCGAGGTGTCGTGGCACGGCGAGAACAATGGAAAGCCAGTGGGGACACGTGCCCGTGGGGTTATCGGGTGGGATGTGAAGGCCGAGAAACTACGCGTGCGGTGGTTTTCCTCGGGCGGAGCCAACGGGACGGTTGTCTACACGCATGCCGGAGACCATTGGTCCAACAAGATCAACGTGGTTGATCCGGACGGGACCCGGTTTTCGGCCGACCAGCGAATGTCGTTCCCCAAGGATGGTTCGTACACCGTCAAGATGACCAATCGCAAGAAAGGTGACGAGTCGTTGCCTGATCGTGAGATTGTCTGGCATCGTGGCAAGAAGCTGAAGAAGTCCAAGAAGTCCAAGAAGAAGTGAGGCTTCGGGTCGGGCTGGTCCCATGGAAAGCCAGCTTTTTGTCGTTTCGTGGCGATGATCCCACCCGGTCTCACGTGACTGGCCCGTGGTCCTGGCGCCTCCTGTTTTTGCCCATCTGGAATCGGAAACGTGTTTATGACGATTCGCCGCTTAAGGACTCTCGTTTTTCTGGCCATCGTGGTGTCGATGACGCTCCCGGGCGTCGTCCTGGCCGAGTGGCAGCCGCATGTCGTGCGACAACTCAACGGGAAGGCTGGGCCGTT
>CAWVUS010000294.1:0-6544 GCA_963933195.1 uncultured Planctomycetaceae bacterium
CTAGTTCTTCCGCCGCCGCGATCGAACCCGATTCGGAACCGCGACTTCCGTCTTCCACGTCTTGCCACCACGGCGGCCGTTGCGAACGTGGAGCCCGTGACTCTTGGACCGTCGAGTAAACCTGTCCGCAGCAACGACCAGGTCTCTCTTGAGATCCTGCTTGGAGACACTCGCGCCGATCGTCTTGATCATTCGACCACTCATGCCGTAGACACCTGGTTCGATCACCAGGATCCCGGGTTTCATGGTGGCGCCGGCGACCATTTTCAGATCGGCGAATTTCGTCGTGGATGCGTAAATGAACTTGCCCGCCAGTGCTTCGTCCCAAATCACGCCACTCAATTTTGAGTTCAACTGATCCACTTCTCGCTGGCTCTTGCCAAAGACAACGACACTGGGAAGACCATCACAACTCGCCACGTTGATTCCCAGGCGAACGCTCTTCATTCGCGGGACGGCCAGGTCCGGATCGCTCCTGGTCGTTTTTCGAGAAAACTGGCTGGCAATCAGTTTCAGGTCTGCCGCCATCGCGGCCGAATTCTTGTAAACGAAGTTCGGACCTCGCCGGCTACGCCTGAGTTGTCTTTGTCCATCAGGTGACAAGACACAGAAACCGAAATTTCTCAAATCCGCCGACGGAGATCGGAGAAAAGCCCACTTCAGGAAGCTCGCTTCCTTCTTGTCCTCGTAGGTTGCCGTGCGAATACAGACAAACTCTCGAGAAATCTTGATCAGTTGTTTGTTGGACAAGAAACTCCTGTCCATGTTTTGCTTACCCGGTCACCACATGCCCGGAACGCCACCACATTGTGGCGCCGCGGTAATGAACAGAACCGGTTTCCCGGTACGTTTTGACTCTGCCAGACCTTCTGAGAGCACGCCATGCCACGCGATACCGGAAACGACTTTCCTGCTATTCGGCACACTGCCGCCATAGGAGCCTCCGGTCGGCGGTGCCAACTGAGCCGTTGCGGATGAGGACAACATCCCAACAGCCAGTGCCACCGTCAAAAACAGCCTGCGACAACATTCCGCCGTTGAATTCATGATTCACTTCCCATCCAAGGATTCTCATCCCAGATCGCAGGTGGCACGATCCAAGCGACCGTCGGTGCACCTCACCTCCTCATTTGTAACACAAGTTTCCACCCTTCCACTCACTTTTTTGTGAGAGCCCTACTGATGTCCTGGCAGTGCCCTCAACTGTTCCAGAATTCGTCACATCGCTTGCCCTTTCCGACTTCAGCGACCAACCGCCTGGTTGATTCGACGTGACCTGGTAATTCTCGCGGCCCGGGTTCCGGTGCCACAGGCGAGCCGTTCACCGCCTCACCGTGACCTTGTGCTTGATGCCAGAGAGCCAATCGCGGTGGAACAAATAAATTGATCCACTCTCCCCGCCGACCATCAGGTCCAATCGCCCGTCGGCGTCCCAGTCATAGCCCGCACCGTGGCCTTCGTGATGCGTGACCGAAATGGGATTCCCGTCGGGGTCCGTGAACTTTCGTGGCTTCCTGAAAACAGGCCTGGCGTCGGAGCCAACGTTTTCCAGAAGCCAGTTGTAGTGATTCCCCGCCACGATCAGGTCGCAGGCATCCGACCCGGTCCAATCACATGGCCAGAGTGTGATGTTGCCGTAGGGAAGGAAGTCCCGGGTGGTTATCTCCTTGCCGTCCTCGTAGTGCAGCGGGACGCCCGGCTCGAGCATGGTCAGTGCGTTCGCCGATCCTTTTTTGCCTTGATGAAAAAGACAGATGGCGTCGGAAGGGCCAACAGCCACCAGTTCCGGCCGGCCGTCCTTGTCCCAATCCACCACGACCGGTCCTTTGCGGATCTTGAAGGGCCGATCAGCGTTCCCGCCCCGGACGCGCAGAGCGTGCATCTTCTCGAATTGGTTTGTGGCTGGATCGTACTTCTCCAACCAGTAAATCAGGTCGAACGTGCCGCCGCTGACGATGATATCCAACTGACCGTCCTGGTCCCAATCGCACAAGAAGGGCTTGAGCTGCCCGATCCAGGATCTCGCTCGTGCCATCGGGTAAAGGTTTGTGTCACACAGTTGAAACTCTTTTCTGTGAATGTCCTTCATCTTGACCGGCGGCGCAAACACGGGTTTGCGCGTGGTTCCGAGATTTTTTGTCAGTGTCATGAATCCCGGCTCATCGCCGCAGAAGAGGTCCATGGTGCCGTTGCCGTCGGCATCGAAGGGGACAGGACGCACGTATCCCTGCAATTTCAGCTCACACCCCTGGCCCAACAACAATCCGCGGTCGGCAAAAGCGTCGATGGCGAAAACGTCGGGCTTGAGTTGTTCGAGGTAACGCATGCCCTCGGAGCTCCCGATAAGGCAACCCGTAAACGCCTTGTCGTGGGTGAACCGCATGAAAAAACCGGTGTTGTGCGAAAACCAGGGCACTGCGCCTTCCTTCCGCATCACCGGTTGTTCCAGCGTGCCAACGTTGCGCCACATCTCCATTTGCGGCTTGTCATTCCACCGCAACGAACAAAACATCTCCAGTTTCCCGTCGCCGTCGCTGTCGAACCAGTCGAAATAGAATGGCCGCTCGCCCTCGAAATTCGAATATTTCCGCCAGTCCAAGGGCATCTTCTTCGGCCCCTTGTCCAGCCCCAGCGGCACGGATTCGAACTTCCAATCGCCTTTCTCACCGCCCACGGTTCGCATGACCGCGATCTGCCGCAATATGCCCAGTCCTTCCCGCTCCCCTCGGTACATCGTTCCAATCACCAGCGTCGGGCGGCCCGAACCGTCCCAGTCAACCACCCGTAACCCTGGATAGCGGCCTTTCGCAATGCACGAGGGATACTCGGGCCGCTGGGCGAGCTCCAATATTGGCAAACCGACCGCGTCCAGCCGCCCCGTGTTGCGGTAGACCTTGATCCCACCGGGCCTGCTCAGTGTGATCAGATCCATGCGACCGCTGCCGAACCAGTCGAAGACGTCGCAGGCCATATAGTCTTCGCTCATGAAGTCCCGTCGCGGACTGAAATTGACCATATAGTTGTCGAGGGTGTGTTGCTGATCGACACCACCGGCAGAAAGACGCAGGGGCACGTCGAACCGCGGCTGCTCGTTGGTACCAATGTTCCGCCAGAAGAAGATACCGGCCATGGGCATGCCCACATTGTTCGTGCCTCCACTTTTGGAGAGGACATCCACCAGGCCATCCGCATTCCAGTCAACGGAAATCGGATCGGGAAGGTAGCCGGGAACGCCGATGGGCTGCCAGCGGAAGCCGTTATGGCAAAGCTTGTCGCCGACTCCCACTGGCGACTGATATGGCGGTTCGGCCATACGTCCGTCGGCCGCGCGCATGCCGAACCCGATTGTCCAATTGCCACCTTTCCGCGGTTCGTCGACCAGCCAGGCAACCCAGCCCTGGTTCTTGTAGTACAGGTTTTCCGCGAACCGTGCGTTATACGTCCGCGTCCTGCCTCGCAAACGTCGCTTCACAACGATCGTGTGCGGGTCGATAAGCCCTGAAACACCGCGGGGCAACAGCGAGTCGAAATCCAGCTTTACCCGTACCGGTGTACTTTTCCCGGCCCGTTGGTCGAATTTGATTTCCAGTTCCACTCGCGGTTGACGTCCCGCGCGATGTTCTTCGCCGGACTCGCCGGCGAACCCCATGAAGCGGGGAACCACTGCGAGCAGGCACACACAGACACCGGCAGCCGGGACGAGTGCGGTCCTGGACAGATCCATGAAATCCTCCGCAGGTCACTCGATTCTCTTGGAACCATATCCCTTCCGCACCCACTCGATAGCGCGCGGGGTGCGGACTGGACTGCTCCCGACCCAGAGAGTTCAGGCAAGATCGAAACGATCAAGGTTCATCACCTTGTCCCACGCCGCCACAAAATCCTGCACAAACGTCTGCCCCGCGTCGTCACATCCGTAGACTTCCGCAATGGCCCGGAGTTGGGAATTGGAACCGAAAATGAGATCGACAGATGTGCCGGTCCACTTGACCTCGCCCGTCTCGCGGTCACGCCCCTCGAACATGTGCTCGCATTCGGCGGACGCCTTCCACTCGGTGTCGTTGTCGAGCAGGTTCACGAAGAAATCATTGGTCAGCGTCTCGGCCCGATTGGTGAAGACACCGAGTGCCGACTGCCCGACATTTGCGTTCAACACTCGCAGGCCGCCGACAAGAACCGTCATCTCCGGGGCGGTCAACGTCAACAGGTGCGCCCGATCCACCAATTGCTCTTCGGCCGGCCTGGGGTGGCCGTTCCCGACATAGTTGCGGAAACCGTCTGCGGTCGGCTCGAGCACGGCGAAAGACTCGACGTCGGTCTGCTCCTGCGACGCATCAGTCCGCCCCGGTGAGAAGGGAACCTGCACATCGCATCCGGCGGTTTTCGCAGCCTGTTCGACAGCTGCGCATCCGCCCAGAACGATCACGTCAGCAAGCGAAACCACCTTCCCGTCTGACTGGGAACCGTTGAACTCCGCCTGGACCTGCTCCAGGGTCTGCAGCACCGTCGCCAGTTCGTCCGGGCTGTTGACTGCCCAGTCCTTTTGTGGCGAGAGACGAATCCGCCCGCCGTTGGCTCCACCGCGTTTGTCGGTATCGCGATACGTCGCCGCCGACGCCCACGCGGTCGAGACCAGCTGAGAGACCGACAGCCCTGATGAGAGGAGCGTCTCCTTGAGAGCAGCGATGTCCTGATCCCCGATCAACTCCTGACCCGCTTCGGGGACGGGGTCCTGCCACAACTGTGGCTCGGGAACCAACGAGCCAAGGCATCGCGAGACAGGCCCCATGTCCCGGTGCGTCAATTTGTACCAGGCCCTGGCGAACGCATCTGCGAACTCGTCGGGATTCTCGTGGAAACGTTTTGAAATCGGCCCGTAGATCGGATCCATCTTCAACGAGAGATCCGTCGTGAACATCATCGGGGCGTGCTTCTTCGACGGATCGTGAGCATCCGGCACGGTGTCCACCGCAGACGCATCCGTGGGAGTCCACTGCGTTGCACCGGCAGGACTCGTCACCTGCTCCCACTCGTAGCCAAACAGGTTGTCAAAGTAGTTGTTGTCCCACTTTGCCGGCTCGGTGGTCCATGCGCCCTCCAATCCGCTGCTGATCGTGTCGCCGGCGTTGCCACTGCCAAAGCTGTTCTGCCATCCGAGGCCCTGCTCCTCAAGGCTGGCCCCTTCCGGTTCGGCACCGACATGTTCGTCTGCGTCGGCGGCACCATGCGCTTTGCCGAATGTGTGTCCCCCGGCAATCAGCGCAACTGTCTCCTCGTCATCCATCGCCATGCGGCCGAACGTTTCCCGAATATCCGTTGCTGCAGCAATCGGATCCGAGTTGCCGTTGGGCCCTTCCGGATTGACGTAAATCAGCCCCATCTGAACCGCGCCAAGCGGATCCTGGAGATCTCGCTCACCGCTGTAACGTTCGTCCCCCAGCCACTCACTCTCAGGGCCCCAGTAAATGTCCTCCTCGGGCTCCCAGACGTCTTCCCGTCCGCCGGCAAATCCGAGCGTCTTGAATCCCATCGACTCCAGGGCACAGTTCCCGGTAAAGACCATCAGGTCGGCCCAGGAGATCTTCCGCCCGTACTTCTGCTTGATCGGCCAGAGCAGGCGGCGGGCCTTGTCGAGGTTCACGTTATCGGGCCAACTGTTCAGAGGCGCAAAGCGGAGTGTGCCGGAACTCGCACCGCCCCGGCCATCGGAAATGCGATAGGTGCCAGCACTGTGCCACGCCATGCGAATGAAAAACGGCCCGTAATGGCCGTAATCGGCCGGCCACCAGGCCTGCGACGTAGTCATCACGTCGTTGATGTCCTGCTTCAGGGCATCCAAATCGAGTGTCTTGAACTCCTCGGCGTAGTCGAAGCTCTCCTCCATCGGATCCGACAGAGACGAGTTCTGGTGCAGAATCTGCAGCTTCAACTGGTTCGGCCACCAGTCGCGATTGGAAAAAGCTCCGGATGCCGTATGTCTGTGAGACGGGTTCATCGGGCATTGGCCGTTGCTGTTCATGTTGTCTCCGATCGCTTCTGAGAGGTGGTTGCCGGAACCGAGCACGGACAGGACCGCTACACGGCTGGACTGCGTTGAATGAAAGACCCCTGGGCCCAAGACGAAACTATGTTGTGCAGGACCGGGTTCGCGGAGTCAAGCACACCACCTGACAACGCGGACAGGGCAGGAATCTGAGTGACGGGCAACTATGCCCTTGACGGTGATTGGAGTCAAGACGCCAGCAGTCCATTCTCCCCACCACGGAACCCGCGTCCTGAGCAATGATGTTCTTCAGTCCACGATCAGGTCACGATACAGGATTCGGTGCTGGCTCACGAATCGTTGGACCAGCACACCCCAGGGTATCCGAGTGCCCAGAAACTCTGATCACTTGGTTCCCTTGGATTCATACCCCTTCCACACCCACTCGATGGCGTGAGGGAGAAACTGGGCCTTGGCGTTGCCGATGCCATGGCCCGAACCGCGACAGAACAGATACTGATACTCATAGCCCTTGGCTTTGAGCACCTTGGCCATCTGGTG
>CAWVUS010000295.1:0-6520 GCA_963933195.1 uncultured Planctomycetaceae bacterium
CCACGCAGCGGGTCTACCGCTCGCCGAAAGCGGTGTCCCGATTGAAGGTGATGGTTCTGCCGTAGGGGATCCTCAACGGACAGAACTTCTGCGTCATGGACAACCGGAGAGATCGAATGTGTCACCGTCAATTGATCATCCTGGCCGCCTGCGTGGTTTCGGTGACGGTGCCTGTGCCGCTGGAGGCGGCAGAAAAGCCGCCCAACGTGCTGCTGATCATGGCCGATGATCTCGGGTTCTCGGACCTGGGCTGCTACGGCGGCGAGATCGAGACCCCGCACCTGGATGCACTGGCCGGCAACGGTTTGCGGTTCACCCAGTTCTACAACACGGCCCGGTGCTGGCCGACCCGGGCGGCACTGCTGACCGGGTACTACGCCCAGCAGGTTCGGCGGGACATCATTCCCGGTGTTCCCAAGGGTGTTCGTTCGGGAGGCCGGGGCCAGCGTCCGACCTGGGGACAACTGCTGCCGGCCATGCTCGGCCCGGCCGGGTACCGCTCGTACCACTCGGGCAAATGGCATATCGACGGTATGCCATTGAAGAACGGGTTCGATCGTTCCTACTACCTGGGCGACCAGGGCAGGTTCTTCAGCCCGCGGGTTCACTTCGAGGATGACGAGCGGCTTCCCGCGGTCGAAAGAGGCACCGGCTACTACGCCACCAATGCGATCACCGATCATGCCATCAGGTGCCTGAAGGAACACGCCGAGCAACATGCCGGGCAACCGTTCTTTCATTACCTGGCCTTCACGGCTCCGCATTTCCCACTGCACGCACTGCCCGAGGACATCGACCGTTACCGCGAACGGTACCGTCGATCCTGGGCCAAGGTCCGCAAGAAACGCTGGGAACGATTGCAGAAGATCGGCATCGTCAAGGGCCGCCTCTCGGACGTCGAACGCGATCTGGGCCCCCCGTACCATTTCCCCGAGGCGTTGAAACAACTGGGGCCCGGCGAGGTCAATCGTCCCCTGCCGTGGAAGGATCTGACCGATGAACAACGGGAGTTCCAGTCGACCAAAATGGCAATCCATGCGGCGATGATCGATCGCATGGACCGGGGAATCGGGCGAGTGCTCGATCAACTGCGGAAGATGAAGGCCTTCGACAACACGTTGATCCTGTTCCTGTCGGACAACGGTTGCAGTGCCGAGATCATGGTCCGCAATGACGGACACGATCCGAAGGCTCCACTGGGGTCGGCCGCGACACACCTGTGCCTGGGCCCCGGCTGGTCCACGACCTGCAACACGCCGTTCCGTCGGCACAAGACGTGGGTCCACGAAGGTGGCTGCGCCACGCCGCTGATCGCACACTGGCCCAGTGGGATTCGCGCCCGCGGCGAGTTGCGGCACACGGCCGGACACGTGATCGACATCGTCCCGACCATCCTGGAACTCGCCGGGACGAAACGACTGCCCGCCGACGCCCCGGCGGCACCGGGCAAGAGCCTGGTGCCGGCACTGGGTAAGGATGTCGCCATTGAGCGCGACTCTCTGTGGTGGTTGCACGATGGCCATCGCGCGATTCGCAAGGGCGACTGGAAACTCGTCGTGGCCAAGGGCGAGCAGCCCGAGTTGTTCAATCTCCGCAAGGATCGCACCGAAACAAGAGACCTCGCGGCCAGGTACCCCGACAAGGCCAGACAACTGGCCGCCGAGTGGGACAAGCAACTGGTCGCGTTCCGCGCATTGGCCCTGCGAGACCGCAAGGATCGCCCTGCCCCGAATGGTTCGAAGACAAAACCCAACGTGGTCCTGATCTTTGCCGACGACCAGGGATACCAGGACCTGGGTGTCTTTGGTTCGCCCAACATCAAGACTCCCAATGTCGACCGGATGGCCGGCGAGGGGATGAGGTTCACCGACTTCTATTCGGCGGCGTCGGTCTGCACGCCCAGCCGGGCGGCACTGATGACCGGCTGTTACCCGGAACGGGTCGGCCGTCTCGGGGTGCTGTTTCCTCGCGACAAGATCGGGTTGAATCCCAGCGAGATGACCATCGCCGAGTTGCTCAAGACTCGCGGCTACGCCACCGCCTGCATCGGCAAATGGCACCTGGGTCACAAGCAGAAGTTCCTGCCGACCAACCACGGTTTCGATACCTATTTCGGCATCCCCTACTCCAACGACATGGGGGCCGATCCGGCCATGCAACTCTCCGACGACATCCGCTGGCGAGGTGGGTTCAACGAGGAGAAGTTCCGGCAGTTGACGCCGAACAACCGCCGGGCCGGACCGCCATTGTTTCGGGGGACACGGGTTGTCGAATTTCCCGTCGATCAGAACACGCTGACCAAACGGTACACCGAGGAAGCGGTCCGGTTCATCACGACCAACAAGGACAAGCCGTTTTTTGTCTACCTGCCACACACGATGCCGCACATCCCGCTGTACGCCACGCCCGAGTTCTCGGGCAAGTCGGCTGCCGGGCTGTACGGGGACACGATCGAGGAGATGGACTGGTCGGTTGGCCAGATCATGGCCACGTTGAAGAAGCTGAAACTGGATCGGAACACGCTGGTGATCTACACCTCCGACAACGGTCCGTGGAATCTCAAGGGCAACGCCACTGACAAGGTGCAGGGCAACAAGAACCGCCGCATCGGTGGCTCGGCATTGCCGCTGCGTGGTTACAAGTTCCAGCAGTTCGAGGGGGGCATGCGCGAGCCGACTGTCATGTGGTGGCCGGGTCGGATTCCCGCCGGTTCGGTTTGCCGGGAAGTGGCCGGTACGATCGATATCCTGCCCACGCTCGCGGCAATCACCGGTGCCACGCCGCCGAAGCAGAAGATCGATGGCCACAACATCCTGCCGCTTCTTGAGGGCCGGAAGGGCGCTCGCAGTCCGCACAAGGCGTATTTTTACCAGTCCAAGGCGGTGCGGATCGGCGAATGGAAACTGTTGGAATCGGGGCCCCGCAACAAGCCGAAGCGACAACTGCTGTTCAATCTCTCCAGCGATATCGGAGAAAAGAACAACGTTGCGGCCGACCACCCCGACGTCGTCAAGCGGCTCTCCAGGGCACTGTCGGATTTCAAGGCGCGGATGAAATCCGAGGGACGGCCCAGGGGCAGTCTCTGAGACGACTCCCACCGCGACCATTGCCCATTCCGGCAGGCTTCCCGTGACCAACCCGACAGACCTTGGCACTTCCGACGATCAGCAGGCGATGTCGCAGTTCCGCTACGCGCAGGAACTGCGACGCACCATCCGCCTGTTTGGTTCGTTTGCCGTTTCGTTTTCCTTCATCTCGATCACGACGGGGATTTTCGCCAACTACAAGTCGCTGCTGGAGACCTCGGGCCCGGTCGGGATCTGGACCTGGCCACTGGTGGCAGTCGGGCAGTTGCTGGTCGCGTTGGTCTTTGCCGAGTTGGCCTCGCGGATGCCGCTGACGGGGTACTCCTACCAGTGGGTCACCCGCCTGGCCGGTCCCGCCTGGGGCTGGCTGACCGGTTGGATTGCGGTTTGTTTCCTGGTGATCGTTGTTCCATCGGTCGATCATGTGATTGCCGGAGTCATTGGCCACGTGGCGGGTATCCCGGCCGATTCGGGCTGGTTGACGGCGATCGTCTGTGGAGTGATCGCCCTGCAGGCACTGATCCATGTCTTTGGAGTCCGACTGGCCAACACGATCAACTCGGTCGCCGTCTTCACCGAGATGGCCGGCATGGTGGGGCTGGTCGTGTTGTTCGGGTACCTGGCGTTCCGTGACGGTCCGTCGCTGGAGATTCTTGCCCAGCCCAGCCCGTTGCCCGATGCCGGTGTTGGCTGGATGCCCTGGTTGATGGGCTGCCTGATGGGGGCCTACACGCTGGTGGGATTTGAATCGGCGGCGAATCTTTCCGAGGAGACCATCGATGCGTCTTCGACGGTGCCGCGAGCGGTGGTCTGGTCGGTCATTGCCAGTGGCGGTGTCGGCACGCTGTTCCTGGTGGTGGTCACCCTGGGGATCACCGATTTGCCCGCGCTGGTCGCGTCGGATTATCCGCTGCCGGAGATCATCCGGATGAAACTGGGGCCGACGATGTCGCTGCTGTTCTTTGTGCTGGTCATCGTCTCGGTGTTCGCCTGCGGACTGATCATCATGGCCTCCGGATCGCGGCTCGTGTACGCCATGGCCCGGGACAACGTTTTCCCGGCCAGTGGAGTGTTCCGCCGCGTGTCACCGGGAACCGCCGTGCCGGTTCCGGCCATCCTGTTGATACTCGTTCTGGGGGTGCTGGCCGAGATCTTCGCCGAATCGATCGAGCAACTGCTGTTGGCCGCCGCGGTCCTGCCGGCGGTCATCTACCTGCTGACAGTCCTGTCGTACCTCGGCCGTCGCTCGAAAATGCCAGGGCGGTTCGGCACGTTTTCACTGGGTCGCTGGGGCTCGCCGATTGCGGTGACGGCTGCTGCCTGGCTGGTGGCAACGATCGCCATCCTGACGATCCCCGAGGAGTTCCGTCGCACGTCACTGGTCTCGCTGGGCGTCTGCGTGTTGGGGCTGGTCGTGTGGTTTGCCTGGGTCCGCAACAGGATCGCATCCGGGGACGCGGGGATTTCCTCGGTTGGCCCGGAGTCCTCCGGATCTGCCGATGACTCGGAACACGAGTGAGCCGGGTTGTCATCCGGTTCATCCGGCTTCCGGGACCATTTTCACCGAATCTCGCTGTGCTACAGTGAGGGGCACCGGGGTTACTTGATGTCGAAATGGTCCACCGCTCTTGTCGTTGTTTTGCTCCTGTTGGGGCCGGGGGGATCCAGTGGAGTTTTGGCGGGGTCGGCGGGGGAACCGGCAACAACCCGCACGGACGATTCCCGGAAAACCCGGCAGGTCTCGGCGGCCGATGCGTTCTACAAGCAGGGGGCCGTCCAGGTGGTTCACCTGCAGGTGAGCGAGGCCGACCTGGCCCGGTTGAAAGCGGCCTTGCCCAAGCGGATTTACGTTCCGGGCACGTTTCGGTGGGGCGAGCAGGTCCTGAAGAATGTTGGTGTCCGGTACAAGGGAAACAGTTCGTCGAATCCTCGGCAAAAGCACAAGCGAAGTTTCCTGGTCAAGTTTGGCCAGTACCACCCCGGGCGGACCTTTCTCGGCCTGCAGCGCGTTGCCCTGGACAATGGCGTCCAATTTGGCAGCGTGTTCAGCGAGCCGCTGGTGACACGTGTGCTGCATGACGTGGGAGTCACCGCGGCCCGGTGCAACCACGCGAAGCTCTTTCTCAACGGCAAGTACCATGGTGTTTACGTCAACGTCGAACGGATCGACAGCGTTTTTTTGAAGACCCGATTTGCCGATGGTGGCGGCCCGCTCTACAAGGTCGACGAGGGCGGACCCGGTGGCAACCTGGGACCATTCGTTCTGCCGCCCGACCAGGCGAACCGTCACGCGTTCGAACCCAAGTCATCAGCCGCCCGGGCCGATGCCCGTGACATGCTCGAACTGATCACCAGGATCAACAAGACCCCACCGGACCGATTTGCCGAGATGCTGCAGGGCACGATCGTGGTGGATGATTTCCTGAAGACGATGGCCGTGATGTTGTTTGCCGGTGCCTTCGATCAACTGACCGGCTGGAACGCGCACAACTACTACCTGTATCGCGAACCCGCCGACACGCGGTGGAACTACCTGCCCTGGGACCTGGACGTCGGCTTCGCGGACAAGGCGTTTCGCAGGATCCCGGTCATTGCCGGTTGGAACGCCGCGTGGCCGGTTGCCGGAGGGCGGCCGCAGCCGTTGATTGAACGCATCGTCGACAATCCGAAACTGCTGAAACGTTACCGGCGGATGGCCGATGGGATCCTCGAGAAACACTTCCATCCCAGTGTCCTGTTGCCACGGATCGATGCGATGTACGGGCGAATCAGCCAGGACCTGGAGACGGATCCCTTTCCACACCGCCGGGTGACCAATCCCGAGGATCGGAATTACGACACCGTGGTCGCATCGATCAAGGAATTCGTCCGCGTTCGCTACAAGACGGCCCGGTCGCAACTGGACCAGCCGGGTGATCGACCGAAGATCGTGCGAAACCGGCCTCCCCGTCCAGGCAAGCCGTCAAAGGATGCTCCCACCGGGTTGGTCGCGTTGTCAATGACCGCGTCGACGGTCACCCTGCGGTGGAAGGACAACGCGGACGGCGAAGCCGGGCATATTGTTCAGCGGGCCGATGGCGAACCGGGGAAGCAGTTCCGGAATCTCATTGGCCGGCCCGGTCGCAACAGCATGATGGCGACTGACAACAGTGTCGTGGCCGGAAGGACCTATCGGTACCGGGTGTACGGGGTGCATCACACGCCCGATGGACCCCGGGGAACGGGCGTCTCGAACGTGGTGACCGTCCGGGTCCCAAAGAAGTGATCGAGCCGGGTGCCACGGTGGTTCCGGGCCGACCGTGTCATTCCGACCATTCATCGAAAGAGGCGTCGGCGTCTTTGCCGGGAGAAACGTCCGGTGGACTGTTGTCCGTCTTCTTGTCGTCGTTCTCTTTCTCGTCCTTCTTCTTCTTCCGTTGACTGGCCTTCTTCTT
>CAWVUS010000296.1:0-6462 GCA_963933195.1 uncultured Planctomycetaceae bacterium
CCCCCTGCCCTTCCGTGAATTGTGGGGCGTTGAATCGCCGGCGGGTGCGCCGGACTTCCCCAAGCCACGAGTCTCCGACGCTGCTGGGTACAAAAAGAACTACCACGATCCCAGTGACGATTGGGGCCGCGAGGGCGGTGTGTTGGTGTGTGACGACGGTGGTCACAACCTCGAGATCGTCTCGCGTGGGTTTCGGAATCCCTGGGACATTGCCTTTGACAGCGGATTCAATTTCCAGGGCACCGACAACGACCAGAATGAGGGTGACCGTGTGTTCAACCCCTTTTTCGGTTCGCATTATGGTTGGGGGCATCCCTGGAGTTCACACTGGAGTGGAAAAGATCACCTGCCGACGGCGCGAATTAGTGGGCCTGTGTTTCACGGTTCTGGTACGGGAATGACCTTTTATGACGATCCTCGGTTTCCCCTGCCGTACCGGGGGGCCTGGTTCTTCAATGACTGGTTGCGAAAGACGACTTTTTATTACCGACCGCGGTGGAACGGCGCGTTGCTGGAACCGGAGGGCGGCGAATGGAGGGAATTCGTTCGTGGCGGCAATAGTTTGTACAAGCCGACGGATATCGAAGTCGGACCCGATGGGTGCCTGTACATTCTCGGGTGGGGCAATGAATACGGAGCGGTCTTTGACCAACAGGGGCAGCAAACCAACGAGGGGCGTGTTTTTCGGGTTTCCTGGGGGAATCGGACGCACTCTGCCCGTTCGAGGATACTTGGCGTACAGGAAATGGCTGTTGGCGACCTGGTTGGAGCCCTGGGGACTTCTATTGAGGCGAGACGGTGCGAAGTGCAGGACGAGTTGATCCGACGTGGTCGGAAAGTCCTCCCGTATTTGATCGAGTCATTGAACCAGGGCCGGCATCTCCAACGCGTTGAAACGTGGGTTGCTTGGGCAGTGGCACGAATTGAGTTGGGCGACGTGTCCATCGATCGTCAGATCGCGAACTGGGTGCTTTCGGAGCGTTCAGTCAATCTTCGGGTCCAGGCGATTCGGGGTTTGGCGTACAGAGTTCGAAAGGCTGGTCGGGCTCGTGTGTTGCCCCGTGAGGTGGTCACTGCGTTGTCCGACTCGGAACCCCGGATTCGTTTGGCGGCGGTCCTGGCGATCCGGCGGGCTCGCCAGAAATCGAATTTGTCGGCATTGCGAAGCCGCCTGGCAGTGGAGACGGATCGGATTGTGTTTTACGCGGGATGGCAGGCACTCGGCTTGTTGTCATCGCAGTCGGCATTGAAAACGGACCTGGAGCATCGGGTTGGCGGTGTTCGTCTGGCGGCTTTGCTGGCATTGGCTGAGGGGAACAGGTTGCGAGCAGACACGGTGAAGCCGCTGGTCGAAGATAAGGATCCAAGGGTACGGGGGGTTGCCGCTTTGTGGATGGCTCGCGGGGCGGGTAGTCCGCTGGTGAGAGTGACGCCACCGGGTGGGGAATTCCGGGATCGCGTTGCCGTTGTCGTTGAACCAGGGGTGAAGCCCAGCCGGGTGTATTACAGCCTGGATGGGACAGTGCCAACGATGCGATCGCCGGTGTGGAACGGGTCGCGAATGATTTCTCGCAGTGTCGTACTGAAACTCGCGGTGTTTGTCGGTGAGCAACGCGTGGGGCCGGTTGGCGTCTACCGGTTCACGCGATTGTCGGCGATTGAAGCGGCAAGCCGCAGTGGGGTGATTGCTGCCCGGGCTGGGAGTGGCAATCCGTACCGGATTGTGGATGGAGGACTGTCTGTCGGAAGCCGCGTTTACACCGATCGTGGATATGTCTTCAAAAAGATCCCGGAAGGGTTTCGGGGAGCATTGATTGTCCAGACGTCGAACGAGGATTCCTCCTCAAGGGGAGCGAGGTTTTTGGAGATCGACACCGTGATACCGGTCACCCTTTTTGTGGGTTATGACACTCGCATGTCGAAGCCACCGTCCTGGATGGCCTTGGAAGGAGCGGGTGCGTATCAGCGGACGGACGCATTGGTGGCAACCAGCGACGCCGTGTTTCGGCTTTACGAACGAAAGTGGCCGGCCGGGAGGATTGTTGTTGGCGGAAATACCGACGATGGTCTTGGTGAAAACAAATCGAATTACCTGGTTGTTGTCCGCCCGGCCGGTTTGCGACGGCTGAAACGTGCCACGACCGTTGCCGCTGTCCTTCCACGCCTGGACCAAGGGAACGCCGAACGTGGCAAGGCCTTGTTTTTTGCTACAGGAGGTGCGGGGTGTTCGAAGTGCCATCGGACCGATGCCAAGCAGGGACTGGGATTCGGACCCGACCTGGGCAGTGTCGTGAAGCAAGCCGATCCGAAAAAAGTGGTGACGTCGATCCTCGATCCGAGTGTCGAAGTGAAGGAAGGATTCCGGATGCTTCTGGTGGTGACCGACGGAGGGAAAACTCACACCGGTATCCTGAAAGAGGAAACCGGTACGACACTCACATTACTACAGCCGGACGGTGGCGAACTTGTTGTTCGCAAGGCGGAGGTCGACGAGAGGCTCAGCCAAAAGATCTCACCGATGCCATCATTCGAACGGTTGTTGACGCCACGACAGGTTGCAGATGTGACTGCGTTCCTGATGAGCCTGAAGTCGAAGTCGTCGCGACAGCGTGACTAACGGCCGGTTGTGCGAACCGCTGGCAGCTGTGTGACCAGGCCGGCCTTGGTCCGCGTGAGTTCCTGGATGGTGGCACGCCTGAATCGTGCGAGTCGTTTGCCGTGGTCCGCCTCAAGAGCGAGGTTCTTGAGTTCGTCGGGATCCCTTTTCAGATCGTAAAGTTCCTCGATCTGGTTGGCTTCCATTGTCCGGATGTACTTGTAGCGGCCCTTGGCCAGCGAGACCCACCAGGGGACCCCTCCGGAATCAAGAGCGGATGACTGGGGAGGGATCGTGTTGGTGTCGTCTCCGTATTTGCGTTGGGTGTAGATGGCGAGCGTGGGGTGATCCCATTTCGAACCGGGTTTTCGCAGTAACGGACTCAAGTCGTGCCCATGCATTTCCCAGGGGAGTGGCATGTCCGCGAAACGGAAGAAAGTCGGCACGAGGTCGACACCAGCCACCGGGTGGCGGCAGATCTTTCCTTGAGGGATCCGGCCAGGCATGCTGACGATCAGCGGTGAACGGATGGTTCCGTCGTAAGGAGCAATTTTGCGGCAGAAGCCGTGCTGGCCCCAACCAAATCCCTGGTCGGATGTGAATACGACAAGGGTGTTCTCGTACTGACCGGTGGCCTTGAGGGTTTTGATTAGTGTGCCGACTGATTCGTCGAGGGCTCGCACCCCCTGGTGATATTGCCGAACCCAGTCGGTCAGTGTGTTGCCATGAATTCCCCTGGTTCCCTCGACGGTTTGCCCCCCGAATTGGCCTCCCTTGAGTTCCGGTCGACCATTTTTGTCTTTGACCCAATATTCGATCTTCTGCATGTAGTCCGGCTTGCCGGGCCGCGGTGGGAAGATGTCCCTGGGCGTGGGGACACGAATGTCGGGGTAGAGGTTCAAGTGCCTCTTGGCGGGCGTGAATGGGCCGTGGACGGCACCGTAGCAGAGCCAGAGGTACCAGGGTTTGTCAGCCTTGCGATTTTCACCCTGGATGTAATTGACTGCCCAGTTGGTGTAATTGTCAGTCGAGTACCCCTTTGTCAGCGTCGCTTTGCCACCGTTGGTTTCGATCAACTGGTCGTAGAAATAATGGCCCGAATTGTCAGGATGTCGTGGCCGATTCCAGACCACCTGGTAGTCCCAGTCACGACCAAACCCGGTGTCCGTGCCAGTATGCCATTTCCCGATCTGCGCGGTCTGGTAGCCATTTTTACGAAAGATGGACGGCCAGAACGGAGCTTGTTTTGGGTCATATGTGCTGCCGGGATACTTGCCTTCCATCCGTAACGATTTGACTCCGTACGGGTGGTGTCCGGTGAGCAGTGCCGCTCGGGATGGCAGACACCAGGTTCCGATGTAGGCATGGGTGAAACGGACGCCTTTTTTCGCCAGGGCGTCGATGTTGGGGGTGTCCGCGAATTTGTAGGACTCGGGATAACAACTGACGGTCCGATGAGATTGGTCATCGGTATAGATGAAGAGGATATTGGGCCGGGGCTTGGCTTCGATGTTGGGGGCCGGGCCGACGGTGACGATGAGAAGACAGAATGTGAGAATACGGTTCATCAGGCTTCCTTGGGTTTGCCCCAGTGATCCCGGTAGGGGCGAGACATCAAAGCGTTGGCCTCCGGATCGCCAACGGCTTGTTCGGTTTTTGGGTCAAACTGGAATGATCGTCCCAGTCGTGTCGCGACGTTGCCCAGGTGGCATAGTGATGTGGTCAGGTGACCAAGCCCGATGTCACCGTTGGGGGTGTCGCCGGTTCGTACACAATGGACAAAGTTGGCGACATGTTTTCCGGCGTTTTGTTCACCTGGTGTCACGTTGACGTCGATCCGTCGGTTCCGCTCCCCGTAGACAGCGATTTTGCCACGTCGGCTCAGAAACATCTGGCCCTTGGTGCCGTAAAACTCCACTCCGCTATCAACGTTGTGAGGGTAATTGGTCGACCAGAGGCGCTGTTCGTAGAGAAGAAGTTTTTGGTCGCCGGTTGCGCCGTTGCCGGGATACTGGAACGAGACTTGTTGGGTGTCAGCGAATTGCTGATCGTCGTCAAAGAAAAACTTGCCTCCGGCAGCGGCGACGGTTGATGGGTGTGTACCGACACCGAGTCCCCAACGGGCGTAGTCGATGTCGTGCACACCATCATTGCCCATGTCTCCGGTGCCAAAGTGGTACCACCAATGCCAACCTGAATGCGTCCTGTTTGCCTGGTATGGGATGAATTCGGCGGGGCCCACCCAGTTGTTGTAGTCCAGGGTTGCTGGTGGTGTGCCGGGCTTGCCTTTGCCAATGTTTCCGCGGCGCTGGATATTCCACGCCTTGCTGACTTTCACGTCGCCGATGATCCCGTCCCGGAGCAAGCCGACGGCATCAATCATCATTGGTGTGCTGCGTACCTGGGTGCCGTGTTGGACAACCCGTTTGTTACGCCGAGCCGCTTCGACCAGTAACCGACCTTCCCGCACGTTGTGAGAACACGGTTTTTCGACATAAACGTGCTTGCCGGCTTCGCAGGCCAAGATTGCTGCTGGCGCATGCCAGTGGTCTGGGGTGGCGACGATACAAGCGTCAAGCGTCTCATCTGCCAGAACTCTCCGGAGGTCATTACTGGCCTGGACAGTCCCTCTCGCAAGTTTCTTGCCGCGTTGCAATCTCGCCGTATCCACATCGCAGACCCAGGTCAGGGACACCCCCGGTTGTGACTGAAAGACGCCGGCGAGGTAGCTGCCGCGCCCTCCACAACCGATCAATGCGACGCGGACAGGTTTCGTCGCATCGGCGTTAGCGTGGACGTAAGACGCCAGGGACAATGAAGCGGCCGCCGTCGAAGTGGCTTGAAGAAAATGGCGGCGAGTGGATGAGGGCATGGGCGGTTCTCGGCACGACCGAAAGGTGGGACTGGTGGCACTCGCTCAAATTCTACGATGAGCGGGTTGTGAATGTCACTTTGGGGGGGTGTGGTGGAGGTGCGTGTCCAAAAACTTATCGGCACGTGTACGAGAATCGGCGGGAAACGAGTGTTTGACGTCCGGGTAAGCAGCCTGGAGCGAAGCGGTGGCGGCGAAGAGCCGATAGACGGGACGGGCCGCATCAATCGAATCCAGTACGCCTGTGTAATCAAAATCCCGATCGCGTTTCGGAGCAATGGCAAGGAACGGACGTGGTGCGAAGCTCCCGATGATCTCAGGGAAATCGAACGGGATGCGGTTGGCGTCGTTGCTGTATCGGGTTTGTATCAAAGGCATGTAACGGATCCCGGTCCACGAGGGGACATCGTCTTTGTGGAAGCGAGTGAACCCGCTGTTGGAGACAATCACTCGCAGGCGATTGTCGAATGCTGCCGTGAACATGGCGTTGTGACCACCCAGCGAATGCCCGATAACACCGATTCTTGTTGAGTCGACCTGTTTCAAGGACAACAACAAGTCAACCGAACGGATGTTGTCCCAAACAGCTTTCATGCTCCCGCTGGCGTAACCGTGTCGGGACGCAAAGTCGTAATCCGATTCACCAAAACCCGGGTAGTCGGGCGCCAGTGTCACGTACCCACGGCGAGCCAGGTGAAGAGCATGGGCCAATTCCGGATTACCAGCGATCCCCGCCGCTTCTAGTTTTCCAGCACGGTTTGTCTGTTGCAGACACAGGACTGCCGGACCGGGAGTTGATTGCGGATTGGCTTCGGGAAGGAAAAGGTAGGCCGAAACACGCCCGGTGCGATCGGTTTGATAAGTGAGCTTTTGTCGGGTCAGTTTGCCGATTCGAACCGATTCAACATGGCGGACGTCGAGGGAAGGTTGATGTGAGCGGTCGGGAAGACGGCCCATGACTTTTTGCAGGCCTTCCAGGATATGGCGGCGTCTG
>CAWVUS010000297.1:0-6439 GCA_963933195.1 uncultured Planctomycetaceae bacterium
GGTCCAACGGTTCACTGAGATTGCTGCCGTAGGGTGGATTCTGGTCCTGATCAGTGACCAGTTCGTCTTTCCCACAAGTCGGCAATTCGGCCAGTAGCGAGAGGTCGTCCAATCGATCTCCCAGTTCGGCCAGGTCCTCCCAACCCGCCTCCGATAACCGCGTTTTCCAGAATTGGTTTCCACCCAACCCCCTGACCAGGGATTGCAGACGTCGTTGCTGTACGCCCCTCAATTCGCTTTGTGGAAGATCTTCGGGAAAAGACATCGAATCGCTCCACGCTCGTCTCGCAGTCAAATGACCCCTTGAAGGCCACACACACGATTGTACAGTCCCTCCGACTCCTTCGAACGCCTCAAGTGGCCTTTTCCAACCGCCGACAACTACTAAGTGGGCACCAATAACCCCACACGCGTTCCCGCACCCCGGAAGCCCACCCGATGAGCGAACCGGCCATAGATTCTCGCACATTTCGACTCGGTTTCCTGGCCGCCCTGGAAACTGATGACGGCGCGTTCGTCGCTGGCCTGCTGGTCACCAACCGCTACGGTCGTCCTCTGGAATTCCAGTGCACCAGTCCCGTTCGGCCGACTCACGCGCAGAAACTTTTGTACGGAGAGACACTGCGGCCCTTTTTGCTTGGTGAACTGATGGGCCGCGCCTTGCTCGACAGACTCGCCAGCCCACCCGACCTGCTGGTCACTGACCACGACGCCATCCTTGACCTCAGAAACCACATCACAATCCCGATGGCTCGTGTGGAAGAGTCCTCCGAAGTCACGGCCGCCGCCGACCATGCCCCGCCTCTTGGTCGAGTCCGGATGGGCCAACGAATCCTCTCCATCCACACCGCCCACCAAAACGACATCTCCGCCCTTCACCAGGGGGCGGCACAAATTTCTGCCGATTCCGATCTCCACGAACCTCTCGAGCGAGTGAGACAAGCGCTCGCCGAGACCCTGCAGGGCCACTAACCAGGGGCGACGATGAATCACGTCGTGGACACTTCGCCGCAGGAACGCCTCCCGTTCCAGGTGAATGCCCAACCGCTACCGTTGCATCTGGATGTCAAGCTCTTCAATTCTGGTCTCGGGGCCGGGATCACACGGGCGCCTCGATGCGAGATCGCTGCCGGTGAACTCATTGCGGCGCCGAGACTTCTCCCGGCATGGCTCCCCAACTGGAGCGGGATCACGACAATTGGCGTCCAGTTTCCCGACGTCGACGAAGTGCCTCGCACGCGGGATGAATCGAACACAAAAACTGAAGATGTCGAATCGATCACCCCCGAATCGGTTTTTTCGCCCACGACAACCACGCCCAGCAACAAATCCCGCCGCACCCGGGTCTCGGTTCCCGCCAACGCCCTGTCCATCACCGACCGACTTTTCTACCTCCTGCAACCCCCCATCGAAACGCTATTGTCCGGGCAAGAACTTGTCATGCCCTTCGAACCCTTCCCGTTTCAGTACCAGGGAATTGCCTGGCTGTTCTCCCGTAACAGCGCACTACTGGCCGACGAGATGGGGCTTGGAAAAACCATGCAGGCCATCAGCGCCTTCCGCCTGTTGATCCGGTCCGGGCATGTTCGCAGCGTGCTTCTGGTTTGCCCCAAACCACTGATCACCAACTGGCAACGTGAACTCCGTCTGTGGGCCGAAGAAATTCCCGCGATTGCCATTGAAGGTCACTCCGCAAGGCGTCGCATGCTCTGGGAGATGACCAACGTCCCCGTGAAAATTGCCAACTATGAACTTTTGGTCCGTGACATCGAAATGTTCGGGGACAGCGAGTTCCCATCTTTCGACCTGGTCATCCTGGATGAGGCCCAACGCATCAAGAATCCCGACTCCCAGACAAACCGAGCCGCCAGTAGCCTGAGCCGCCAACGGTCCTGGGTATTGACCGGGACCCCCATCGAAAACCGTCCCTCTGAATTTGTCTCGCTCCTGGAATTTATCGGAGCGATTCCTGACCACAGCGTCAGTGACATCCGGCAACTCAATCGACTGGCCCGCGAATTTGTTCTTCGCCGGACCAAAGACCGGGTTCTCACCGATTTGCCGCCACGGCTGGATCGTGACGAACTGCTCGAACTCACCCCCGGACAGGAACTCGCGTACCGGACCGCTGAGCGAGACGGAATTGTCCAACTTGGCGAACTTGGCGAATCAATAACCATCCAGCACGTTTTTGAGCTCGTACTTCGCCTGAAGCAAATCTGCAACTACGACCCGTTGACCGGGCAAAGTTGCAAATTGGACCGACTCGCTGCCGAGATGGAGGAGATCGCCGAAAGCGGCGGGAAGGCCATTCTCTTCAGCCAATGGACACGATCACTCGACTGGATCAACGACCAACTCTCTGAATTCCAGCCACTTGTGTATCACGGTGGCATTCCTTCATCGCGTCGGGACGGCGTGTTGGCAACATTCAAAGACGATCCATCCAAACATCTCATCCTAATGAGCTACGGTGTTGGAGCCGTCGGCCTGAACCTTCAGTTCGCGGGTTATGTTTTTCTGTACGACCGTTGGTGGAATCCCGCCGTCGAGGACCAAGCAATCAATCGAGCTCACCGTATCGGTCAGAAAAGTCCGGTCTTGGTCACAAAGTTCATCTGCCACGACACAATCGAAGAACGAATCGATCGTGTCTTGCAACAAAAACGAGAACTGTTTCAACGCGTTCTTGGCGACACCGAGGTCAGTAACTCCAGCCTCAGCCTCGACGCCAGTGATATTTTCGGCCTCTTCGACCTGAAGGCCGGCCAGGGTCAAGATCTGCGGAGCATCGCCCCCCCCAAGGCCGAAGCAGACTAGCCACTCGGCGGTCCCGCAATTTCTCTCAGTGACGCAGCCTCGATCTCCGGCGGGTCACTCGTTTCGTCGTAAACTAGCAATACCAAACCGACATCGGTTTGCGGGGGTGACTCTGAAGGCGAGAAACGAATTGCGCGGCGCAGCCCTGGCACTTTCTCAGGCAAACTCGCCACACACTCGTCCACCGCCGCGGCACTGGACCACCTGGCCACAAGGACTGTTCCCTTTGTTCCATCCGGAAGTTTGCCGCTCCACTCCAGCGCGCAACGGCCCATCGTGAATCTCGCATTGATATCTTGGACCGGCCGCCAGCCACGCCCACCGTCTTCCGACTCGTACCGCATCGAATCGACACCCAGAGGGCCCGTGTAACCGGTTTCGGCCACCTGGTCCACCACCGGTTGTAGCATTTCGAGCAGGTCCTCCAGATCCCCAATTGTCGCCTCGCCTCGGCGTACAATTCGTGTTCCGTGATATGCCCCTGCCTTTGTCGTGAGAAGTTCAGTGACACCCCGCAAGGCAACTTTTCCCGTTGTCAACACGTCGTATTGAACCCCGACCTCACGGACCGCCGGCAGCAGAGGCTCCACCTGGACCATTCCATCCTGTTTCAGTCGGGAAGAGACCCACGCGACAAATTGGTCTGAAATTTCGCAGGCTTCAATCCGCCGGTGCCCTCGTCCCGAGGCACCAAGATCCGCCTTAACGACCCAACCCATCCCCGTGGGAGACGGTTTCGACAAAAGGCTGATACAGGCCGCGACCGATTCAACGACGTCGGAACCTCGGGGGATCTTCCCGATTTCTTTTTCACGGGCGAATCCCCACCGCCTCCGATTCAGCATTTCCACGACCCCGGGATCTGGCCAGTTGACGACAGAGCTGACCGAACTGGCCCACCGCACCATCTGCCGACTCCAACCCCAGGGAACAATTGCCCACGCTGTTGTCGCGTTCGCGACTACAGACCGCGGTTGTGTGTATGGTTCCGCGCAGACCAAGTCAGTCGGCTTGAGCATTGCGGCCCAACACCCGTTCAGGCCCCGTGTCGCTGCGGCGGCGGTTCGAGACAGGTCACGACCAGCGATTTCATCCTCGAATCCAAAATTCGAAACGAACAGCCTCGCCACCTCGCCCCTCCATCTACCTCACAGCCTACTGCCTTCGCACATCCACAACGCCACGGCAGCCCCGCCCACAAGGGCGAGCCGAGACGTCTAGAACACGATCTCCAACACCTGTTTTTCTTTCAGCAGTCGTGACTCAATCGTGATCGTGTCCCTCACCAATTTTTTATTCGCTGGAGGGACACGAATAATCAACTGAGAGACTCGATTGCGTATCGGCAGAAACCCTTCTTTTCGAAGAGCCACCAACCGGCCATCGCGAACCGTCAGAGCCACATCCGACCGGCCCTTCCAGAGTGGGTCCCAGGGAATTTTCTGGCGATACCCATCAGTTCCCTCCACCTGGCCAGTCAAATCTCGAGCACGATAACGCCGAACGACCTTCGGCAACCGGACCTGGATCACGATCTTGTATTCCTGGTTTGGCAACGGGTCCTCCGGTACTGTCCACACCGAAAAACTCCCTTTTTGGACTACTTTCGCGCCCTTGGGAGCAGCCAACAAACCATTTCCGGTACTTGTCTTTTTACCGTCGCTTTCGACAGCGTATTCGAACAATGCATCAGACAACGCGTCGTCAAGCACATGTTCTCGGCCGTCCACAAACGCTGTATCGATTCGACGAACCTCCTCCATCTGCTGTACGTCCTGGGACGCAACCTCCAATTCACCCGCCACGGACTCAGGAAGTGACACCGGCCCCTCTTCCGACTGGCTCCATTCCGTCGACAGCGGTCGATCCTCGCTGAACTGCTCCAGCATCCAGATCGCCAGGACCGACAACACGACCGCGTGGACCACGAACGAACCGCCCGCCCCCACAACCCCGGCAAATCGGGTTTGCCGGTCACCGGGAATGGAAAAACCAGTCCCCGACGCGACACCGTCGGAGCGATCATCACCGGTTGAGCCTCGCGTCCGCATTTCCACTACTCGATCCGCCCTGACCGCAAGGTTCTTTTCGTTTCAAATAACATCAGCACCTCACCAGCCGATGTCTTCGTCCGATGCCCATACTAGCCATCCCCTGTGGACCGGCAATCCCCGTTTCGACCGCTAGCCCAACACACTCGAGACCTCAGCCGCAACCCGCCTTTCCGCCACCGACATTGGGCGTCCGTCCAATTCGTCGACCGACACCCATTCCCCGGCGGGTGCCCCTCTCCATTCCCCTTCGGACCACAGAAGGTCCACTGGCTGCAGGTGCAACCGAAACCGGGTCACTGAGTGACGAAACCCCTCATACCACCCTCCAAATTCGACGTCCCACCCAAGCATTGACACCTCGTCCACAACACTTTGTGATTCCGACGCTTCAAGTTTCAGCCCCGAATTACGCTGTAGCCTGGGAAAACCCCAAAGACCTCCCCACCGCTCGCCCGTCGGGTGTTGAACAAGGAACACTTCGCCTTTTCGCCGGACGACAAGCATCACTTCGTGAAGATCCGTTGCGACGGCGCGAACTTTCTTGATGGGGATACTTGCAACTTCGCCAAGTTCCATCGCTCGGCAACACATCCGCACAGGGCACACTTCGCACTGCGGCTCGGTCATGCAGACGGTGGCCCCGAGGTCAATCAACGCCTGGTTGAACTCTCCCGGACGTGACCTTGGAACAATTCGTTCGGCCAACGACCACAACCGTTTTCGCCCCGCGGTCCCTGTCGGGTCCAACGCCATTGCCATCAATCGGGAATACAACCTCGACGTGTTTGCTTCGACGATCGGGCCCGGTTCATCGAACGCAAATGAAACAATTGCCCCGGCAGTGTAACGCCCCACCCCCGGCAGTGACTCCAATTCAACCACGCTGGTTGGCCAAACTCCGCCCCATTCATCAACAACCTTTCTTGCGGCCTTCTGCAGATTACGAGCCCTACTGTAGTAACCGAGCCCCTCCCAAACCCGAAGCACTTCTTCGCCCTCAGACGCGGCCAGTTGCTCGACACTGGGAAATCGTTCAAGAAACCGTTCCAGGTACGGAACAACCGCTTTGACGGTTGTTTGTTGCAGCATGATTTCGCGTACCCAGACCCGGTAGGGGTCGCGCTCTCCGACCCAGGGGAGATCCCGACCGGACCGGGAGTACCACCGGCGAACGCTTCGCCGAAAGCGAGCGACCCACTCACTGCTCACACCGGCTTCATCCATCGGTCACACTGCCTGTTTCACTGGGCGTCCGGGACCGTCCCGAGGTCGGCGGGACCAAATCGCCGCGGCAGCAATTGCTCGAGGCTGGTTTTCGACAGCCCCCCATCGGTTGTTGCGAGTACGATTTCCAAATCCTCGCAAAACTCACCAAGAACTTGACGACATGCTCCGCACGGAGCCACCGGTTTCGCCGCATCAACCACGACCACCAACCGTCGCCACTCCACCAAGCCGGCGGAGACCGCTGCAGTCACGGCAGCTCGTTCGGCACACACCGTCAGCCCAAAACTGGCATTTTCGACATTGCACCCAACCGCCGTCCGACCATCCGAGGCTTCGAT
>CAWVUS010000298.1:0-6436 GCA_963933195.1 uncultured Planctomycetaceae bacterium
TTTTCATCTTGCGATACGTGTAGGCGACCATTTCTTTCCGGCTGGAAACCTGGCGGGCAACTTCGCTGCTGGCCGACAGGGCCGCCAGGCGGGCCTGCTCGAGATCACCTTTACTGCGGTAGCCGAGCTTGGCGAGTTGTTCGATTCCTTTCAGGTCCGTTTGGCGGATCAGGCGATTGGCTTCGGCCGTCTGGATGTTGAGGTCGACAAGTTGGAGGTCCAACTGAAAGGTGCCCCCCTCTTCGTCCTCGTATTGCTTGAGTCCCAGTTCATCAAGAGCCAGTGTGAGCTTTGCTTCGGCGAGCAATGTTTCATTTTGGGTCTTCTGGTTCTCGTAGGTCACGTTCGCCTGGATCTGTTCATTCCGTGATCGTTCAGTTTGCAGTTCCTGTTCGTCGAGGCGATCTTCGATCAAGGCAGAATCGAGTTCGACCAGGAGGTCTCCTTTTTTAACCGTCTCACCATTCGGGACGATGGAGAGAATTTGTGTTCCGGAACGCTCGCGGCCGAAGTTCTCTACCTCGCAACGCAATTCCGTCGTTTTTTGGCTTTGGAGGCTTCCGTTTTCCGTGACCTGGATCGGGAGATCAGATCTTTTGACGGTGTAGAAGATCAACGCGGTGTTTGTGGATGTTTCGTCAAAAGCGAGTGACCAGGCGGCTACGAGGACAAAGATCGTCGCTGCGGAGCCCAGGAGGACGACGATCAGTTTTCGTGTCCCACCAGTTGTGGCCTCCGGAGAAGTCCGGCCGTCGATCGGAGAGTGTCCAACGTGTTCGGGCAGTGTCGTTGCCATCATTTCCTCGTTTGCTGGACGCTTGTCGGAACGGCCGCTGGTGACTTGTCGAGAGAATCGTCAAACACGCGTTGAAACGCAAGCTGAAGACGAATGATTGTCGCGTGGACTTCCGCCTGATTCTGCCGGTGTTCAATTATGTCATGGAAATCGAAAACAGACTCGAAAAAACTGCGTGCAAACGTGTGTTAACTGGGATTCCGCAATAGCGTCTAAAAATGGACAGCAAATTAACGGGAATCCGCGACAAACGTCGGGAAATCATGAGGAGAGTGGCGGTGGTTTTCGTGCTGTGAGGACTGGCCGTTATGATGGACCCGTTGGTGGCAATGGACGGACAATCCGTTGAGTTGTTGGCCGAATGAAGATCCGGGGTAAGTCCTTGATGTGGGTTTGTCAGTCTGATTGAGAGATTCGTGATGAAAACAATGCTCACCGTTGTGCCGTTGGTGTTTTTTGGATTGCCTGCCAGTGCGGGAGATTACACCGTCAAAAACGGAACCGAACAAATCGATATTTCGACACCGCATTTTGAAGCTGCCGTGCGAAAACAGGGATATGTCAGCGGGGTGGCCCGGCAGTCATTTCTGGATAAAAAATCCGGTTTCCGTGATGCGGGTTTCGGGTTGGACATTGCCGATTGGATCATGGAACCCGGCAGCGACGTGGCTTACCGCGGGCGACTCGACAAGGAACTCATTTACCGCTTTGGGAATGCGTATCACGGCAAAACTCCCAAAAGAAGTATCGAGGGGCCACAAATTTGCACTCAGGCAAAACGCTTGGACCCGAAAGTCATCCGCGGGAAGGACTTCGTCGCCATCCAGCAGAGTTATCGATACAAGACCGCAGCGCCTGGAAAAAAGACGGGGTCGCTTTGGACTCAACGAATCGTTTTTCCAACAAACACCCGGTATTTCATTTCGATGGATCGGATTGATGCGGTGAATTCCAGTGAGGGGATGTTCCTTCGGCTTGATATGCCGGGTCACATCCGACACACCCGCGGTGATTCGTTTAGCGAGGTGTACTTGAGTTACCGGGGACGAATTCCGTCAAAAGAGTTTTTTGAGAGTTTTGCCCCGGACGAGAAGTTCAATTACCGCCGGGATCGAGACAAGGTGCCGACACGCTTCATCAGGGCCTACCGGCTGCGGAACACAAAGACCGGTAAGCCCGGGCCCTGGTTGGCAGGAATGACCCTCCAACCGGATGTCGTACACGAAGCTTGGTGCCACCAGCGAGGATACGTCTGCATGATCCACGAATTTGGAGGGCGCCCGATCAAGGCCGGCGGGCACTTCCAGGCCGCGTTCGTGGTTGGTTTTTTTGACTCGATTGCCGAGATGAATTCGGTCTACGATCGATATGCCGGGCACACGGGCCTGGTGGTCGACGAGGATGGGTGGAAATTGACGCGTTGAGGGTGAAGGTTGTTCATCCGGCGAAACTGATTTCCACCGAATCCAGGGTGACGTATCCCTCGGGCAGGCGATGCCTCCAAACGGGGTAATCACGTTCCGGTCTCAACAGGTGAGGGTCACCGTCGATGGTCCCCATGGGAGCGACGTCGAGAGGGAACAACACGAGCATGATGTTGATATCAACGTCCGACAGGACCGAGTCGAGCGGTTTGATGCCGTACATGTCCCCCCTGTCGTGGCGAACACCCATTGGGGTCCACAGGGAGGGGTCCGGAGCGAGCGTGACGGTTTGTTCGGTCCATCCCTCGGAGACATTGATTGGCGATCCGGTGAGCAACCAGCCGCTGGTGATCCCGTCGACGTTCCCCTGGATCAGGACGACCAACTGGGACTCGTGCGAGACCAATTCCCCGCAGCATCGAATTGATAGCGACGCCCCGTTGAAATTGGTGGGGAACCCGTTCGTGGTGAACCGGTTGGGCCCCCCCACTTCGGTGTACACCTCGCCTTGGGGACCCGACGTCGCGAGGGTGAAGACCATGTGCATGTAGCCGGCCCCGGGCGGGGCGTGGTTGTAGTCGATCCACCATGGACTTCGTGACGTGATTTCACCGTCTTTCCACTCAAGCGGTTTCGGGCCGCCGGCGTTACTGATCCAGCCGTACCAACCTCCCGGGTCATCGGTAAACACTTCCCTGTAAACTTCTGTGGTCATCTTGTTGGTCCAATGGAGTTGAGGCGGATGCGAGGTGGCGTGTTCGGCTAGAATTGGACCTGGTCCTGGCCTTTCAGGCACAGGAGTTCTCGGGTGTCCGCCGGGGTCGCGATTTCGAGCGACAACTCTTCGAGAATGTGGCGGATCTTTGTCACTTGTGCCGCGTTGTTTTCGGCAAGAACTCCTCGTGAAAGGTAGAGATTGTCTTCGAGGCCGACCCGCACGTTTCCGCCTCGAATCGCACCCGTCGTCACAAAGTTTGTCTGGTGACGGCCGGCAGCGAGGATCGACCAGTGATAATCGGTTCCGAAGAGCTTGTCGGCAATCCGTCGCATGTGGTCGAGATTTTCGAGATCGGCGCCGATTCCGCCAAGGACACCAAATATCGTCTGGACAAAAAAGGGTGGTTCGGCGAGACCCCGGTCGATGACGTGAGCGAGATTGTAGAGATGGCCGACGTCGTAACACTCGTATTCGAAACGGGTGCCACATCCTTTGCCGAGACGATCGAGAATCGCCTCGATGTCACTGAAGGTGTTCCGGAATATCCCGCCCCGGGTGTTTTCCAGGTAGGTGGGTTCCCAGTCGTGTTTCCAGTCCTGGAACCGGTCCAGCGCCGGGAACAGGCCAAAGTTCATCGATCCCATGTTGAGCGAACTCATCTCGGGCTGCAAAGAGATTGGCCCTTCGAGTCGCTCATCAATTGTCATGTTGTGGCCACCGCCTGTGGTCACGTTGATGATCGCATCAGTTTCCGCTTTGATCCGGGGCAGAAATTGCCGGAAAACCTCCGGATTCGGCGTTGGGCGTCCGTCGGCTGGATCGCGAGCATGCAGGTGAAGGATACTCGCGCCAGCCTCGGCGGCGGACACGGCATTGTCGGCGATCTCCTCGGGCGTGACCGGGAGATGCGGTGACATACTGGGCGTGTGGATGGAACCGGTTACGGCACAGGTGATGATGACCTTGCGAGATCCCATGTGAAGCATCCTGGTTGGAACTGTTTGGAAACCCCGAGTTCGCGCGATGTTGGGTTTAGCCAAACCTCCCATGGCGGGTCCGTTGACACAACCATGGGCTTAGGTTCTGAATTGTTTTTTGTGCTGTAGTGACCACGGGGTTCGCCTACACTGACGTGCGTTCGAGTACTGTGAATCATTGGCCAGGCGAAACGAGGTTGAGTGCACCAATGGCAAGGAATCAGACGTCACGGCGAGAGTTTTTGCAGAACACCGGTTCACTGGCCCTTGCGGGTGCGGCACCGGCCGTCCTGGGAGCGACAGACAAAAGTGGTGCCAAACCTGTGGTCATTGGACCGGAGGGCCATCGATACCGTGTGCACGAGGACTGCATGCGGATACCCAAGCACATTCGTTGGCAAGATACGCACGGTGTCGCCGTCGATGCCGCGGGCTTGATCTATGTCAAACACAGAACAATGACGGCCAAACCACAAGATGCGGTGGTTGTGTTTGACCGGAAGGGGAAATTCGTTCGCTCATTCGGCAAAGAATTTCATGGCGGCGGACATGGCGTTGATATCCGCCGGGATGGAAACGAGGAATTCCTTTATCTCTGCGACAACAAGGGGTACATCGCCAAGAGCACGTTGAAGGGGGAGATTGTCTGGAAACAGACGGCTCCACAAATCGCTCCTTACAAAACTGCCAGGCCATTTGAAGTGAAGACCCCCGGGAAATACGGGAAGGGGCATCTGTTTAGTCCGACAAATATTGCGTTTGCACCTGACGGCGGATTCTGGGTCGGTGATGGCTATGGTTCAGACTATGTCATCAGGTACGACAAAGAAGCACGGGTCATCGGCCATTTCGGAGGGACTGGCGAAGGTCCCGGGCAACTGCGTACTCCTCATGGATTGTGGTGGGATGACCGAAAGGGACGGGAACCGGCCCTGGTCGTTGCCGATCGGGCCAATGCACGGTTGCAGTACTTTTCGGCTGCAGGGAAACACATCGGTTTTGTGGATGACATGTTGTTCCCAGCAGACATAGATCTTCGTGGTGATGTGATGTTGGTGCCGGATCTCCACGCCCGGATCACGCTTTTGGATGCCAAGAACAAAGTGATTGCCCACCTTGGGCACGATCCCGCGTGGTTGAAACAGGTGCTTTCGGACAACCTCGCGATGAGACGTCATCCGGAACAATGGCGTCCGGGAAAGTTCGTTCATCCACATGACGCTTGTTTTGACAATGACGGAAACATTTACCTGGCCGAATGGGTGTCAGTCGGCAGGGTGAGTTTTCTGGAACACGTTGGCTGATTCGGTTTTGAACCGCGAGTTCTTCCGGGATCTGTTGATGGCGTCTCTTATGGAATCCAAGAAGATTGTGATTGCGGGCGGCAGTGGTTTTCTTGGCGTGTCGCTTGCCCATCACCTGGCCGAATTGGGCGCGTCGGTAGTGATCCTGTCCAGGAATCCTCCGCGTTTGGAAGGGAATTGGCGGCATCGGGAATGGGATGCACGTTCTCTTGGCCAATGGAGCCAGGAACTGGATGGTTCCGATGGGCTGGTGAACCTGGCGGGGCGGAGTGTTGACTGCATTAAGTCGCCGGACCATCAGGACGAAATCCTGCGGTCCCGGATTGAGTCGACTCGAGTGCTGGGAGAGGCAATGCGGTGCATTGAGTCGCCGCCCCCGGTCTGGGTTCAAATGGGTACGGCCCATATTTATGGGGACCCACCGGAATTGGTGTGCACCGAAGAGTCAGCGTTTGGTTACGGACTCGCTCCCACAGTCGGTCGCGCGTGGGAAGAAGCCTTCGCTTCGAGTGTCCTGTCATCACAGCGAGGAGTAGTACTTCGCACAAGCTTTGTTCTGGGCCGAGATCGGGGCGCCGGTGGTGGGGCTCTTGCCACGCTCGCGAAGTTGGCTCGGTTTGGGCTTGGTGGCCGGGTGGGACGTGGGACCCAGGGGATGAGTTGGATCCATGAATGCGATCTGAATCGAGTGTTTGAGCGAAGTTTACTGGATGGGACCATGCAGGGGGCCTACATCGCCTCGGCCCCATGTCCGGTTCCGCAGACTGAATTCATGCGGACGCTTCGGCGAGTTGTCGGCATGCCGATTGGATTACCAACGCCGTCGTGGATGGTGAGAATTGGGGCCAGGCTGCTTCTGCGGACCGATCCGGAACTCGCACTCTATGGTCGGTTTGTGCTTCCAAAGAGACTGCAAGATGAAGGGTTTGAGTTTCAGTATTCGGAATTGGCCGGGGCTCTGGATGAACTCTTGGGACGTCGGACCCGAAAGTGATCACTCCTCGGTACCCTGCCCTGGGTTACTGGCGGCAAGTGGCCGCGTCGGTCTTTGGGACAGGGAGTTTTGTTCAGCCGAGAAACTTCCACGATGAATTGGCGTCCATCTGGTACCGCGAATCGAGATCAATCATCAAGGGGACCATCAAATCGAGGGTCCGGGCATTTTCAAACCCCGCACAATCGATCGGGCGAAATCCCGTGGAATCAATCAGTTCCAT
>CAWVUS010000299.1:0-6339 GCA_963933195.1 uncultured Planctomycetaceae bacterium
AAGCGGCGTGGCACGAGGCGGCCAACATGGGGCCGTTTCATTTCACCTGGTGGAAAAGCGGCAAGAAGAAACAGACGGTTGCCAAGTTGTTGTGGGACGACAAGTACCTCTATGTCGGTCACATCTGCCAGGACGAACACATCACCGCACGCTACAAGAACCATGACGACCCGGTTGCCAGGGACGATTGTTTCGAGGTGATGCTGGCGCCCGATCCCAGTCGGCCGGAGTTCTATTTCAACATCGAGTGGAACGTGCGGGGGGCGTACATCGACGGCCATCGGGCGAATGGACCGAAGAAACCGAGTGTTCCGTGGGTCGCCAAGGGGGTCCGCATCGTGGGCACTTACAAGGGGACTTTGAACGACGATTCGGACAGGGACGAGTCCTGGACGTGTGAGGTGGCCATTCCGCTTGCGAATTTCGCCAAGTATATGAAACGCGCGTCGTTGAAGCCGGGGGACCACTGGAATCTGAACCTGAATCGACATGGCGGTGACACGAACATGCAGTACAGCCAATGGTCACGGGCCGACACTTCGAAGCCTTCGTTTCACACACCACACCGGTTCGGGCGGGTGACCTTCGTCAACTCACCGGCTTTGTCCTGGAACTCGCGGTGAGGGCTGGTGCCGTGTGGGCCGTCATTTCTGGCGACCTATTTCACAGACAACACGGAAACCATGGGACGGCCCTTTCATAAACGTGGAAATCCGATCCCGGAATGAACAACTTGCGGCAGGGAATGCCCAGCCACCACCACGGAGGACGTGGTGGTCCTCGTCCGGGAATTCAGGACCGATTGGATTTTCGACTGGAGAATTGGAATACCACGTGGGGCTGTGCCAATCGCTGCACCATTCCAGAACGTTGCCATGCATGTCGAACAGTCCGAAGCGATTTGGTGCGAATGAGCCACAGGGCAGGGGGTGGGGCCTGGTTCGGTTCATGTTGGCCGCTGTGGCTTCAAATTGTTCTCCAAATTCGAATCGAGTCGTTGTCCCCGCCCGGCAGGAGTATTCCCACTCGGCCTCGGTGGGAAGCCTGTAGCGTCTTCCAGCAGTACGTTCTTCGGGTAGATTGCCGAGACGATTGCAGAATTCAACGGCGTCCTGCCAGGACACCATTTCCACCGGAAGAGTGTCGGGATCGATGGACCAGCCGAGAGCCTCTTGGCCTCGGCCAACTCGGCGGAACCAGCTTGGATTGGTCCCCATGACGAGATGAAATTGTTGTTGGGTCACCTCGAATTGTCCCAAGAGAAAATTGTCGGTGAGAGTGACGGGGTGACGAGGTTTTTCATCGTCCTGGGCGTTCGTGTCGTTGGGAATGGCCCCCATCAGGAATTGTCCCGCTGGAATCCTTCGGAACCGCATGCCAATGCTGTTGATGAGGTCTGGGGCGGGCCTGGAGATTTGCGGAGACCACAAGAGAGCCGACGCAATTACGGCCAGGCAGCCTGCGAAAATCCATTTCCAATGCGATGGTCGAACATTCATCGTCCTGCCACCGGTCGGTGCTTATGCGAGTGTCTCCTTGGCTCGTGGTCACTTGGGAGATCACGCCGATGCTCAGAACTCATTTGCTGGTCCGGGATGCGACCGGGCGGGCACCGATAAAACTGCCGGTGGACGAACCCCGTGTGATCCGAGTCGACGTCTTTGGTGACAGGTGCATGAAATTCGGGTCTGCTGGATCGGTCGAGACAAAGATCGGCCTGGCATTGGTGACAATGCCTTTACCCGGTCCGGCCTGGCCGGCCAGGGTTCCGTGCTTGTTGTCCCAGAACGCACAGAAACTGGCCTTGTGCAGGTGATCGATCGCGTAGCCATCTACCAGGAAGCCGGCACCAGCGTTGTGGACAAAAAGATTGTTCTTCACCTTCACATCGTCGAGGTGCCATTTCATGAACAATCCATCACCCCATTTTTTGTCGACACCACCTCCCCAGGCATGGAACCCGTTGTTGAAGATTGTGCAGTTTTCGATCACACCACGAATCGGCAAACCTCGCTCACGGTCGCTGGCGGTGAGCAAGCCGGAGACCGGGAAGCAAATGCCCAGTCGCTTGTTGTTCATGATGATGCAGTTGCGTACTGCAAAATTCACAATGCGTTGTTTTTCGTGGTCGGGTTCAAAATCCAGGCCGACCTGTGGGCTGGTCCCGTTGGTGTTGATGAGGACAGCATTGTCGATGGTGAGGTCCTCGGCGCTGATGATACTGATCGCATTGCGGTAGGCGTTGGTGATGAGAACATCCTTGATCAGCACGCCCTTGTTGTAGGACGTGCGGGTCATCCCCCCGACCATAATGCCATCGCCGCCGGCATCCTTGAATGTGAGTCCGAGGAGTTTCACGTTTCGGCTGGCATAAACGACAATAGCGTGGCGGTGCTCGCTCGGCTTGTAGGGTTTGCCACTGGCGAACAGATCGCGACGCATCTTCAGCGTCGCGCCGTAACCCTTGAGCGTGACGTTCTTCTGAGAAGCGATCTTGAAGAGTTGGCCATCGACGTAGAATGCTTTGCCAGGCCGGGATTCGATCACTACACCGTTTTCGAGCAGTATCTCCTGGTTGGATGTCAGCCAGATTGTGTCGATCAGCCAGGGCACACCCATGTTTGGCACCCAGACTTTTGCCGCCCGAGATTGAATGGCGGACTTGAGTGCGGCGGTTGCGTTCTGGGGATCAAACGGGGCCCCGGGCATTTTTGAGGCATCGAGATAGCCCGCTGGCGCCGGGGTCGCAGCGGAGGCCGGCAGTGAAAACAGGAGAACCACAGCCGGGGCCAAGTGGGCGAGAATCTTTGTCACTGTTACTGCTCCGGTGAAGTGTGCACGGCGTGCCACCGCTGTTGTTGAGGCCTTGTTCCGCTTCAGGTGCTCTCGGTGATTGTCAGTTGAAGCGTCTGCCACACCCCTGTCCAGTGCGTTGATTGCTTGGCGTTGCCGCCGTCGTCAATTCACGAAGACGCCAACGTGGACCATGACCCTGGGATCCGAGTGCGGGGGGGACTGGTGGTCTTGGACCTCATGGATCAGATCTCGGGTGTGAACCGAAAACCTCCTGCAAACGCTCTTTACTCAAACCTCGCAAGGTGGCGATGTTGTTCACCGGGATCTGAGCCGGGTCCGGGTGTTCAGCGACGGCCCGGCTCATCGTGCTCTCACGCAACAGGTGCAGCAACGGAAATGGAGAACGATTTGTCAGATTCTCCAGGTCACCAGGTTTGGTGTCCGCAAACTGGTAGTCGGGGTGAAAGCTGGCAATCTGAAAACATCCGCTCCAATCGTGTTCCTCGAGGAGTGTGTCGGCGAGATCGAGGAACTGATTGTAGTCGGAGAAATTGTGCAACAGGTTCGGCACGATCAGTAACGTTGTTTCCAGAACCTCGGGATCAGTCTCCTCCAGGAGGGTGAGTTCAGAGTGGAGATCTTCCAGGAGAACTTGCTCGGACGCTGCGGTTGAAACGGTGAGACGCACACGACCGGCGTGCCAGGGCTCACCGGCAAAAGGACAAAGGCCTAGCCCCAGTACTGCCTGTTCGAGCCAATTGCGAACCAGAACTGTTTCATTCATCTGTAGGACTCTTTGTCCAGAACCGTCCGTGGCCAAGAGGGAGACAATGGTGGTCGGAGCCCACACTCGTGTCAGGTGGAAACATCGCCCCGTTGGCGAATCGTCTCCCGAAGAGTATGTCAGACTGTAATGAACTTCCACAAACCCGTATTGTCCCGCCCTGCCAATCGAAAAAATGTTGCCCGTCCGTATGCGTTTCTCGCCGTCCTCAACGAGTCATCGTCACCACGTCCATTGCAGACAAGTCGTTCCAGCGAGATAACGGTGACATATCTTCTCCGACAGAACGTGCACTCCGGATGACCTCGGACTGTGGCGGCACGGGCATGTCGAGAGGAAGCAAAAAAAACCACACCGGAAATGCCCAGACCAATCCAGAAGTCGGATGATCAAAATGGACTCGAGTATCTTTGAAGGTTGTGTGCCAGCAATCATGACTCCCTGTCACCAGGACAGGACTCCGGATCACACGAATCTCGTTGCCAAGGCGAAGTCGCTGATTGATGCGGGAATGAATGCCGTGGTGTACTGCGGTTCGATGGGCGACTGGCCACTGCTGTCGGATGCACAACGGCAGGACGGTGTGAAACAGCTCTGTGAGGCGGGCGTTCCCGTTATCGTCGGCACGGGCGCCCAGAACCCGGCAACCGCCGCGGCGCACGCGGCTCATGCTCAGCAGGTAGGTGCTCGCGGCTTGATGGTGATTCCTCGGGTCCTGTCTCGCGGGACGTCGTCGGCCGCACAGCGGTCACACTTTGCCGGTGTACTCGGTGCCGCTCCCGATTTGCCGGCGGTCATCTACAACAGCCCGTACTACGGTTTCGAGACCAAGGCGGACTTGTTCTTCGACCTCCGTCGCGAGTTTTCCAACCTGGTGGGTTTCAAGGAATTCGGCGGAAGAGACTCGTTGAGCTACGCGGCCGAGCACATCACGCATGAGGACGATGACGTGCTGTTGATGGTCGGCGTGGACACCCAGGTGTTCCACGGGTTCATTCACTGCGGGGCGGTGGGAGCCATCACGGGGATCGGCAATTGTCTGCCCGGACCGGTGCTGACGCTGATTGCCCTCTGCAAACAGGCGGCTTCCGGCGACGTGGAGGCACGGCGATTGGCGGCGGAACTGGATGAAGCGTTGGAAGTTCTGTCGACATACGACGAGGGTCCGGACCTCGTCCTGTACTACAAGTATCTGCTCGTCCTGTTGGGCGAGGACGAGTACACTCTTCATTTCAACGAAACCGATGAATTGTCGGCGAGCCAAAAGCGGTTTGCCGCCTCGCAGCTCCAGTTGTTCCAGTCGTGGTGGGAACATTGGCCGGGCAAGTCCTACCAGGCCAAGTGACATCGCCAGTCCATGTTTTCGTGAGGAGGGGAAGGTGCTCTTGTACAGGATTCTTCAGGTCGTTCTTGTGCTCGGTTGCGTCAACAGTCTCTCCACCGCCGCCGAGCCGATCGATATTGGCTCACAGCGTGAATTGTTCGTGGATGACCACGTTATCGAGAAGGTTGAAGGCGACGCCCGGCTCGACCTGCAGCAGCCGGTGCCGCGAGACGTGGCCCTGGTCACCAGTAAGCCGTGGGAGGGAAACACGTGTGCCTACTACACGGTGTTTGCTGATACGGACGCCTCTGGTAAAGCCATCTTCCGGATGTACTACCGGGGTTCGAACTATAACGCGGAACGCCGCGATCAGACGCACCGCCAGGTGGTCTGCTATGCCGAGAGCCGGGACGCGATCCACTGGACGAAACCGAAACTGGGCCTGATCGAATTCGGAGGTTCGAGAGAGAACAACATCGTGTGGGACGGCGCGGGTGCTCATTGTTTTACGCCCTTCAAGGACACCAGCCCGAACTGCCGTCCCGATGCCCGTTACAAGGCGCTCTCTCAAGTTCACAGATCTGGAAGGCCGCATCACGCCGTGCAGGGCGAAATGACGGTGTTTGCCTACAAGTCGCCTGACGGCATCCGTTGGACAATCAGCGACGGTCCGTTGATCACCAGGGGCGACTTCGATTCACAAAACGCGGCGTTCTGGGACCCCTACGCAGGGTTGTACCGTGAGTACCACCGCGTTCGAGTTCTGCGAAAGCCTGGTGGGGAGGTTGTCGTTGGTGGCCGGCCGGCCTACGGAGGGTTCCGTTCCATCATGACCGGCACGTCGAAGAACTTCCTGAACTGGACAAGCTGGACCGAGCCCCAGTTGTTGGAATACACAGACAACCTCGGTGAGCAGCATCTCTACACCAATGCGGTGATGTCATGTCCCCGTGCACCACAGATCCTGATTGGCTTTCCGACACGTCTGTTGCCCGAGCAAGGAAGCCGCGTGGAGCCGATCCTGATGGCCAGTCGCGACGGCCGGAAGTTCAAGCGGTGGGACAAGCCGGTGGTTCCCGAGGACGCGCCTGCGGACCGGAAGGGCAACCGCAGCAACTACCTGGCCTGGGGCCTGGTGGCGACCCCCGGCAGCGACCGCGAGTACTCGGTCTACGCCTCCGAGTCTTACCTCTCGGGGACTGACACCCGGTTGCGGCGTTTCACGTACCGCGTGGATGGCTTTGTGGCCCTCCGCGGAGGCAAGCGAGGTGGACAACTCACCACGCGTCCACTGAAGGTTGCCGGTGGACGGTTGGAGATCAACTACCTGGCCCGTCCCGGCGGGCACGTGCGGATCGAGATCCAGCACGCCGACGGGCGGCCATTGGCCAACTTCTCGGCGGACGACTGCGACCCGCTCGTGGGCGACGAGATT
>CAWVUS010000300.1:0-6334 GCA_963933195.1 uncultured Planctomycetaceae bacterium
GGTGAACCGCGGTGGAGGTCAATGCGTTTCCGCCCCGGCACTTCCAGTTGCAATGGATCCAGGCCCAACTGGTACAGCACCGTCGCGTGGATATCGGTGACGTAGTGCCGATCCTCGATGGCGTAGAACCCAAGTTCATCAGTCGCCCCGTGTGTCACCCCACCCTTGATCCCGCCACCGGCCAACCAGCAACAGAAACCCTGCGGGTGGTGATCACGCCCGTTGCCCTGGGCACCCGGCGTGCGACCAAACTCGGTGCCGAACACGACCAACGTTCGCTCGAGCATGCCCCGTTGCTTGAGATCCTTGAGCAGGCCGGCGATCGGCTGGTCCACCTTGGGCGCTTCGCGGTCGTACCGCTTCTTGATCTCGTTGTGCGCGTCCCATTTTCCGGCACTGCCAGCCCCGTGATACAGCTGCACGAACCGCACACCCTTCTCCACCATACGACGAGCCGCCAGGCACTGGCTGCCGAATTCCCGCGAGTGTTCCTGGTCGAGGCCATACATTTGCTGTGTGGCCTGGGTCTCTGTATCGAAGTCCATGATCTCGGGTACCGCAGTCTGCATCCCGGCCGCCAGTTCGTAGGACCGTATCCGCGCCCTCAGTTGTGGATCCTCGGGATACTCGACCCCCACGGCACGATTCAGACGACCGATCAGGTCCAGCTCGGCCGCCTGTTCATCCGCCGTCACTCCCTGGCCGAAGGGAGTCACGAACGGCAACGGATTGTCGGGATCGGTCGATAGTTTCACACCGGCATGATGTGGACCGAGGTAATTGGCCCCGTGAGCAAACTCGCCACCGCAACAGCCGCCAATCGAATGCCCCATCACGATGAACTTCGGCAGTTGCTGGTTCTGTGACCCCAGCCCATAGGAGACCCACGAACCAATCGTCGGCTTCGCTCCCTCGCGAACGTGTTGCCCGGTATGCCAGGTCAATTGCATGCCATGGTTGGGATGCACCGTCCACAGGGAACGCACCACGGCCAGGTCGTCGGCGCATTCGCCAATGTTCGAGAACCAGTCGCCGACCTCCAGGCCACAGTCGCCGTAGGCGTGGTAACCGGTTTGCAGTCCCATCAGGTTCTCTCGAGGGGGCACAACGCTGCCCTGGCCCGCCAGGTTCTTCTCGCGACGTTCCTTGTCCAGGAAGGCGGCGAAGGGAGTCTCCTGGAACGTCTTGCCATCGTACTTGTTGAGCGCCGGCTTGATGTCGAAGCTCTCCATGTGGCTGACACCGCCGGTCAGGAAGATCCAGATCACCGAATCGGCCTGCGCCGGAAAGTGCGGTTCGGCTTCCAGCCGGGGACGCCGCGACTTCTGCTCGGCCACGGCGTCCTCGTGCAACATCGCCCCCAGGGCCAGGCCGGTGAATCCCATCCCCGTGTCGGCCAGGAAGGTTCGACGCGAAACTCCGGATGGACCGGCCGCAGATGCTTGATGGTCGGACATGTCTGTCACCTGGACTGCTGGGTCAACCGGTCACTTGATCGTGACAAAGTCGTGATGATTGAAGAGTGAATGGACAAGGTTCTCTCGTGCGTGGACCCGCGGATCGACCGATGGTGCAGCGGCGGCCTTGACCAGATCCGCCGACGGCCTCGGTGTCTTCGCCTGGCGATAAGCCGCTTCGCGTTTTTCGAGAAAGCCGGTGCAGATGACCAGTTCCTCCGACGAAACGTCTCGCGACAGCACCTGGCGAAACGCGGCTCGCACGAATGCCGGAGTCTCGGCCGACTCTTTCGTCAATCGACGTGCCAGTCGCCGGGAATGCACCAGCGAGACCTCGCTGTTGAACAGGGCCAGTGCCTGGTGCGGCACGATACTGACATGCCGCTGGTAACACTCGGCCGGATCGGCCCCGTCGAAAAGTTTCAGGAACGCCATCTGGTCTTCCGGCGATTGGTGGAAGTAGAGGCTGCGGCGGGGCACAGAGAGACCGTCGGTCGAGGGAAGATCGGGACCACCCAGGGTCGCGTCGAGACCACCGGAAACGCTCAGGATACTGTCCCGCACCGTCTCGGCATCCATCCGGCGGGGTGGCATCCGCCAGACCAACACATTGTCCGGATCGACGACATGATTCTTCTCGCTCGGCGCCGATGACGTGCGGTAGGCCCGCGAGGTCACGATCACCCGGTGCAGGTGCTTCATCGACCACGGTGCCGCCGGCGGCTTTCCGACCGTCCAGGCCACCCGGCCATCCCGCACCGAACGGACCACCGACGGCTTCATCAGTTCCGCGGCCAGCCAATCCAGCAACTCGGGGTGACTGGGTGTCTCGCCGCTGAGACCAAATTCAAACACGCTAGTCACCAGTGCCCGTTCAAAATGACGCAACCAGATGTGGTTGACGGCCACCCGGGCTGTCAGCGGATTCTTCGTGTCTGCCACCCAGCGTGCCAGCGACAGTCGCCGTCCGGAGGAGGAGCCGTAACTGCCCTGGAGTCCCTGGTAGCGTGGCGTTGACGGTTTTTCGATCTCCGCCACGGCCGTTGTCACCTGCTTGGCGGTTGACTCGACTTTCTTTTGGGCATCGACCACCGCCTTGTCCAGTTGCTCGACCATCGACCCGACCACATCGGCGGCCGCGCCGGGCATCGGACCACGTTGCTTGCGGGCACGGGCCATCACCAGTTCCTGGCGAGCGAGGAACTCTGCCTCACGTGCCTTGGCCACGGCCAGTCGTCGCTGAGCCAATTGAGCCACGATCGCCAGTGGTTCCAGCTTCTTCTTGTGAACTTCGACCGCCTCCTTGTCCTCTTTCGCAGGAGCCTCGAACAACCTGAACGCATCGGCCGTCCACGCGGCCTGGTGGGCGGCCAGTTCCTGTCGGTGCAGGGCCCGTTTCACCTTCGCCTGCTCGTGCACCGCCTCGAAAAAGGCCGGGTGAGACGGATCGGCAGGATCCAGCACCGCGAAGGGCGAAAACAACTTGATCGAATCGGCCGGGGCCATCACCAGGTTGCCGGGCAATCGATCGACCTGCAGCAACGAGAACTCGACCGACGCGTCGTTGGTCCAGAGCCGCATCCCACCCGGCTGACGGGCGGGCAACTGGTGTGCCTGCAACAGGACATCATTGACATAGACGTTGATCAGTCGATCGCGGACATGAATCCGGATCGCGAACTCCCGCCCTGTCGGCACGTCGAATGCCCGGAACAACGGCTCGGAGTAATGTCGCTCGCCGTCGAACTCGCTGAAGAAACCCAGGCCGGTCTTGCTTTTCGTGGCCGTGAGAAAGACGCCCTCGTTCCGCCCTCCCTTTTCGTGCCTGTCAAAGGTGATCCCTGCCTCCCGCGCCCCCTCGCCACCGGTAATCTTCAACACCACGTGCAGCGTGAATGCCTGGGGCGAGCCACCGGGCGGGAGAAACTCAACCCATCCCTCGACGTCCTGCCCGACACTGGCCTGGGTCAAACCGCCCCCGGCCATTTCTTTCCACTCGCCGGCACCAATCCGCCACCGCTGATCTCGCTTCGGAGCAAAGGTATCGCGGATCAGGTTGCCGGGTCCTGGTTTTTCCGGGACAACATTCGGCTTCTCCAGCCGCTTCTTGAAGTCGGCCATCAGCGCCACGGCCGTGGCCATCGCTTTCTCGGCCTGCTGGATATTGTCGTTGAGCCGTGCCAGCGTCTGCTCGGCAACTGGCTTCCGCAGGTGCGGAATGCGGGCCCGCGGCGGCAAGCCGACCTCCTGGGGTTCGACCCAGCCGCCGATCACCTGGGGAATGCCCGGCGTGATCTTGCGACTCTTGTCCGGCGTTTTGTCGTTGCCGCGAATGTAGAACTTGGTGGCGGCATTGCGGTCACGGTCGAAGATCCTGGCCACGCCGGCAATGTCCACCCCGCCGGGCCCTCCCCCACCTCCATCGATGGCCACCTGCACCGGCTCAAAGATATTCCGGTACCGGTAATATTCGTCGTGCCAGATCGGGTCATAGGGGTGGTCGTGACACTGCACACAGGCCATCGTCATTGCAAGAAAGGCCTTCGACGTGTGTTCGACCGTGTCACGGATCCACTGCTCGCGGCTATCGGTATTGCGATTACGGACCAGGAACCCGGTGGCCCGCAGGCTGCCGGGATCGAACGGAACAATCTCGTCACCGGCCAGCATTTCCATCGCCATCCGCTGGTAGCCCTTGTCTGCATTCAGCGATTCCACCACCCAGTCTCTCCAGTGCCAGATGTTCTTCTGGCTGAACCGGACCTGGCCCTGGAACCCGTACCAGTCGCTGTAGCGCCAGACATCCAGCCAGTGCCGCCCCCACCGCTCGCCGTAATGCGGACTGGCCAGCAATCGATCCACCGCCCGGGCATAAGCATCCGGCGACTTGTCGGCGAGGAACTCGGCGAGTTGTTCACTCGATGGGGGCAATCCGATCAGGTCCAGGCTCACCCGTCGCAACAACACACCTCGTGGTGCGATTGGTTGCGGAGTCACTCGTCTCTGCTGTTGCCGCGAAAAAATGAAGGCATCAACCGGATTTTGAGACCATTCAGCCTGGTTGACCTTCGGCACCGCCGGTCGCTTGACCACCTGATACGCCCAGTGATCCCGTGGATTCTCGGCTGTTTCTCCCTCCGGAGACACCGCGCCTGCGGCAATCCATGCCCGGAGCGTTTCGATCTCGGCCTTGGAGAGACCGGTCCCCTCGGGGGGCATACGAGTGTCTTTTTCGGCCAGCACCCGCTTCAGCAGCAGGCTGGTCGCGGCTTGGCCAGGAGCCAATGCCGCTCCGTTCTCGCCGCCCTTCAGTGCCAGTGCACGGGTATCGAGCCGCAAACCCGCCTCGGACTTCAACGGTCCATGACACCGCACGCAATGAACCTTGAAGATCGGCTTGACGTCGCGGAGGTAGTCGATGCCCTCGGCCGCAACGACCGGGGCCGACACAAGGGTCACCAGCAGCAGGGCGACACCAGTTCGTTTTCCAGCAACGGCCATCAGTGGTTCTCTCGACTCGAACCCGGGCCGCTATTCTCTCCGGTCACCCGATACGACACCAGCGAAACACCGCGGTGACAGGCAAATCGTCCGGACCCCAAACCGGGACCACTAGACTTCTGGCATCGGCACGTGTTTGTCGACGATGTACTGCGGGCGTCCCGACAGGTCGGACAACTTCAAAGCCGCGGGGTCCAGTCCCAGGTTGCGGTACAACGTCGCAAAGACCTCACCGAAGTGCACCGGCCGGTCCTTGGGAACCCCACCCAGCCGATCGCTCGAACCGATCACCTGGCCGGTCTGCATCCCACCGCCGGCAATCAAGCCTCCACCAACCTGTGGCCAGTGGTCGCGGCCGGCGTTCTTGTTGATCTGCGGGGTCCGCCCGAACTCGCCCCAGGCCACCACCGACACGTCGTCGCCCAGGCCCCGCTCGTAGAGGTCGGCGATCAGTGTCGCCAGTCCACGGTCGAACAGGGGAAGGTGCGTGTCACGGGCCGTCGTGTGGTTGTTGCTGTGGAAGTCCCAGCGACCAAAGTTCAGGGTCACGACCCGGGCCCCGGCTTCCACCAGGCGACGGGCCATCAGGAAGTGTTCGAGGTTCCGCGGAGCCCCGTCACCGAAGTTCTTCGGGCTGCCCTTGCCGTAACGTTCGCGAACCGCCGGATCCTCTTTCGACAGGTCCAAGGCATCAGCCAGCCGGCTGGAGGTGAGAATGTCCAGGGCCTGGCGATTCAGGTCATCCAGCCCGGCCAGGGAGGAGTTCTCGGAGTGACTGCGACGGAAGGCGTCCAGCGAGGTCAGCAACTGCTTGCGATTGCCCAGACGCCCCAGCGTGATGCCACTATTGAGTTTCATGTTGGCCCGCGACGGCCCGGAGGGACGAAACGCTCCGTGGCTGATGCCGAGGAACCCGGGATGCCCCGGCGAACCGTAGGGCGGATGACCGGTGTTGGGCGACAGGCCGACAAACGGAGGCACCGACACGTTGGTGGCTCCCTGGGCCTTCGACACAACCGCGCCCATCGAGGGCCAGTCCCCCGGCGGCTGGTTGACGAAACTGTGACCGGTGTAGCAGATGAAGGAATCGTGAGACCCGTTGGGAGACCCGTAGAGACTCCGCAGGGGAATGCACTTGTCCATCACCTTGGCAAGCATCGGCATGTGCTCGCAGATCTGGATTCCCGGAACATTGGTGTCGATCGGATGGAACGGACCACGAATGCCGCTGGGGGCTTCCATCTTCAGGTCGTACATGTCCTGGTGCGGAGGAGCCCCGCACATGTAGATCATGATGACCGCCTTGTGCGAACCGGAAATTCCGGCCCGTTGTTCGGCCTGCAACAGGTCCGGCAGGGACATCCCACCCAGGCCCA
>CAWVUS010000301.1:0-6319 GCA_963933195.1 uncultured Planctomycetaceae bacterium
TTCTTGTCGGCCTTCTTGACAGCAGGCTTGGACGCTTTTTTGGCTGGCGGCTTGGTGCCGGCCGGGGCCGGTTCGGACAGCAGTTTCTTGACCACCGCCTCGAGATACTCGTGCGGCCGAGCTCCCACGGCGACCAACCTGACTTCGCCCTTGCGATCAATGAACAGGGTTGTCGGGAAGGCCTGGAATTGCGGGATCTTGTTCTGGGTCGCTTCGTCCCCGATCACCAGCGGGTAGTTGATTCCGTGTTCCTTGGCGAAGGACTTGATCCCGGGAATCGGGTCGGCGCTGCGTTCGTAGTTGATCCCGACAATCTGCAGGCCCTTTTTTCCGTAGTTCTTCTGCAAGTCGACGAAGTGAGGCACCTCGGCGCGGCAGGGCGGACACCAGGTTCCCCAGACATCGACGATCACGACCTGGCCCTGAAACGATGACAGGGAAACAGGTTTGCCCGCGAGATCGGGCAATGTGAAATCGAACGGGAATGTCTTGTTGGCAGCCAACTCCTTGGAAAGTGCCTCGTCGGCTTTCTTGGCGGCGAGGGCTTCCTGCTTGGCGACAAACTGGTCGAAGCCGGCTGTCTTGCGAAGCGGGGCAAGGTCCTTGTCGGTCTTGATCTGCTTGAAATCGTTGAATCCCAGATCCACAGCCGTGGTCAGCGAAGCACGCGCCTTCTTGGCATCCTTGGCAGCCAGGGCACACGCTTCGTTGTAGAACACCGTGGCTCCAAAGCCGGTTTCCTGGGGAAAAAGAGGCTTGAACTTGGTTTGCAGAGTCCGGAAGTGGTTGGCTGAGACAATGTAGGCGGCGTGGCCCGGAACCGTTTCATCGTTGGAGATGTGTTGTCGACCGAGTGCCTGGGCAATCTGTGAAGCGAAGAAAATGATCGCCCGTCGCTTTTGTTCTTCGACAGTGGCGAGATCCTTGCGGGCCATCACGATGTTGATCTGGGCCAGAGATTTGGCCAGTTCACCCTGGTTGGCCAATGCCAGCAGGTCCCGCATCTGAGAGTCCACAGTTGGTGGTGCGGGTTTGCCTTTGGCCTGGGCGGTGTCTTTCTTCTTGTCCTTGGCATCACCGGCTGCAGGTTTCTTGGCTGCAGGTTTCTTGGCTGCGGGTTTCTTGGCTGCAGGCTTCTTGGCTGCAGGCTTCTTGGCTGCAGGCTTCTTGGCTTCGGGGATCTCCTTCTTGTTCTCGGCCGGGGCAGCCTTGTCGGCCGGTTTGCTGGTGCCCGACTCGGGAATCGTTTTTGGCTCAGCCGCCGGTTCAGCCGCTGCAGCGGGGTCCGCCGCGGTGGGGGCTGGAATGGCGGGGGCCGTGGCCGTTTCGGGACTTGTCGGTGCAGTCGTGGGTGCACCGGTGTCAGGTGGCGTGGACCCGTCGTCGCCACAACCGACCAAGAACACGGCCAGTCCGATCCAACAGGCCAATACATTCAGGCTCAGGCTTTTCATGGTCGGGTCTCTTTTCACTGGAGTCTTGGGGGTGGGAGCGCATATTTCCCGGCAACGGGTCTTTCCATCACATGGTCTATCGTATGACGCTGATTGGTTCACGGCCAGCGCCAGTCGAGACAATCGTCGAGAGAGTGGACATGAGCAGGTGCTGTAGCGATCATAATTCGCCTCGGCGGATTCAAAGCTGATCACCAGGAGTGGAATCGACGATGCGGACCACATGGACATTTCATTCGGCCGGCCGGATCGTTTTCGGCATCGATGCCGTCGCTTCACTCGGAGATCATCTCCTCGAGTTGACCGAAGAATCGAGCCGGGTGTTGATCGTCACCGATCCGGCGCTGGTTGAAGCGGGTGTGTGCGAGCGTGTGCGTGAGGCGCTGGGTGCGTCGGGGATCGAGTCGGCCGTGTTCGACGGTGGTTGCCCCGAGCCACCGCTGGAATTGGCGATGACGTGTGCCGAGGCGGCGGGTGCGTCGGGTGCGGGTTGGTTGTTGGGCCTGGGAGGGGGCAGCAACATGGACCTGGCCAAGGTGACCGCGTGCGTGCTGGCTCACGGGGGCCATCCACGAGATTACCTGGGCGATTGTGTCGTGCCGGGTCCGGTTTTCCCCCTGGCCTGTGTTCCGACGACGGCGGGGACCGGTTCGGAGGTGACAGCGGCGAGCGTGTTGAGTGATCCGGAGCGTGGAATCAAGGTCGCGGTTCTCAGTGACTTTCTGCGGCCACGCCTTTCGGTTGTCGATCCACGATTGACGGTCAGTTGCCCACAGCATGTCACCGCCGACAGCGGCATCGATGCCCTGACCCACGCGATCGAGGCGTTCACCGCCGTGGACAACGAGCAGTTTCCATTGCCATCGGGCGAACGGTCGGTCTACCAGGGCAGGTTTGTGTTGACCGATCTCACGGCGGGCAAGGCGATTGAACTGGTTGGCCAGTACCTGCGTCGCGCGGTCGAGGACGGCGAGGATCTCGAGGCCCGCGAGGGAATGTCGCTGGCCGCGTTGTTGGCCGGGATCGGCTTTTCCAACAGTGGTGTCGCCGCCGTCCACGCTCTCGAATATCCACTCGGGTCCGCGGTCAAGACCTCGCACGGTCGAGGCAACGGGTTGCTGTTGCCCTACGTGATGGATTTCAACCGCGAGGCGGATCCGGACACGTTCGCGATGGTGGCGGCGTTGTTGGGTACGGAGATTGACGGATTGTCCGAGGACGAGGCCGCGGCCGCGGGGGTGGCGGCTGTCGAGACCTTGAAGGCCGACATCGGTATCCCGGCCAGGTTGCGAGACGTGGGGGTGGTGAGGGAACAACTGCCAGAATTTGCGGAGATCGCTTCGGGGCTGGTGCGGATTCTGCGGGTGAACACGCGGGAGGCCAGCCGTGAGGATCTCGAGTCGATCCTGAATGCGGCGTACTAGGCCGAAGGCCTGCCAATCAGGCGTGTCGTTCCCGTAGCAACTCGGCGGCAGCCGACAGGCTCTTCAGTTTTTCGTACGACTCGTCCAGCGGCACCTCGTGGTCCTTGCCGGGAGCGAAGCCGCAGTCGGGGTTCAGCGTCAGTCGTTCCGGCCCGATGTGTGCGATTGCCGTCTCCACTCGCTGGGCAATTGTCTCGGGCGTCTCCACCTCGGGAAATCGGACATCAACGCATCCCAGCCCCACCTGGACCTGGGGTGGCAGCTCGGCGAGAATCGCCATGTCACCGGCCACGGGGATGCTGAATTCGAGCATCAATTGGTCGACCTCGAGTCGCGAGATGTGCTTGAGAATCGCCTCGTAACCACCCGCGGCGCCCCAGCCTCGACGACCCCAATTGCGGCGGCAGAGGTGCACCGAGAGTTCGACGCCGTCAATGCCGTCGACGATCTGGTTGATCCAGTCAACAGCATTCCGCATTTCTCTCTCGGGATCATCGAAGGTCGCCCGCACCTCGGGATCGACCAGGATGCACAGGTGGGGCTCATCGAGTTGGATGACATCGACCCCCATGTCACGAATCGCCAGCAGTTCCTCTCGCAGGATCGGCACCACCGCTTCGCAGAATGCCTCCCGGGTCGGGTAGGCCGATTCCGAGTAACCCGGCTCCCACATTCGCTGGCCGATCAGGTATGGCGAGGGCAGTGCCACCTTCACCCGGCGGTCGGTGTTCTCCTTGAGGAACTGGGCCTCTCCGGCAATGACCCCCGGCTGGCGGGGAGTCAGGGGTTCTGTCACCACCTGGTGGTAGCCGAACAACTCTCGTTCGATCCATTGAAACCCGTGGCACAATTCGGCGATCACATCGACGTAGGTCTCGCGTCGCCATTCTCCGTCGGAGACGATGTCGATGCCGGCTTGTTCCTGGAGATGGACGCAGTACCTCACCGCGTCGTCCATCCGCCGTTGCCACGTGGCGTCGTTGTCACCGATTCGCGATCCGGACTGGAACAGATCGATCACGAACGGCGGCCGCGGCATGCTGCCGATGACAGTGGTGCGGAACAGTTGTGGCATCGTGGAGTTACCCATCCGAGTTGGTTCAGTACAACGCGATTGCTCGACCCGGCCCGCCATGGCAACCCCGGATCGGGATCGCCGCGAACAGGAAGTAGGCTTTGGCGGGCAGCTTGTCGAGGTTTTGCAGGAACTCGACGGCCACCATTCCCCGGCTGCCGAGGGCCCAGTAGGTCATCAGCGCGTTTTTCTCATCGACACCACCGATGTTGGGCGCATCGATTCCCACGCAGCGGATGCCGCGATCGTCCAGGTAGTCGATCACGTCGGCGGTCACCGCCGGCCAGCCCTCGGTTTTGCCGTTGAGTGGATCCGACACGCAGGCCGAACCATCGGGCAGTTCCCGGAAGGTGCGTTTGACGTGGCCGGTCCGGAACAGCACCACGTCACCGGATCGCAGTGACCCGTGGGCTTTCTCGTACGCCCGTACCAGGGGCACGGTGATCTGCGGCGAGTTTGGCCACTGGTCTTTTTTGGTCGAACCGACCAGGCCGCGGACATCGATCACGCGGGCTTCGCCGCACGTGTGTTTCAGTGGAACCTGTTCGGTCGTCATCGTGCTGGTGCGACGCCGTCCGAATCGCTGCTGATACTCCTTCAACCAGCCCTGGACTTCGTCGGAGTAGTCATCGTTGTCGAAGTCCTTGGTCGGCAGGGCGTAGGCGGGCGGCACCAGGTGGGTGCCGGCCTGCGCGTCCATCATGTGGGTGTGGTGCTGCAGGTCCAGGTTCTTGGCGTAGAGGAAGTCGACCTTGATGTAGGGGGTGCGGTGGTTGCCGATGCCCGGTCCGGTCCAGGTGATGGGCAACTGCGAGTCGTTGATGACCGACAGGTCGACCGCCCGCTTGGCCTTGGCCGAGGCGATCAGCCGGTTGGCCAGTTTCCCGGGCCCGATCGCCAGTGCCCGTCCCTCGCCGTACATCCCCTTGGCATGACGGGGACCCAGCACGCAGTAGAAGCTGCCCGGTCGAACCTGTTTGAGCCGGGTGACGCCTTCGGTGAAGATCATTCCGAACTTCAGCCCGGCGATGTGGGTTGGTTCGGCCAGGTCCGGCAACGGGCCCATGCTGGGGCTGTCGCAACCGACGTGCTTGACTCCTCGTTGACCGAGCAGGGTCATGGTGTCCGGGTGCGGATCGGGCCATGCGGGAGCGGTGCCCTGCACCGGGTCGGCGAGGAAGCGACGGCCGGCCGGAAACGGCTTGTAGTACTTGTCGGTGTAACCGCTCTTGAAGAGCACCACGTCTCCGAATCGCAGCTTGCGGTGCGTTTTCTCCCAGGCCAGGACGTGTGCCGGCTGGATCAGGCTGCTGACTCCGTTCTCGGTCGTGTCGAGCAATTCGCTGACATCGATCACCACCGCCTCGCCACCAAACTGCCACGCGGCCACCTTCTCGGTGAAGATCGTTCCCAGTGGTCCCTCGTTCGCGAGCCCGCTTCCGGGACGCGGGATCGAGTGCGGCGGGACATCGATCTGGGTCCCGGTGTTGCCGTCGATGGTCAGCACATCGATGTTGTAGGGTGTCAACGCCCCGATTCTTCGGTAGTGCTTCAACTGGAACATCGGGAATCCCGACGGCCAGGTGCAGGGGTGGTCTTCGGCGACCAGCAGCGAGAGGTCGATGGGGTTGGCGGCAGGGGCGAGTGGAGTCTGGACGGCGAGGCCCAGCAGGAGCACGGCCAGCAATCGGATTGGATGAGTCATCGGTGTCGGTCTCCTTGATGTTCGACCACCAGGTGCGTCTGGGTGTCCGGGCAGGCGGGTCCTGTCATCGCAGTTCGTCAAGCATCTCCATGGCGAACTGCACGTGCAGTGCAGTTCCCAGCGGCAGCGCGTCTTCGTCGACCTTGAACATGGGGTGGTGCACGCTGATCCCGGTCCCCTTCTGTTCATCAGCGATTCCCAGGGCGACAAAACAGCCGGGGACCCGCTCGGTGTAGTAGGCGAAGTCCTCGCCACCCATCACCGGGGCGAGTTCCTCGATCTGTTCGTCTCCGAGCATTCGTCCGGCAAGGTTGCGGGCGAAGTCCCAGGTGGCGGGGTCGTTGACCGTCGGCGGGTAGTCGTTGCCGGGGAACAGCGTGGTGGCCTGGCAGCGGTGGGCGGCGGCGACACCGCTGGCAATGTCGATGACCCGTTGCTGGATCCAGACCAGGTTGTCCATTGTCAGTGCCCGGACGGTCCCACGCAGCTGGACCTCGGGGGGGATCACATTGGAGGCTGAGCCACCGTGAACGGCAGTGATGCTGACGACGCCCGAGTTGAGCGGGTCGGCTTCACGGGAGACGATTGACTGCAGCGAGGTGATGATCTGGGCGGCGGCCTGGACGGGGTCGACGGCCAGGTGAGGCATCGCGGCGTGACC
>CAWVUS010000302.1:0-6230 GCA_963933195.1 uncultured Planctomycetaceae bacterium
CCGAAGGAATCCTTTGGGCCGAGAACCCTGGAACCATCAGGGACTGTTCAGCCCATTGTTCCCGACTCCAATTCCAGGCATCCGTTGGCCACGAAAAATAGCGGTTCATCAAGTGTCTCCGAGAAGGTGCATTCTGTGCGTTCCGGTGACAGTTACTGGACCATTTCGCGGCAATATTACGGAACGGCGAGATATTTTCAGGCACTCTCTGCATACAACAAAACACGAGTTCGAAATCCACGGCAAATGCGACCAGGCATGAAAGTGCTAGTCCCGTCGCGGGACCTGCTCGAATCGCGTTTTGCGTCGCTGGTGCCGCTGGTAGCCGGTGGGGTGGGCACGACTCGGACAATTGGTTTCCAGGTCGATGCAAATGGGCACCCGATTTATGCGGTTGGAGCCGATGACACGCTGACCGGGATTGCCCGCGCACACCTGGGTCGCACATCGCGGTGGGTTCAGATCTATCGGATGAACCGGGATCAACTGCCCAGTCCCCACAAGTTGAAACTGGGAATGATTTTGCGAATGCCGGCCGACGCGTTTCGGTCCGAAGATGGTCTCCGCTAGAGAAAACGGCCGATAACCACAACACGGTCATTTGTGTTTTGGTTGAGCGGGGTGCGATTGATGATTCGCCGACTGCTTGGGACTGTTGGACTCGTGCTGCTGGTCTGGGGTGTCGGCGCGATCGTCGCTTTTCGCGTGACGTCCGCTCGGGGCCGGATCGAGCGTCAGGTTGACGACGTGACGGAATTGTATCAGCGTCGAGACGGACTCCGTGACGAGGTTCGTCGGTTGGGTGCACCGGACCGGATGTTGCCACCGGTGACGGCAAATGGGGAAACCGGCGGGGAAGTTCGTTGAACTGATTCTGTCGGCCACGCTCCTCTGGCTTTCAAGGGAGTTGTGAGCGGCATAGAATACGCCTGTGATGGCCTCACCCACTCCTCCCCCGGCCGAAAGTGCCACCGTCGCTGCCGAGTTGCTTGAGCGTTTTCGTCGCCTGCTGGGCGATGACGGCGTTTTGGCCTCTCGTGATGAGTTGATGGTGTATGAATGCGACGGCTACGTGGTCGAGAAGAAGTCGCCCGATGTGGTGCTGTTTCCGACGACGACTGCCGAGGTCGCTGAAATTGTCCGGATCTGCAACCAGTTCGACGTTCCGTTTGTGCCCCGGGGAGCGGGGACGAGCCTCGCCGGTGGATGTTTGCCGGTTGGTGGCGGAGTGATGGTGTCTTTGACGCGAATGAATCAGATTGTGGAGGTCAACCTCCAGGACCGTTATGCGGTGGTTGAGCCTGGGCTGGTCAATGTTCACCTGACGCAACATCTCAAGGGGACGGGCTTCCACTATGCTCCGGACCCCTCGAGCCAAGGGGCTTGTACGATTGGCGGCAATGTCGCGACCAATTCGGGCGGGCCGCACACTCTGAAATATGGCGTCACTGTCAATCACGTCCTGGGGTTGCAAGTTGTGATGCCTGACGGACAGGTGGTGGAGTTGGGCGGTCCGAATGTTGGGCTGGCTGGATATGACCTGGTGGGATTGTTTGTTGGCAGCGAGGGAACGTTTGGGATTTGCACGCAAGTGACCGTCCGGCTGACACGCGATCCGGATGCTTACCGAACATTGTTGGGGATTTTTGACACGGTCGGGGATGCCACACAGGCGATCAGCCGGATCATTGCAGCAGGGATCATCCCCGCGGCGTTGGAAATGATGGATGGGGGCATCGTGGAGGCTGTCGAGGCGGCCTATCAATTCGGGTTCCCGCTGGATGCCGCAGCGGTGGTCCTGATCGAAGTTGATGGACTCGAGGTGGCTGTCGATGACGAGGCCGAGAAGATCATTGAACTGTGCGAGGCGGAAGGGGCGCGGGAGGTCCGTCGAGCCGAGTCCGAACAACAACGCGCATTGTTGTGGAAGTGTCGCAAGCAGGCATTCGGTGCGATCGGGCGATTGAGCCCAAGCTATTGCACACAGGACGGCGTTGTGCCTCGGACGAAATTGCCAGAGATCCTGGAATTTATCACTGACGCTGGGGAGCGACACGGGATTCGTATTGTGAACGTGTTTCACGCTGGGGATGGAAACATCCATCCGATTCTATTGTTCGACGAACGAGACGAGGACCAGATTGCCCGGGTGTTTCGCGCGAGCGAGGAGATCTTGGGGAAATGTATCGATCTCGGTGGAAGCGTGACCGGAGAGCATGGGATCGGTGTTGAAAAGCTTGAATTCATGGAGCGGTTGTTCACAGAGGACGACTTGGCGGTGATGGCGAGTGTTCGGGATGCCTTCAATCCGACCGGTGCCTGTAGTCCTGGCAAGATGCTGCCGACGGCAGGCGCATGTGGGATGGAGCATATCGAAAGAACACACCCCGGAAAGCAGGCCTCGTCGTGAACGTTGGGGCAGAAGAGGTATCCGGAGTGCCCGAAGAAATGGTGCCGGCCACCGTTCCAGAGTTGGCCAGGTTCCTGGCGACCAATTCACAGGGAGACAGAAGCCCCGTGTTGCCGGTTGGAGGACGCACGTCGTTGGGTTTTGGGTTTGCAGCCGATCCGGCCAGCCTGGTGGTGGCGACGTCTCGGCTGGACCGAGTGATCGACTACCCGGCTCGAGACATGACGGTGACGGTCGAGGCGGGTTGCCGCGTTGCGACACTGCAGGAACTGCTGAGATCTGAAAATCAGAGGCTTCCGGTGGACGTGCCCCAGGCACATCGTGCCACCCTGGGGGGGGCGATTGTTTCCGACGCGGCTGGCCCTCGCCGGTATGGGATGGGCACGCTTCGGGATTATGTAATTGGCATCGGATGTGTCACCGTTGACGGCCAGCGGTTCAAGGCAGGCGGCCGGGTGGTGAAGAACGTGGCTGGGTACGACCTCTGTAAGTTGATGGTCGGTTCGGGGGGGACACTCGCTGTGGTGGCGGAGGTTACACTGAAACTGAAACCGTTGCCGGCGTCGTCTGCCATGGGGTGGGGTTGTTTTGACCAGGGAGAGGTTGTCCAGGACCTGTTGTCGGACTTGGCGGTATCACGAGCGCGGCCAGTTGCGATCGAATTGTTAGGACCAAAAGCTGGGCGGCAATTGGCTGCGGAATCTCGCCAGGATCTTCCCGTGGGCCCCTTGCTTCTTGGGGTCGGGCTGGAAGGAAGCGATGACGAGGTGTCGTGGCAGGTGGACGTCGTCGACCGGGAACTTCGATTGGGTGGGGCTGGGGAAGTGGTCTGGGTTCGCGGAGCTGAAACGAAAAAGATGTGGTCGTCGCTTACCGATTTTCAGGTGGGCGGCGAGCCGCCGGTGACGATCCGAGCCGTTTTGAAACCTTCGCGAACTGTGGAGTTTGTGCAAGCGGCAATCGATTCGGGTGTGTCTGTGCAGGCTCATGCGGGCAGTGGTGTCGTTCACGGGCACCTTCCCGATGAGGCGGTGGATGCGGGGCACGCAAATTCGCTGATTGAATCGCTTCGTGAGTTGGCCGCTGAATCCGGTGGCCAGGTGATTGTCGAACGTTGCGAAATGGATTGGGCCGGCCAGTTGTCACTTTGGGGGGAGGGGCGAAATGATTGGCCCTTGATGGAAGCCGTGAAACGAGAATTTGATCCGGAGGGACTGTTGAGCCCGGGTAGAGGTATTGACGGGGCGCGGGCCTGTATGTCGGAGGTCGGCCATGACTGACGTGACAAAGGATGCTCCCACCACAAGTGGTGTTGCCGGGGCCTCGATCGACTACGGGCGATTTCTGGATTGTGTCCACTGTGGGCTGTGCACCGCAGCATGTCCGACCTATCTCGAAACCGGAAATGAAAACGACAGCCCTCGCGGACGGATTTACCTGATGCGTGGAGTTGTGGATGGGCGTTTAGAACTCACTCCGGCGGTGAGGGGGCACCTGGACCTGTGCCTGGACTGCCGCAGTTGTGAAACGGCGTGTCCATCAGGCGTGCAGTATGGCCGTCTGATTGAACCGTTCCGGGTGGATATGCAGAAAACCGAACGGCCGGGCTGGTTTCAACGTCTGGTACTCTACGGATTGTTTCCTTTTCCAGGGCGGCTGCGGCTGGCTCTGGCGCCGGCCCGGTTGATGCAGTTGGTCGGGGTCGACCGTGTCATTGGCTGGCTCGGGCTGCACAAATTGCTTCCCGGCCCGTTGGGGCGGATGTATCGCCTGCTCCCAAGATTGGCGGCCCAGGCTCCCGCGTTGCCTGCCGTGTTGCCGGCGAAGGGCGAGAAGCGGGCTCGTGTGGGGCTCTTCAGCGGGTGTGTCGGCGAAGCGATGTTTTCGGAAACCAATCGGGCCACTGCCCGGGTGTTGCAAGAGAATGGTTGCGAGGTCGTGATTCCTCGAGGTCAGGGGTGCTGTGGGGCGATCCACTATCACAGTGGGTCGAGTGACCCGGCCGTGGCCATGGCCCTGAAGAACGTCGACGTGTTCCCGAATGATCTGGATGCGGTGATCGTGAACGTCGCCGGTTGTGGGTCGATGCTGAAGGACTATGGCCACATGGGCGAAGAGACTCCCGGAGTGCCAGCCGAAGCGGTGGCCGCCCTCAGCGGATTTTCCGGGCGAGTCAGGGATGTGTCGGAGTTCCTGGCCGAGCTTGGGCTTCGTGAACCAACCGGGAAAGTCCCGTGGCGTGCAACCTATCACGACGCCTGTCACCTCGCCCACGCTCAGGGAGTGCGGCAGGCCCCTCGCGAGCTGCTCGAACAGGTCCCCGGCCTCGAGTTGGTCCCACTTCCGGAATCTGACATCTGTTGTGGCGCGGCGGGCAGTTACAACCTGACACAGCCAGAAATGTCAGACCGACTTGTGGCTCGGAAAGTTGGTCATATTGACCGTACCAAGGCCGACGTGGTCATTTCTGGCAATGCCGGCTGCACCCTGCAACTCCAGGCCGCGGTGGGTGGTCTCGACCGCCCGGTGCGGGTTGTGCACCCAATTGAAGTGCTCGACCTGAGTTATCGCGGTGGCGTTGCAGAGTGAGGACACCGTTGTCAGTCGGTGGCCAAGCCATTGGCAAGGGCCTTGAGAGCCTCAGCTTCGATCTGCCTGACTCTTTCGCGGGTCAGGCCCAGGACAACTCCGATTTCCTTCAGGGTTCGGGGCTCGTCGCCGTCCAGCCCAAACCGCATTCGGAGAATGTCTGCTTCGCGGGGATCCATCCGTTCGAGCAAGCGATAGACATGTTTCAGGTTGTCACTTTCGATGATTTCCTCGTCAGGCGTCTTGCTGCGGTCATCAACAACCAGTTCGCCCATTGCACACGATGAGTCCTCGTCGTCACCATGTGGCGTCGCGTTGTAGAGTTGAATGGCTTTGCGGACGATCGCAAGTTTCTTCGGCGTCAACTCCAGGTACTCCGCAACTTCCTCGTGGGTCGGAGTTCGGTCGAATTCTTCGTGCAGAAGTGCGGTGGCTCGTCGCCACTTGCTGAGCAACTCCACCATGTAGGCGGGGATCCGAATGGTCTTTGCTGAATTGACCAAAGCCCGCTTGATGGACTGCTTGATCCAGTAACTGGCGTAAGTGCTGAAACGAGTCCCCATAGTGGGGTCAAACCCCTCGACAGCCCTGAGGAGTCCCAGGTTTCCTTCTTCAATCAGGTCGGAGAGGGGAAGTCCATGCCCGTTGTAGGCCCGTGCGATACTGACAACCAGTCGCAGATTGGCACGAACCATCCAGTCCCGTGCTTCAAGATCTCCCTCTTCGATCCGGAACGCCAATTCGCGTTCCTGTTGGGCGTTGAGAAGGTCCGTCTCATTGATCTCTCGCAGGTACGTCTCCAACGGTGCCTGAACTCGTGTTGCTCGTCGTGCGGTGGCCGGCATGGTGCCCCTGTACAAAAAAGAGGTGAAGAAGCGAAGTGACCCAATGTCTCGACTTGAAGGTCGAGACAGTACGCGTTTGTCCGCTGTGAGTTATCGGCGACTCTAGCCGCCTGTCTCAAACTAAACGGTGTGCGTAAACCTGTCCGGTCAGGTAGTTCGGGTAGTTGGCGCAAATGTAACGGCCCTTCCGCCTCGTGACGGAAGGGCCGTACTGGTTGTGCCGGTTTTTGGGTCTGGCGACCGGGCTGTTAGCTGTCTTCCTCGGCAGCAGCGTCGGTTTCACCTTCAGCGTCGTCAGTGGCCTCGGCGTCGTCGGAAGTTTCGGCCTCTTCTTCAGCGTCGTCAGTGGCCTCGGCGTCGTCGGAAGTTTCGGCCTCTTCTTCAGC
>CAWVUS010000303.1:0-6220 GCA_963933195.1 uncultured Planctomycetaceae bacterium
CGATTTCCGTTTTCGTTGGAGTCACGTTTGGTTATCTGCCTGCAAAGCAGGCGGCGCAATTGGACCCTATTGAAGCGCTGCGACACGAATAGCGGGTGACGACCTGGGCCCTCCGCGTGCTGGAAATGCGGACGTGGCGTTTCCCGAGGGGGAGATGCAAAGCCTGGTCAGGCGTGGTTGTCCCGCGGGTCGTTGGAAATCGCCCAAGTCAACTCACGTGTTACTTGGCTATCGATTCGTTGTGGGGCTTGTTGTCTTGCGATTGATTTTGCAGTCAGGGAGATGGTGGCTCAGCCGGTTGATGGCAAGGGGCACAACATCGGATGGCAGGATCAGCGACCGTAGATTTACAAGGTTCTGCAAGTATCGCAGGTCAGTACCGGCGACATTGGTTTTGTGGAGATCCAGGTGTGTGAGGTGGTCGAGTTGTCGGAGTTTTGCCAGGTGGTGTTGGTCGATTGGCCCTTCACCGAGTTCGGCTGAACGGGCATGCCCCTGTTCGTCGAGGAGGATGACCGCCTGGAGGTCTTCCTTGAGGGTGCTGGCCGCCTCGAGTTGTGAAGCGGTGGGTGCGGACTGGCCCCAGTTTCGCACGGTGGTGTAGGTGGATGTGATTGCTCCGCCGGCTCCCGAAATCGCCAGGACGAGTAGGGCCGCGAGAACGACGTGTTCCCACCACCGGTTCCTGTATTCAGCGCCGATGTCAGCGGCTCGAGTACTCAGAATCCAGAGTCCTCCGGAAATGACCGGCAGCAAGATCACCTGCAGGGCGTTGACCACAAGCGTGATGGCAACGAAATCGGGCATTCCCGGGAGCGTCCAGATCAATGGGGAGACCAGGCACCAAGTGGCGACAGCACGGTAGAGCCGGGTGGTTCGGAAGTCGGTGTCGGCCAGGTCGGCCGTTGGTGACCTCAATCTCAGCCATGAGTGGCTCGCCAGCATTCCCAGACCCAGTGCGTGGCCAATAAGAGAGGTGAACACTGCCGCGAAAATTCCTGCATAAAACAGCAGTTCGCCGAAGCGTCCGAGCCGGGTTCCAAGGAGCCATGGCAAGTCGTCCATCGTCTCGATGGTTCCGCCCTGTTCGTGAAGCGTTTCGGCGCCGAGGGTCCAGATCGAGAGGTCCAGTACCAGCATGACGGCCATGGCCAGAAGAAAATCATAAAATTGAAGTCGTCGAAATTGAGGGCCGCGCCAGCCCTTGTTTGCGAGGAAATACGGGTAGACCAGGTTCATTAGCGAGCCGCCAACCGCTCCGATCATGCCCATGGCGATCAGCAAAGGCCCGTATTGACCGGTCTGGTGGGGTATTTCAAAAGAGATGAGCCCGGTGGCGATTTCGCCGGGTTGTGGCTGGACCATGATCGCCGAGCCGAGAAATGCAATCGACAGCAACGTCAGAAGGATTTTGAATACAACCTCGACCCGCTGCAGTTCCGGGCGGAACACGAGTAGCAGCGCGATGGTGTTCCAGGCCGCCGCCCAGATCCAGACGCTGCCAATGCCGGTGGCGTTGAAGAAGGCCTCTCCGATGCCACGAGTCATGTAGGCGCCGTAAAGATGGCCCATCAGCACGGCTGCCACAAGCAACAAGGGGGCATAGCCACGGTGGAGGCGACAGAGGCCGTCCACAAGGTGTTCGCCTCGTGGATTGCACAGTTGATAACGTGCAATCACCGAGACCATGACCCATCTCATGGAGATGGCCAGGACCAGGACCCACATCAACGAATACCCAAAGTCGGCTCCGGCGGTTCCCATTTCCACGATGTCGCCGGCTCCCAGCCAGGTCAGCACGACGACCAGTCCCGGCCCGAACGATTTCAGGTACCCGAAAAAGGAGTGTGGAATCGCGTCGCTGCTGGGGACGGTGTCAGTCACGGTCGGCTGCTACTCCGGAGTGGGGAAGTCGGGGTCGGGAACCGATTGGTCGAGGGGAAACATCGGGCGAGGGCACTGGGAGAATGGCAGCGAGTGGAGATTGGCACTCGTGGAGCCGGGGACGTCAACAGGTACAATCGCCGCGGCGAGCGATTCGTAGTGAGTTCGAAATCCATTGGGAGACTTGGCAACGACAACGTCGTAGGTTGTTGGGTCGAGACCATGTGATGTGAAAACCGCGAGGCCGACCACATACACGCTACGTTGTGTGACCAATACATCGATGTGGCCGGTCGGTGTTTTGATGCGAACAACAGCGGTGTCGCCGGCGGCCTCGGGTTTGCCCGATTCGTATGTGAAGTGGCCGTCGTGAGTGCTCACAACCGTCGCCGTCACCGGTAGCGGGGTGAAACGGCCGGAGTCTCGAGTGCCACCGAGAGTGACGTCAATTGTCGCCCCGGCACCGGCCTGGACGGCTGCGGTGGCTGCTGGGGCATCGACAACACTCAGCAATGCTGTGCCGTTGAATTCCGTTGAAGTGTTGGGTGGGGTGGCGATCAGGCCGGACAGGATGGCGTTACTATCGCCGGAGGCTCCGCTGGCCGTTGCATCGGCGGCGTCAGAGAACACGACGAGTCCGTCGGTGTTGTTTGCGGTGTCAATGGCTGTCGCGAGCGGGACAAGTTCGGCCTCAAGGCGGTGCCGCCGTTCCCAGAGAAAACGGGAAATCTTTGACGCCGCCTGTGTGGCAGCTCGCAGATCATTGTCCGTCGTGACTTCGACCCATGAGCGAAGGCCTGGCACGTCGGTGAACGGGTTGCCAATCAGGACGCCGGCAGCCAGGCCGGACGGCGACGCCTCAATTTCCTGGCACATCCGGATGGCGTCGCCAAAGAGCCCGGTCTCGGTGAGCAATTCATCACCTCGGACAAGCATCGGTAACGGTATGCGGCAGGTGGTTGGAGTGACCTGCCCGGAGACCAGTTTCAAAAGCGCCTCGGCAGCTCGGCGTCCGGTAGAGTACTGGTCGACGTGTGGGTAGGTGTGGAATGGAACAAACACAGGAGCATTTTGTTGCATTCGGTGGGTGAATATTCCGTGCAGATCCAGTGAGACGACCACTGGCAGTTCGTCACCGAGAATGTCACGGGCCCGTTGAAGGACTCGCCCTTCGGGGTCGCCTTCCTGTTCTCCGGCCATTGCGCCGTGGAGACAGAAATAGGCACCATCGAGGCCCGAATGAGCCGCAACCGAGTCGGTGAATTCGTCGATCAAGCGGTCGAGATCGGTGTCTTGTATCGGCCCACCGGAAACAGCCCAGGCGGCCATGCCGCCCAGTGGTTCGACGACGATATCCGCCTCGTCGAACACGTCGAGCGCGCCGGCAATCTCGGTGTCGGTGCCACGACGGGCCGACAACAGGTCGTCCCCATGGGCCTGGTGAAAGTCCTCGTAGAGCGTCAACTGGGGGTTGAAGGACGAGGTTTCCTGTTTCAGTTCGACAACAAGTATCCTGAGCGACATCGATGATGACCTGTTTGGGCTGATTGGCCGCGACGGGTCATTGTATCGCCGAATCATTCGGAAGGCAGCTAAGACGGGGACGAGCGGTGGCGACCCTGGGCACGTCGGATTCTCTGCAACCAACGGATGGCATCAGTGACCAGTGGGTCCCGTTTCCCACCTTGCCCGGCTCGTCTCCTGAGCACTTCTGTCATCTTTTGCTGGGCGGCGGCATAATTCTGCTGCAGGTGGAGTAGTTGGCCCTCGTAATAGGTGACCACCAGTTCATCGGCGATCTGCCCGCGGTACCGATTCAACTGCTGTTCAGCCAGCCCTGGCACTCCGGCCTGCAAGGGGAGCGTGATGGACGCCTGTATCAATGGCCAGCGATCCTTGTTGGCGAGTCGGTTCATGGAATCCGAAGCGAGCGCAGTCGCGAGGACCTGGCAGGCCGATGTGAGCTTGTGGTTGGTGGCCAGGTAACGGGCGTGATGTGCAATCAGCGTGATGTTGCCGGGAAACCGTTTTCTGAGCCTACTGAAATCGGAATCGTGGATTTTCGACATGGCCGTCGTCGAGAGTGTTGACGCATAAAGGACGGCCGCCGCCGATTCGTTGGGGTGTCGCAGGTGCACCCGGTGAGCCAGGCGAATTGATTCCGCGTGGTCTCCTTTTGCCATCAAGAGCCGGATTTCTCGCCGTTCTAAATGCTCGTCGGAAGGGGCTTGTTGTCGCATGAGGCGGACGAGCCTCAGTGCTGGATCGACATGACCATATTCCATCGCGAAGTCGAGTAGTTCCGGATGAAATTCCGGGATGTCACCGGCGATCGCGAGTGCGGTTTTCAGTGATTGTGAGGCTCGTCGTCGATGAGCGGCTGCCGCCTCGTGTCGTGACTCCGCCGAGAGTCGCACGGCACGCGCTTCGTAGGCATAGACGCACGACAGCCGGACGACCGGGTCTTGCGGGTGAGCCTGCTCCAGTGCGATGAGTTTCTCGGCCGCGGAATAATCACGGGCAAAAAGATGCAACTTCAGCAGGCAGGCGCGGTGGCGGGGTTGCGAAGAGAGATCAGTCGCCGCTTGGAACTCGCCGTGAGCTGCGTCGAGCTTGTCGAGTTGCATCAATGCAACGCCCCGCAGGTAGTGCGTGTCAGGGGTGCCGGTGAGTCCGGAGAGCGACTCGAGAGCCTGTTGGGGGGCGGCGTGTTGGAGGTGGTGGCGTGCCTGGTCCAGTTGTTGATTGGGAACTTGCCCTCCGCAGCCTGCAAGCATGCCAATGACCACCGAGACAATTGTGCGTCTCACTCGATGCGGCATTCAGAAGCCTCCGCCGGTGACCTCGCCCCCCTCGATCGTCGAGAGAGCCTGGTACACACCTTGGTTGATGGAATCGTTGAGAAACCGGACGGATCCGTCGCCGATCAGGAAGTGTGAGCCACCCGTGTGGTCGGACTGAAACGAATAGAGAGGGCGTTCGTCAGCCGAATTTCCCAGGGCCTTGGGAAATGGGTTGATGGGGAACGGAGTTCCAACGGCACCTGTGTCATCAGGGCAGGTGGGGAGTCGTACGTCGGCGGTGACGGCGTAGGGGCCAGCTACCCAGTATGAATTGGGGACACCGATGCCACCGGTTGGTGCGAAATAAGAGACAGCAGCCATGGCCCACGGGAATTCGACCGCCAGAGCCGGCGTTTGCCCGTTAGGCCCCTGGAATGTCAGGCGACTTCCGGTCTTCTCTCCCAGGAAAAGTGTTTGAGATGTCCCGTCTCGGACATCGGCGACCCGGCATCGGCTGTTGTACCCGAATGGACCCCGGCTCTTTGCCGGCCATTGAGCCCAAAAGTGGAGGAGACCACGCGGGCAGGCCGTGGCGGAAGTGTTGGGCAACGCGCTGATCCGGTCGGCTCCGTGGTTGAAGGAATAGTCGGTGGGAGAACCGGCCATCCAATGGGCGGTGGCGTTCAAGCCGGTTGTCGCGTCGCCGCCGATGGCGGTGCCGTTTCGAGTCACCTCGGGACACATCAGTAAAGGAATAGCCGTTTGGTTGAGCGGCCACATGCTGTGGTCAGACGGATCGGTCAGACTGGAAATCCACGTCTTTTCAAAATCGTATTGTTCATGGAGTGGGCGTTGATCAATGTGCGGAAGGAGAAGATGAAAACCGGTCCAATGGCTCCGGTACTGCAGCCCGCCTCCCGCAACAGGAGCGGGGGGATTTCCATCTTCCTGGCGGACGAAACTTGGGGGGAAGAGATCATGGACGGAATGATAATTGTGGAGAGCCAAGCCGAGTTGCTTGAGACGGTTTCGACAATCCAGCGAACGGGCGCGGCTTCGGACTTGTTGTACCGCTGGCAAAAGAAGCGCCGCCAGGATTGCTATGATCGCAATGACGACCAGCAGTTCGATCAGCGTGAAAGCCGGTCGGCGTCGTCTGCCCATGGCATTGACCCGTGTGAACAGCCGGAGAGACCGCAACTGGACGGCCTCACAGTGGACGCCCGTTGCAGAATTCTATGTCACGAATAGCCGGCGTGCGCAAAATTTTTGCGTTGTGGCGGTGACGATCGGTGGGCAATATCGGCGCTCCTGGCAAAAGGAACGGGCGGGCGATGGCGGTGTTGGCAGGTCGTAAAATCGCCGGTGTCACGCAATCAGGCCGTGTTTTCCGAGTAGTTGTTCGTCGGCGAGGATTTCTTGGGTGGGTGCATCGGCGCACAGCTCACCAGCATCAAGCACCAGGATCCGGTCGGTCAATTCGCGGACAACAGTCAGGTCGTGAGTGGCCAGGATCAATGTGCCGTCGAAGTTGGCGAGGATGTTTGTCAAAC
>CAWVUS010000304.1:0-6207 GCA_963933195.1 uncultured Planctomycetaceae bacterium
TTCATGCGGCCACTGGCTATCCGCGTTTCATCGCGATGAAATTCGTAACTCAACGTCAGGGACGAACGCCCCAGTTTTTCCACGGTTACAGCGATCGACAACTCGTCCTCGAAATACGCCGGCGAATGGAACTCACACTCAGCACCCAACCGCGGCCAGCCACGGCGGAGGCCATTTTCGTCATGAGACATCACCGACGTCCCCATTGATCGAAACAATTCGTGTTCAACCGATTCCATCATCCGATAAAACGTCACGAAGTGGATCAGCCCCGCCATATCCGTGTCAGCAAATTCAACACGTCGTGACGTTGTGTAAGAAACTGCCATTTCGCCATCCACTAAAGCGTCGTCTGTCTTGGAAAGAATTTCACCACGGTTTCCTCGGGCGGTGGCTTGGTCGCCAACGAGACCACGACGAGCACGATCGTTGGAACGGCCACGATAGTCGCCGCCGGGAGCATTCCCATGAACTTGTATCCCGGAACCGGCGGATAGCCACCCATTCCCACGAAAAACAAAGCCAGCCATGTCACGACCATGGCGACTACGCTCGCTGTCGCTCCCGCCAGTGTGAGTCTCCGCCAGTACAACGCCGCGACGACCAAGGGAACCAGGCCGGAAAACCCCCCAAAGCACCACAGCCCTAAGTCGAAGATTCCAGCCGGTTTCCCCAGGCTGAGTAAGTAAGTGACGGAAACAATTGCCACGATGAAAATCCGAGCGAATTTGACGACCCGCTTGTCGTCTTGATCGGCCTGTCCCTCGTTACGGGCCATCGCGATGTCATTGGTAAACATCGTCCCGAGGCACAAGAACTGGCTGTCCAGAGATGACATGACGGCCGCGAGAATGCCCGCAGACAGAAGCCCCGAAAGTACCGGGCCAGCAACCCGAGCGACCAATATCGGGAGCACCGTGTTGACATTCGACGGGGGCGTGGCAAACACCGGTTCGCCACTAACGACGGCGGACGTCGCCCACGCACCAACCATCACACAGGGGACCCACACAATCAAAATGAACAACGGGTGCACGATCACCGGCAACTTGAATGCCGAAGCACTTCTCGCTGTAAGCCAGTGCTGAAACAAATGCGGAAACATCCCGGCCGACAATGGGATCAGAAGAAAACTGAAAAAAAACAGTGCCGGAGGATGCATCTCCAGCTTTTCGGGGTGCGATTTCAAAACGTTCGCCGTAGCCCCTTGCAGGCTCTCCAGGAACGACTCCCCTCCACCGATCTCCTTGGCTATGACCACAAACGTCACAACGCCAAGCACCATGAAAACTGCGGTCTGGAACGTGTTTGCCCAAGCAGTGCCCCGCATGCCGCCCGTGAATACGTAGGTTAGGACCACGAGGCAAATCACCAGCGACCCAAGCCATGCTGGTACACCGTGACCGTCGCCGGCGAACGCCGTTTCAAATGTTCCCCGAGTCACCCCGTTGATGACAGCGCCAGCCCCCAGGACACCGATCAAAAGGTACGGGATCACAAGGCCAACCAACACCGGGAACAAAAGATAGCCAAATGCATGCGATCCGAGCCTGTCCCGAAAGTATTCGACTTGGGTCGTGTACCCGTGCTGCTGCCCAAGGCGCCACAGCTTCACGCCGATCAGGAAGAAACACAGCGAATGCACAATCCCACTGGACGACGCCATCAATCCGTAGACACCGATGCCTAGTTGAAAGGCTTTCCCGGTCGATCCGACAAGCGCAAACGCTGTCATGGTTGTCCCGAACAACGACATCAGTAGCAGGACCGGACCTATCGAGTGACTGGCCAAGAGGTAGTCTCGGCTAGTTCCGCGAGACAAACGCGATGCGGCGGCGCCCAGGCCAAGCAACAAAACGAGGTAGCCACAGATGATGACCAGTTGTGTCACGCCTGCTCCTCCGCCGATTCGGCCACACCGTCCACCGCGGAGTCTACCGGCGACTCCGGACCATCTTCAGGCCAGGCGACGACCGTCCCAACCCACCAAACAACAACAGCCAACAGAGACACAGCGACCTGGTAAAACAATGGCATCGGCAGGAAATCCAACACCAGTGTTTTCGACCCCCACAGGCCCGGATATTGCTGGAGCCCAACGAGGAGGACCACGCTCAACCAGAAGCACCTTGTTTTTGTCAGCAGTGGTAGGATCTGTCCTGTCATTATTCAGACCTCTTCACCCACTGCCGAAATCACCGTGGGATCGTCGTCACGCGGTGGAACGACTTCGCCCATCACATCAAACAACTCGCCCACGTTCGGCTCCCAGACGTTCCCCATCAGGATGTTGGCCATGTGTTCGATACACTGGGGGTTCTCACGCAACAGCGAACCGAAACTGAACCCTGGAGTGTAAAACGCGTACACGAGCTTTTGAAAATGCATCACACCCTGGTCGAACTCGGCTTTCCAGGCCCCCAGCCGCTCACCGGACACGTCGCCAGCCGACAGCCCAGCCACAACAGCATCGGCTGCCATTTCGCCCGATTTCATCGCCAGGAAGACGCCGGTTGAATACACCGGGTCGATAAAACCCACCGCGTCACCAACCAACACCCAACCGGGGCCGGCAGCCCTTGTCGCCTTGTAACTGAAATCTCGTGTCGTCCGCAGGTCGTCCCGGAGTGTTGCTTCGGCCAGTCTCTGTTGTATCGCCGGGCAACGAGCCACTTCACGTGCCCATACTTGCGATACATCGCCACCACCGGGTTGAAACATGTATTTCAGACTTCCGGTGCAACCAACGCTCACGACGTTGTCCCGCAACGGGATATACCAGAACCACGAACGCTTGTCCTTTGTTTGCAGGATGATGGTCGCGCCTTCGTCCCGTCCATCGTCACGGCGCGCGTTTTCAAAATATCCCCAGATCGTTCCCTTCTGCAATCGAGGATCCGGCTCCTTGATTTTCAAACGGTTGGCCAAAAAGGCGGACAGCCCACTGGCGTCCACCACAACCTGCGCCATCACGTCCATCGTGTCGCTGCTGCCAGAACCACTGGAGCGAACACGCACACCAACCGCCGTCTCATCCTCAAACAACACCTCGGTCACCTGGGCTTCGGTGACCACCTCCGCTCCACGTTCAACCGAACATTCCAGCAGCATCCGGTCAAAATCATCTCGCCAAACCTGCCATGTTTGCGAACTCTCGTGATCTTTGAATTTGTCAAAGTAAAACGGCTTGGTCTCCTTACCCTCCTCGGTCACGAACTGCACGCTGAACTTTTTGGGAAACGCACTCGCCTTGAGGCGATCGACCAGACCAAGCCGCTCCAGTGACCAGTAGGTCGCCGGGACCAGCGATTCTCCAACATGAAACCGTGGCAGCGATTCACGTTCGAACAACACGACGCTGAAGCCGTTCTCGGCCAACAGTGCAGCCGTCGTGGCTCCCGCCGGGCCACCGCCGATGACGACAACGTCGACGCTCCGAGACCCCAGGCTGTCGAGCGTTTTCATTGAACCACCAGCGGTGTAGGAATCTCGAGCAGGTCGACCGCAGGATGTTGGTTACAGAAGATTGTCGCCAAACGACCGTAAGTCACTCCACCCGGTTCCATCTGCAGCAATTCGGCGAGTTCTTCTCCGGCGGTCACCCGCACGATCGCGCCAAGATCGATATGTCGCAACACATTGTGATTTATCAACACACGGCCCAGCGGAGTCTGGCCCGCCACAATTTCATCTCGGACTTCATCGGTGACGTAACGAAAATTGAAACGCACGATCCCAAATTGAACAACCTGCGACGTCCCGGCTTTCAGCAGTACGATTTTCCGGCAGTACAGCCCGTCAGTGTCGACCTGTTCGACAATCCGAACTTCCACCGGACTCTCGTAATACTCCTCCATCGTCACCGTCATGTGGTGTTCGTGGACGAGCATCTCCTTGTACGGAGACGGGGTGAGCGCACCCGGGACGTGCTCTGCCGTCCGCACCAACCGCTCTCCGTTGCCGAAAAGCCCAACGAGGGCATTGAGTTCGTCTTGAGGATTCACGGCCTTCCCTGTGCCAACCGTTTTTAGGTGTAACGGACCCGACGGTATTCTGATTCAAAATACTCCGGCAACAAGCTATCCGCCTGGAGCAACCCCTTGCGTGTCAGCGTGACCCGTTCGTCGCCAACTTCGAGATATCCCGCTCGTTGTTGATTCCCAAGCGCTTCGGAAAAATGCTCCTGGGTATTCACCGCAAATTTTTTGTCCAGGGCGGCTGTGTCAACTTCCCCTTCCTTGAGTTGGAGAACGAATTCTCGAATCAGGCGCTGGCCGTGACTGGGGCGGAGGGCCCGATTGATTGGCAGCCTGCCTCCCTGTACGGCAGCCTGATATTCCTCGATTGCATCAAGATTCTGGTAATGAACACCCTGGAAGTGGCCGAAACTGGAGACACCCAATGCCAGGATGTCAGACCCGCGAAACAGGTTGTCCCGGTAGACAAAACGATCCGTTACCGGGTCCGTCACCATCTCGTTGCCACTTGAGACATGAAAGCCCGCTTCCAAAAGGCGATCCATGGCCTCGCTGACCCACCTGCGTTTGGTTGGCCAATCGGCCACCGGTGACGCAACTCCCTCCTCTTTGATCTGTTGCGAGTAGACCGTGTTGAACGGAAGTTCCATCTGGTAGATCGTGATGTTGTCAGGCCGCATCTCGATCGCTTTTTCGACACACCGCTTCCAATTCTCCTCCGTCTCGCCAACCATCCCAGCTATCAGATCGATGTTGACCTGCGGAAACCCAACTTCCTGGATCCAGTCGTACGCTCGGAAAATCTCTGGAGACAGGTGGGCACGTCCATTTTCTTCCAGGATCGCATCATCAAAGTTCTCGACACCCAGCGACACACGGGTGATACCAATTTCGGCGAGCGTCTTCACCTTGTCGAGACTCAAGGTTCCCGGCTCGCACTCGAATGTCACTTCGCTCGCGGTGTCCCAGGTGAATGAGTCGGAGAGGGAATCCCTGAGAAACGTGAGCTGCCGAGAACTGAGGTAAGACGGCGTCCCACCACCGAAGTAGACGAATTCCAGTTTTCGCCCGGAAACCGCGTTTCGCCGACTGACCATCTCGGCTTCCGACGCAATCGTTTCCACGTATTCGGCGATCGCTTTGGCATTCTTGTTCGTGTAGACACGGAAGTAGCAAAACTTGCACCGCTTCCGACAGAACGGAATGTGGAGGTACAACCCAAGCGGAACCGGATCCGGATTCGATTCGTCCCACGCGGTCTCGACCTCGGCAATCGCCTCGTCGGTCCACTGTGAGAACGGCGGATAGTTCGAGATGAAGTAACTGCCCACCTCGGTGGTGCTGGTTGTGTCGGTTGCCATTATTTTGCACCAAAGCACAGGAGACGCGCCTGGCTACCTTCCGATCCGATCAACAACCGGCCGGCAGCCACCGACGGAGCGGCGTTGAAATCCGATTTCCCACGATGTTTCCAAACCTCTTTGCCGGTCTCAAGGTCAATCGCATAAACGTGTTTGTCGGCTGATCCAAAATACACTCGCTTTCCGGCAATCACCGGAGAGCTGTTCACCTGCGCACGAGTCTGGAACACCCACAGCCGTTTGCCTGTCTTCCGATCGATGCAGTGCACTCGCTTGTCCTGACTCCCCACAACGATTCGGTCACCAAGAATTGCTGCCGAGGCATGATACGGCTGCATTTTTTGAGGATCACTATACCGCCAAACCACCTCTTGCTTTTTCCAATTGACCGCAAGGAATTCGCCGTCGTGAGTACCAACATACAGTAGATCTCCGACAACTGCCGGGGACGCAATCATGAAGCTGCCCAGCGCCATGTCGTATTCCTGCTTCCCCGTGTCGATATTGATCATTCTCAGGTGTTGGTCACATCCAGTCACGAAAGTGTATTTCCCCGCGATTGCCGGTGACCCATTAATGCGATCTGCCGTCTCGAACGACCAGACTTTCTTCCCCGTGCGAATGTCCAGGCAGTACAGATTTGCGTCATACGATCCAAAAATCACCCGTGTCCCGACAACGGCCGCCGAACTGTTGATTTCCGCCTGCGTCCGAAACAGCCATCGTTTTTTTCCGGTCTTACGATCGACAGCATGAAACACGCCATCTTCATCACCAACGTAAACAGTGTCTGCCGCTACCGTTGGTGCCGACGGAAAGCCCGGAATAAACGTATCGGGTTCCGGCTTGGCCGCTGAAAGATATTTCCA
>CAWVUS010000305.1:0-6187 GCA_963933195.1 uncultured Planctomycetaceae bacterium
GTCGCGATCGGAACCAGCGCCGCGGTGCCCGGGTCAGCCACGACACCGTCAACTGTTGGTGGACGCGGTGGTGCCGCCATGGCCCACAATCCCGCCGACCGCAACCGTTCAATCAAGCCACGATCGCGATAATCGGGGACCTGCACCAGGTTGGCACCGGACGCCTTGAGGACTTCGAGAGGCTCGCCGCGGTAGACAATCACTCGTGGCAGGAATGGACGGCCCTCGACGTGGAGCCTGTCCAGCCGCACCTCGGCCGGAGTCGCCGCTCGGCCATCCGCCCCACGCTCGTCGGTCTCGTCGACCACCTTGCGAGGAGCGACGATCGGCCCCATCCGCAGGTCGTCGACCAGCCACTCGGTCGTCCCTGGATCGGGTTCCACCTGGAGCACAACTCGATCAATGTACGCGTCACGCCCCTTCAGCCCCGGCCGCTTCAGCCTCGCTCGCAACAAAACCAGTCGCTCACGAAGCCGGCCCGGAATTCCCTCAAGAGTCAATTTCTGCCACTGGCCGGTTTGGGTCACGCGAGGGCCAGGCAACAGGTCGGTCAGAACTCGGCCGGTTCGAGGATCGACCTGGTGTGGAAACACGACCCGCACGGCCAACTGGAGTCCTCGTGAACGGCTCCAGGTCGAGACGCTGACCGCCAGTTCATCAATCACACGGGCGGCCGGGATCGGCTGCTCCCAGGTCACCGACGTCCCCAGTCGACGGGTCCGCACGATCACCCGCTCGCACCCCGAACTGTTCACCCCACCCTGGGATTCACGACGATGCAGGGTCACCTCGGCCGTGGACGAAGACACGGTGATCCGAGACGTGACTTCACGACCCGCAAAACCTTCGGCCAGTCGATCGGCCGCGGCCGAAACACCTGGCACGGCCATCGCCCACACCGTCATCACCACACAGGCACGACGATACCCCGACCAACGACATTCGGTCCAAGAATCGTGCTGTTCGGGCAAGGGGGAGGAGTCCTTTCCTCCGGCCACATGGCCGCGTGTTTGGGTCGAGAGAACCGGGAGTCTACGACAAGACAGGATTTCAGCCAAGAGCGGCGTTGCCGTGGGGCTTCCGCCCGACGTACAGGGTCACCGAACCGAGTGTCAGAGGCTGAACCCGCACCCCATCCAGTCCGGCATCCCGCATCAACCCGGCAAATGCCTCGCCCTGCGGAAACTCGGCCGTCGATGCGGGGAGATACGAGTAGGCAGCATCCGGATCAGGTGACAACCAGCGACCAATCCGGGGAACCACGCGATTGAAATAGAAACGAAATAGTCCACCGATTACTGGCAAACCCGGAACCGACGTCTCGAGCACGATCACGTAGCCCCCGGGGCGACAGACTCGGACCATCTCGGCCAAACCACCACTGGTGTCGCCCACGTTTCGTATTCCAAAACCGACCGAGACAACCTGGAACCGATCATCCGAAAACGGCAGCCTCAACGTATCGGCCCCGAGATACACAACGTCCCCCGAACGGCTCGGGGTGCCGAGACGACGGTCAGACTTCTCACGAGCCCGCACGAGCATCGGTTGCGTGAAGTCCGAACCAATGACGACAGCATCCGGCCCCAGGCATTTCCGCCAGGCCAGGGTCAGGTCCCCCGTGCCACAGCAGACATCCAGCACCGGCTGGTCCGGTTCGAGTTCCACGCTGCGAACCGTGTGTCGCCGCCACAGCCGGTCCAGCCCGAAGGTCATCAGGCGGTTCATCCGGTCGTAGCGCGGAGCGATCGCGCCAAACATTCGTCGGATCCGCTGTTGCGACTTGTCAACCGGCATCCGCTCACCACCTCGTGTCCCATCCGCCCGGCCAGACTAACGCAGTACGGACAACGGCGACAGAGCACCGGCCCGTGGGCGGGTGTGTCCCGCCGACACAATCGACTAGACTGGCACCGTGGGGGACAACCAAGTGGGAGGAGACGGGACGTTGTCGAACGACCTGGTGGTAGCAATCACCGGAGCGAGTGGATCGGCCTACGGGGTCCGGTTGCTGGAGGTGCTGTTGTCGGCCGGCCGGCGAGTCCACCTGGTCATCAGCCCCGCTGGTCGCCAGGTGCTGGCGCATGAACTCCACCTGTCGCTCCCCCTGGAGCAGATTCAACCGGCCGACCTGCTCGGGCACGATGTGCCCGACGGGGAATTGATCGTGCACGACCACGGCAACTTCATGGCGGGAATAGCCAGTGGCAGTTTTTTGACCGGAGGCATGGTCATCTGCCCCTGCTCGATGGGAACCCTGGCCGCGATCGCCGGGGGACTCTCCACCAACCTCATCCATCGTGCCGCCGACGTGCACCTCAAGGAACGTCGACGCCTGATCCTGGTGCCACGCGAAACACCGCTGGGGCTGATCGGGCTGGAGAACATGCAAGCCGTCGCGCGGGCCGGGGCGGTGATTTTGCCTGCGGCCCCGGGGTTCTACCACCACCCCCGGAGTATCGAGGATTTGGTCGACTTCGTGGTGGCGAGAATCTGCGATCAACTGGGTGTCGAGTCCACGCTGGCACGCCGCTGGAGCGTCTCGACCGACCCAGCCGAATCGGACGGCTAGTCCGCGGAGACCGATTCGGCATCGTCATCCGACTCGTCGTCACCCTCGACAACAGGCCGGAATCCCTCCTCGATCAGTTCACCATTGATTGTCTTCAGGTCCGGTGGCCGGTTGTCCGACTCCCACGCCTCCAGCGACTTTCCCCATTGGGCCTTGATGTCCTCTTCGAGTTTCGCCCAACCACCACGCCCCTTGCACTTGGGAAACGTCGAACACCCCAGCCAGGGACCTCGTTTGCCGGTCCTCAGGAACAACGGCTGCTCACACTTGGGACATCCCATGTCCGTTTCCAACGGCGGCGGCGCCGGCAACTTGATGTTGCCGGTCTTCTTGTCGATGTTGACCACCCCGTCGCATTCCGGGTAATGCGGACAACTGAGGAACGGACCAAACCGTCCGGTTCGCTGGATCATCGCGTCTTCGCATTTCGGACAGGCGACGTTGGTCTGTGACGGCTCGATCGGGCGGCCCTTGTGATCGATCGGGGCCGCGTACTTGCACGGCTCGTCAATCTTTGCCTCGATCTCGGTGATGACGTCCTTCTGCTCGGGCGTCAGTTTTCGCCAGCTCTCCTTGTGCAGACAGCCCGGGCAGGTCAGGAACGGGCGTCCCTTGACCGTCTTGCGACGGTTCACGACCAGCGAGTGCTCATCGCATTCGGGACAATTGTACTCGGTGGGAATCGTCGGAAGATTGAAGCCGGTGCAACTGAGAAACTTGCCGTTGCGACCAAAGCGGTACTCGGTCGGCTTGTTGCACTCGGGACACCGGTACTCGTCGGGGGCCATCTGCCTCTCGGCCTTGGCGTGCTTCATCGCCTCGTGAGCCGACTCGAGGCTCTTGCTGAACGGATCGTAGAATTCCTTGAGGAAATCGACCCAGTCGGCATTCCCCTCCTCGACCCGGTCGAGTTGCTCCTCCATCCAGCGGGTGTACCCCACTTCCATGATGCGAGGAAAACCCTCCCGGAGCTTCTCGGTCACCACCTCGCCAAGATCGGTGGGATACAGGGCGGCCGCTCCCCGTTTCTCGACATACCGACGATCCTGGACGGTCTTGAGAATCTGTGCGTAGGTCGAGGGACGACCGATCCCCTCCTGCTCAAGCTTCTTGATCAACGAGGCTTCGTTGTAACGAGCCGGCGGCTTGGAGAATTTCTGCAACGGCGAAATGTCGAATGGCGCTAGCTGATCACCGACTTGCATCGGCGGCAGCACCGGTTCATTCGACTCGGGCACACCCGACACCTTCTGAAAACCGTCGAAGACCTGCACTCGACCACTGGCCTTCAAGACGGCCCCGGTGGCCTGGTCGTCCCGTTCCAGCAACACCGTCGTCGACTCCCACTTGGCGTCACTCATCTGGCAGGCCATGAACCGCTTCCAGATCAGGTCGTACAATCGCCACTGTTCCTCGCCGAGTTTCCCCTTGAGGCTCGCGGGTGTGCGACTGGCGTCGGTCGGCCGGATCGCCTCGTGAGCCTCCTGGGCGTCAGAGCGATCGGTTTCGTAGATCCTGGGAGACTCGGGACGATACTCCGCTCCGTACTCGGTCTCGATCAATTCCCGTGCGGCCTGGATCGCCTCCGGAGCCAGGTGCGTCGAATCGGTTCTCATGTAGGTGATCAGCCCACCCAGGTCACTGCCGGCCATGGCGTCTCCCTGGTACAGCCGCTGGGCAGCCCGCATCGTGCGGTCGGCGGTGAAGCCCAGGAAGGTCGCCGCGGCACGCTGTAGCGTGCTGGTCCGGAATGGTTTTTGAGGCTTGGACGTCGAGGGCTTTGTCGAGATGTCCGAGACCCGGTACCGGGCCGCGGGATCAATCGAACCGCTCACCGCGCGACGGACCCGTGCGGGTCCCTTGGCTTCGTCATCGGTGGTCACGCTGATCTCGACATCGATCAATCCCACCGCCTCGGCGGCCGCAATCACGTCCTCGGTGAAATCTCGCGGCGACTCGCCGGAACACTCGAGTTTGAACGGGCCACTGGAGAGGAGTGCCAGTTGAGTCGGCAGCCCCCCGTGTTCCTCGATCCAGGCATGACGCTGTTTTCGAGTGGGCCCCTTGCCCTTCTCGTCTCGTTGGGCCAGCAATTCAGCGTATGGCTCGACCAGCCCGGTGGCAGCCTCGGGATCCTGTGACAGGATCGCGGTCACCTCCCACGACTCGTCCGGAACGTGTGCCCGCACCAATTGCTCGCGATCAACGATCAGCATCACCGCCACGCTCTGGACACGGCCGGCCGAGAGGCCTCCGGCCACTTTCTTCCACAGCAGTGGCGAGACCTGGTAGCCGACGATGCGGTCGAGGATCCGGCGGGCCTGCTGCGCATTGACCATGTCCATGTCGATAGCGCGAGGATTCTGGAACGCACGATCGATGGCCTGCTTGGTCACCGCGTTGAAGACCACCCGTTTGCATCGCTCGGGAGGCAGCCCCAGTTCCTCGGCCAGGTGCCACGCAATCGCCTCGCCCTCACGGTCGAGGTCCGTCGCGAGCCAGATGTCATCCGACTTCTTGGCAACCTTCTTGAGTTCCCGGATCGTCTTCTGCTTGCCATCAATCGCGACGTAAATCGGCTGGAAGTTGTTGTCGAGATCAATGCCGGGAACCGGCAAGTCCATCCCCTTGGGATTGCGCCGCGGCAAATCACGGACGTGACCGACCGACGCTTCGACCTGGAATTCCGGCCCGAGATACTTGTTGATCGTCTTCGCCTTGGCCGGCGATTCGACGATCACCAGGTGTCGTCTCGTGGAAGTCGATGATTTGGCCATGGGTTGTCTTGAAGAAAAGAAGTGTTCAGAAAGCGTTAAGCCGACTCACGAATCGGCTGCTGGCCTTGTCACGTTTTTTTGAGGACCACTACAATGGCTCGCCGTTGCCTTTGTACGGGCGACCGTTAAACAATCGCTAATGCTCCTGTCAAGTGGTGAGCCCATTACGGGCTACGAGATCACGTTCTGATTGAGGATCTTGATGGCTTCTCCGTTCCAGTTTTTCCGCAAGCACACCGGCGCCATGATGGTCGTTCTTATCGGCCTCTCGATGGCGTCATTTATTATCCTGGACCCGTTGATGCAACTGGCTCGCAATCCCGGCCAGTTGCAACAACTCTCGGTGTTCCTGTTGCCTCTTCTGGGAGCGATCCTGGCCTGGACAATCAAGGCCGCCAGCGGTCGTGCCATGGAATATGCCGTTTGGGGTGCAGTCGGAGGTGCCGTTTTGGCGGTCGGATGGCGGATGGCACCCGACCCATTGTCGTACGGGGTCCTTATCGGTGGTCTGGGGGCCGTGTCTTTCGGATTTTGGAATATCGCTGCCAGCCAGGACTCGACCGGACAGGCCCGATCCTGGGAATCCCGGTCCGCCGATCTGACAGAAGTCGGCCTGCGTCCGGGCAAGGGCTGGATGGTCAACGCTCGCCTGACCGCGATTGTCACCGGCTGCCTGTTCGGCGTTATCGCCGGAATCGTGGGGGGATCCATGGGAGGCCAGTTGGTTCCTGCCACGGTTGATGGGCAGGCCATTTCGGCGGCACAGATCGATCAACTCAAGAAGCGGCGACAATTGGCCACCAACTTTCTCGCCTCGCTTGCTTCGGCCGTCGACCGA
>CAWVUS010000306.1:0-6155 GCA_963933195.1 uncultured Planctomycetaceae bacterium
CGTCGCCTGATGATGAACCTGCAGGCCCTGGACCGACTGGCCACCTCCTGACGCCAGGCCGCTTGAACAGCATCCGTCGCAAAATTACAGTGCCACACGACTGCCGCACCCATTCCAACCAGAGGAAGCATTGCGATGAGCGTGCCCAATCGCCAGATCACCGTCCCGGTCCTCCTGGCCGTCCTGGCCAGCATCGGCGTGGTGAGTCCACCGGGGATCCAGCAGTGCCGTGCCGCCGACACGCCGACCGTCACGACGACCTGGGCGGAGGGCCACCCTGAGCTCCTGGAACTTTTTGGACGTCCGTTCTCGCCAGAGGGAATGCGTCACCGGAAAAACACATTCCGTTCGTGGCCATCCAAAGAATTCCGAGCCAAGCTGGCCGCCTCGCAACCCACGCTGGTCCTCGGGCCAAAAAATCAGTTGATTGCCCACTGCTGGTCGGTGATCGCCCGATCGCGTGACAGAGGAGCCAGTTGGACGAGCCTGGGTTCACCGCCACGAGGCCTGCGAACACCGGCGGGCTCCAAGTTGCTGAACAACAGTTTCGACGGGTGCGGCGTCACGCCCCGCGGCACAGTGCTGGCCCACCTCACGGTGCAATACAACGACGGTCGCCCCTACACAGGGTACTCCGATCCGAGTTACCATTCCGACCTCTACGTGACACGATCGACCGACGGTGGAGCCACCTGGGAAACTCCCGTTCAACTCAATCGCGGTCCACGGGAAAATGCCGGGGCCCACCGTTGTCGCTTCGCAACGCTGGCCGACGGCAGTGTCGCGTTGGCCATGGGAGCGTGGTTCCAGTCCGACAGCGGCCCACTGCCCAAGGCGGAACAAATCGGGCGGGCCTTCCTCTGGCGATCCAGCGATGATGGCAAGACCTGGCAACGCGACGATCGCACGATGTGCCGGCACGGCGCCGAACCGGACCTGCTGGCCCTGCCCTCGGGTCGCCTGTTGGCGACGGTCCGTTACCAGCGACACAAGCTGCCCAACGACCCTCGTTCGCTCGCCTCGCCTCACCTCCTGCGTACCGACACGGCCCCGTTCACCAAGAGCAAGCAGGTCGGCGCGGGGCTGATCGTCCGCAACACCGCCATCCTGCACTCCGATGACAATGGCAAAACCTGGAGCACTCCACGACTGGTCACCGGATTCGATGAACAGACCGCCTGCCTGGTCCGGCTGCCCGACAACACGATCCTGCTGGTCTTCGGACACAAGACCGATGGATCGGGACAACGGTTCATGGTCAGCTACGACGAGGGCCGCAGTTGGAGTCGCACCGTCTTCCAACTCGGCAGGAATTGCCAGTACGCCAGCACCGTCCTGTTGCCCGGCAATCACCTGGTGTCGGTGTCCCACAGGATCATCGACGGCGTCGGGATCTTTCACTCCCGCCAGTGGTCACCTCCCGACAAAAAAGCCACCAGCGCAGGCGGCTTTTGGACTCCCAGGCCGGCCGAACCACTGGGAATCGCCAGGACACGCTGACCTCTCACCACGTCGACGGGCACAGGGATACTCCGCCCAGGATCGGCGTCGGCCAGAAGGCAGTGTTTCTCAGCCGGAGTGATGCCGATATACTCGATGTCGTTGCACGCCCCCCCCCGGTCACCGAGCAATTGTGGACCATGACACGACGTCACTCCGACTACTGTGACGGAATCACCCGGCGGGATGCGATCCAGGCCGGGATGGGAACCGCTGGTGCCCTCTCACTGCCGGGCATCATGGCCTTGCAGGCCGCCAGCCGGAACGACCAAAACAATCGGTCCAACAATGCGGTGATCTTCGTCGAACTGGCCGGTGGGCCGACCCAGCACGAGACCTACGACCCCAAGCCGAAGGCCCCCGCCGAATACCGCGGCCCATTCGGCGTCATCAACACCACCCTGCCCGGCGTGCAATTCAGCGAACTGATGACACGGCAATCCCAGGTCACGGATCGGCTGGCACTGGTCCGGTCGGTCCACCACCAGACCGGCAGCCACACCGTCGGCAGCCACCTGGTTCAGACCGGTTACTACCTGCAAAACGCGTCGAACGTCGAAAACGACATGCCGTGCATGGGCTCGGTCATCGCCAAGGTCCGGGGTGCCAATGCCCCGGCAATGCCGCCGTTCGTTTCCATCCCCTCCTCGATGCGTTACGGCCGCTCCGCGTGGTTGGGCAAGTCGTTCAACCCATTCGAAACCGGTGGCAAGTTGACCTCCAAGGATTTCCAGGTCCCCAATCTCGAGTTGATCAAGGGGATCAGCACCTCACGACTCGAGGATCGCCGCCGCCTGCTGGCCGGTTTCGATTCGACCCGCCGCATCCTCGACAACCGGGGATTCGCCACCGCGCAGGACAGTTTCACCAAGCAGGCCTACCAGATGATCACCACCACCTCGGTGCGTGACGCGTTCGACCTGAAACGCGAGGACCAGGGCACCCGCGACCTTTACGGCAACAGCGAGTTTGGCCAGGGGCTGCTGTTGGCCCGCCGACTGGCCGAACGCGGAGTCCCCTTTGTCACCGTCGGCTCAGGGGGCTGGGACAACCACGGCCAGAAGGTCTGTGGTTTCACGCTCGAGCAGAGCCTCAACAAGCGAGGTCCGTATTTCGACCAGGGCGTGGCCGGCCTGGTCACCGATCTCTACCGACGTGGGCTCGACCAGCAGATCCTGCTGGTCTGCATGGGTGAATTCGGACGAACTCCAAAGGTCAACAGCGAGGCGGGCCGGGACCACTGGGGTGCGGTCATGACCGTGCTGATCTCCGGTGGCGGCCTGCAGGTGGGCCAAGTCATCGGCGCATCCGACTCCAAGGGCGGCTACCCGATCGCCGCCCCCTATGGCCCCAACAACGTGCAGGCGATGATCTACCGCCACCTGGGCATCGATCCGTCGCTGAAGTTCCCCGACCCGGCCGGCCGGCCGCGGTACGTGCTCGAGGAACGCGGGTTGATTGACGAGTTGATCTGAGCCGCCGTCGCGGCGATCACTTCGTCTTGCCGTCGGTCAGCCACGCCAGGTTGAACCGCACCAGCTTGATCGTCTGGTACCCATCGCCCTCGTAGGCCAACAACACGTCACCATCGCCGTTGGTGGCCATGTCCGAGTAAGCCGCCGGCCCGACCTCCGCCACTCGAGACACCGGCCAGGTCTTCGCCTCGTCACGGCTCAACCGAACGGTCAACAGCCGGCGTGATTTCGTGTCGGCGGGATGCGCCACCACGATCGCCTTGCGCCCCACGCGCACCAGGCTCCCCTGGCAACTCCGTTCGGGCATTCCCGCGTGATGAGAAATCGGCGACCAGGTCTTTCCACCGTCGGAACTCAGACAAAAGGCTCTCTGCTTCTTGCCCATCCGGCTGCGGGCGTTCATGTACAACCGGCCATCGGAGAGTTCGACAACCTCGCATTCGTCGGACTGGTCCACCGTGGCCGGCTTGCCGTATTGCCAGGTTTTCCCCGAGTCGTCGCTGTAGAAAGCATAGGAGAGTTGCCGACGTCCGAATGGCACGTCCTTTTCGATCCCCGCCCAGGCCGGAATCACCAAGCGTCCGGCGTGTGGGCCGTGTCGCAACTGGATCCCGTGGCCGGGTCCCGGGCCAACCCAGCCCCAGTCAGCTGGCAGTGTGTCGCTGGTGATGTCGACCGCCCTGGACCACGTCCGTCCGTCATCGGCACTACTGCTCAACAACACCCGCTTGTTGTTCTTGGAAAACGTCAGCCAGATCGTGCCGGTGCGGCGATCGAGAACCGCACACGGATTGCCTATGGTGTGCGTGTCATCGTCAAAGAGCACCTGCATGGCCCCCCAACTCGCACCACCGTCATCGCTGCGTTTGAGCACCAGGTCGATATTGCTGTGATCGCGGCCACTCTCACGACGCGCCTCGCAGAAGACCAGCACCGTCCCTTTCCGGGTCGTCAGCAGCGACGGGATCCGGAACGTGTGAGTCTTCTGGGCCCCGGACCGGAACAGCACCTGTTGTCCGAAGACAGGAGCTTCGCCAGCCGAGGCAACCAGGGGGAGGGACAACCAGGCCAGCGTGGCCAACAGGCAACTGCGATGAAAATTGAACATGCGGATCATCCTCTCAAACTCCAACACCATTTGCGAACCAGTCGAAGTCTTCCCCGGGGCGATGACCAGGCAGAAGAAAGACCATTTCCCGCTCATCGAAAATGGGGTACTGTGAATGTCCTTCCAGGGAGAACCGCTCGATGACGCCCTCCTCAACATCCCACGTGCCGAACCTGTCACACGTCTCGACCAGACGCCAACTGCTGCAGGCCGGGTCGATCGGCTTGATGGGCCTGGGCATGCCCGGCATCGCTGCGATGCGGGCGGCGGCCGGCCCGGCGGCTCCCAAACCCCGCTCGGTCATTTTCATCTTCCTGACCGGGGGAGCATCGCAACACGACACGTTCGACATGAAGCCGGAGGGGCCAAGCCAGTACCGCGGTGAATTTTCTCCAATCCACACCGCCACTCCCGGGATCGAGATCTGTGAGCACTTTCCCCGACTGGCTCGACAAAGTGATCGTTGGAGCCTGGTGCGGTCACTGAGTCACCCCGACACCGGACACCAATCCGGCACCTACATCATGCTGACCGGGCGTCGCGACAAGACGCCGTTCCGTTCCAGCCGACCGCATGGTGACGACTGGCCGTCCATTGCTGCTGTGGCCGGAGCCATGACCGACTCTCGCAGCAACCTGGCCAACAGCATCGTGTTGCCCGAAAAGGTCATCCACAGCCAGCAGGGTGTGTTCCCCGGCCAGTTCGCCGGCAAGCTGGGGGCCAACCACGAACCGTGGTTCCTGAACATGACCGACAAGCCCCACGGTTACCACGCCTTCTCGGGCGCGTTTCCCGGTTACCTCTACAACCTGCACAGGGGCAACCACTCCGACCGTGACGACTGGCGGTTTGAAGTCCCCAACATTTCACTGCCCGAGGGAGTTTTCGCTCCGCGATTCCGCCGCCGTGTTGAATTGCTCGACATCGTCGAAAAACAGCGAGAGCAACTGGAACAGTCGGCCGCATCGGCCGATTACGACCGGGCCCGGCAGGGAGTCGTCTCGCTGCTGGCTGACCCCCGCGTTCGCGATGCGTTCGACGTGCGTCGATCCGATCCCAAGACACTCCAACGTTATGGCAACAACTCATTTGGGTGGTCACTGCTGATGGCGCGGCGACTGGTCGAACTGGGTGTCAACCTGATCCAGGTCAACCTGGGCAACATGGGCACCTGGGACCTGCACGGCAACGCATTTCCATTGGCCAAGAACTTCCTGTTCCCACCAACCGACCTGGCCATCTCGGCACTGTTCGACGACCTGTCGGATTCCGGATTGCTCGAGAACACGATGGTGGTGATCGCCGGCGAATTTGGTCGCACCCCGAGAATTTTCAATGGCGCTCCCAACGTCTACAAGACGGTCGGCCGTGGCCACTGGGGACAATGCCAGACGGTGATGATCGGCGGCGGCGGAGTGGCCGGCGGCCGGGTGATCGGGTCGTCCGACAAAAGCGGTGCCTACCCCGCCTCCGACGCACAGACGCCCGAGAGCTTTGCGTCAACGATCTACCACGCCCTGGGCATCCCGCACGACGCCCACTGGCACGATGCCGCCGATCGCCCCTACCCGGTCTACCGTGCCGAACCCATCAGCGGCCTGTTTGCCTGACACCGTCCGACGGATGGTTGCCTGCGAGAACGCTCGGACTGTCCGACGTGTCTGTTCCTCGCTATCTTGCTGCGAACCTTTCCTCAATGTGTGTGCCCCCCCCATGCCCCACCAGACTTCTCTCCGATTCGCACTCCTGCTGGTTCTCGCGTTCCTCGCGGCACCTCGCGTTTTTGCCGAGGAACTCTCGGCAGACACCGCGGCCGCCATCAAGACCACGTCCAACGATTGGCCGTGGTGGCGCGGCCCCGGCCGCGACGGTGTGGCGGCTGACGGACAGACACCACCGGTCAGTTGGAGCGACACCTCCAACGTGGCCTGGAAAGTGGAGATTCCCGGCCAGGGACACGGCTCTCCCTCGGTGCTGGGTGCTCACGTATTTCTGGCCACCTCCAACCGGGCAGCCGAAACACAGACCGTCTACTGCCTCGACCGCAAGACCGGCAAGACCGCCTGGAAAAC